>DGPE01000081.1 GCA_002390305.1 Micrococcales bacterium UBA4448 | reverse complement strand
CTGCCAATTGAGCTATCGAGGAATGCATCCCAAAGGACGCGTGACAACATTAGCAGATTGAGAGGCTATTTCATCAAATCTCGTCGTTCAGATTCTAAGTTCACCAGCTGTCGTTGAACCTGAGAGAGTTGCTCCGGGCTTGCCGTCGCATCTACTCTGCGAAGGGCCGACATTAGATCCAGTTTCTCCCGTGACAGAGTGTTCAGCATGGCACTTTTGACTATTCCCGAGGAGTACTTTGCAAATGCGGCATCATTTGCCACCGGCAAGTCGGCCATGGCAAAGGCTCGCACTAAGTCAACGTCATCTGGCTCGACAGTTGAGACAAGCAGGTTAGCGAAGCTGTTATCTGTTAGCTGAGACGACAGCGACAAGACCGCCTCAAGGACTCGCTGATTTTGCGGTTCAGATAATCCAGATGCTGTCATTCGGCGAAGCTGCTCGCTACTGAATACGGTGGGCGCCTGTACCAGCACCTCTAGTATTTGCTTCTCAAGCCTGGTCTGGGGAGTTTCGGATGACTTTGGCGCCTGACCGGCCTGTCGCATGGGTTCTACCCGCTGTTGCACAGCGCTCGTGACTCCGGATCTGACCATTTGCTCGATCTCGATTGAATCCAAAGACACCCAGTCTGCCAATGCTTTCGTATAACCAGCTCGAAGCGCAGAATCTTTGATTTCAGCTACCACCGGCGCAGCCGACCTTGCCGCTGCAACCCTTGAATCAAGGTCCTGAAGCGAGAACTGGCTGATTCGGTGACGAATCACGAACTCAAATAGTGGCTTTTTTTGCTCAAGCATTTTTGGAATTGCCTGATCACCATGTTTTTGACGTAAATCTGCCGGGTCCAACCCCTCTGGACCACTGGCCACAAAGGTCAAAGCGTTGAATTTGGAACTGTCACCGTAGACCCTGAGGGCAGCCTTCTCCCCCGCGGCATCAGGGTCAAAAGTGAAAATAACTTCTGCCGGCTCGCTGGACTGACCAAGCAGCCTGTTGATTATCTTTATGTGGTCTTCGCCGAAGGCTGTACCGCAGGTTGCGACTGCCGTCTGTATGCCAGCAAGGTGGCATGCCATAACGTCCGTGTAGCCCTCAACAACCACAATTTGTCTGGTTTTGACAATTGACTTTCTCGCTAAATCAAGACCGTATAAGACCGAGGACTTGTGATAAACAGGAGTCTCCGGGGTGTTTAAGTATTTTGGTCCCTGGTCCTCTTCGTAGAGCCTTCTGGCACCAAAACCAAGGACTTGAGAATTCGCATCCCTAATCGGCCAGAGCACACGCCCGCGGAAACGGTCATAGCCGCCTTTGTCACTTTCCATGGCTAGGCCAGCCGAGACCATTTCTTGGGGCTGGTACCCGGCACCAGTCGCGGCAGTTATCAAATTCTGCCAGCCCTTTGGTGCGTAACCAATTCCAAAGCTTTCGAAGCTCTCAGCCGCAAAGCCCCGCCGAACCAGGAAATCTCTAGCGAAAAGGCCTTCCTCAGTCTCAAGCTGACTCTGGTAATACTCTGCGGCAAATTTATTTAGCGCTAGCAACCTGGAGCGTGTTGACGCTTCCTCGGTGCCCTCTTCGAACTTCAGTTGGTAGCCGGCCTTATCTGCTACTCGCTGAACCGAGTCTGCAAAACTGACAGACTCAATTTCTTGAATAAATTTATATATATCGCCACCAGCTCCACAGCCAAAGCAATGGTAAAAGGCGGGGTTTGCTCGAACATTAAAGCTTGGGGATTTCTCGTCGTGAAAGGGACATAAGCCCTTAAAGGAACCTGAGCTTGCAGGCTTTAAAGATACATAGGATCCAATAATTTCAATAATGTCTGCGCGCTCTTTGAGCTCCTCAATGTCCCCCTGCGCAACTCTTCCAGCCATAATCAAATCCTATGCTCTGGTCGCCTTGTGCAGCGCGATCGCGGCAGGGTCGGTCAATGAGGCCACAGAATCAACAATTACACGTTTTTTGGAACTGTCACTGTGCGCTGCACCCCATGCTTCGGTGGCTTGAGGGTCAAGTCCGAAGCCGTTCTTCGCCAATAACGCGTCTGCCAGCTCAATAAGCAACGATCTTTGATCCTCGTAATAGGGCTGTCGAGAATTGTGTGTCATAACTGAGGATGCCACTATTCCTTTCAGAACAGCTATTTCACTTCTAACCTTGCTCGGGACAATTACTCCGGCACGATACCTCGTCAGTGAATTCTTCGAAGCATTTTGCAATATGGCCTGAGTGGTTCTGGAAACAAAAGAACCGATGATGTCGCTGGCAAGATTCTTTAGCTGAGCAAGATGTCGCGGGGACCCATCAAACTCGTGCAACCAATACTTTGATGTCCTGAGCGAAGCCAGTGCCTCCTCCAACTGCACCCTGGCCAGCGTTCCGCCGGACCATTTGCTGATGTCATCAATCAGTGCTTCATCTGAGTTTGAATCTGAAATTTCAGCAGCGATAACAAAGCCCTCGACAATAGAATCTTCGAAATCATGGACCGAGTATGCAACGTCGTCTGCAAAATCCATGATCTGGGCCTCGACACATTTAGCACCGTCTGGTGCTCCGTGACGCATCCAGCCGAAGACTTCGAGATCATCTTCGTAGACCCCAAATTTGGTAGTGCTTCCAAATTCCGCTGCGCGTGATAATTGCCAAGGGTATTTGGTCGCCGCATCAAGTGATGCCCTGGTGAGGTTTAGACCTCGAGAGATTCCGCTTTGATCGTAAATTTTCGGCTCGAGACGAGTAAGAATTCTAAAAGTCTGAGCATTACCCTCAAAACCGCCGATGTCTGCCGCCCAGAAATTTAGGGCCGCCTCACCATTATGACCAAATGGCGGATGCCCAAGATCGTGGGCTAGGCACCCCATGTCCACCAGGTCTGGATTGACTCCGAGTGAGTTGGCCAGCTCTCTACCAACCTGAGCGACCTCAAGGGAATGAGTAAGTCGAGTCCTTGCGAAGTCACCCGAGGTTGGCGACAGCACCTGAGTTTTAGCACTGAGTTTTCTAAAGGCGGCCGAGTGTAAAACCCTTGCGCGATCGCGGGCAAATTCACCCCGACCCTTCATCTGTGATGTTGGCTGCTCAACGAACCTTTCGAAGTCGGCAGGCTTATAACCAGCCTCCAAGAATTCATTCATGGGCTAGCCCCCTGAAACAGACAGTTCGGCGAACTCAAGCTGGGAACGATGGTCAGATGACAGCTCTCTGGAGTCAAGCCAGCCTTCTGGCAACGCGCAGCGCTTCAGCGAACCCAAGCGGCCCCTAGGTCCCTCCGCTTCCTCTCCAGGATAGGGAGCGTCCTGATCAAGTGTCGCCAGCAGGTCAGCTGCCTCTTGAAGTGATTCCACGCGAGACAAGTTGGCACGGAACTCTCCGCCGACTGGGTACCCCTTGAAATACCACGCAACATGCTTTCTTATGTCCCTGCACGCTCTCCCCTGGTCTTCAAAAAATTCAGTCAACAACTCAGCATGACGATAGAAAGCGGTTGCAACTTCACCGAGTGTGGGCATGATTTCTTGAAATGAATTTGCCCTTTTTCCACTCAGATAATCTGCAATTGCCAGCTCGAGGTCCTGGAATAGCCATGGGCGCCCAAGACAACCTCTCCCAACTACAATTCCGTCAACACCTGTTTTGTCCATCATCGCCACAGCATCAGCAGCTGACCAAATATCACCGTTGCCAAGAACTTGGACATCCGGCAAGGACTGCCTCAACTCAGCTATGGCATCCCAGTCAGCCTTGCCGGAATAGAAATCTTCTGCGGTTCTGCCGTGCAGGGCAACCGCGCTAACTCCGGCATCACGAGCAGCTTTTCCAGCGTCCAAAAAGGTTAGGTGATTCTGGTCGATACCTTTACGCATCTTCACCGTGACCGGAATCTCTCCAGCAGCCCTAACGGCTGCCTTAACTATGGATTCGAATAATTCGGCTTTCCATGGAAGTGCTGCTCCTCCCCCTCTGCGAGTGACCTTGGCAACGGGGCATCCAAAATTCAAGTCAATATGATCAGCTCGGTTTTCATCGACTAGCATCTCAACTGCCCTGCTAATAGTTGCTGGGTCAACTCCATAAAGCTGAACCGAACGAAATTCTTCCGACTCATGGTGACCGATCAAACGCATAGATTCTTCGGTTCGCTCAACCAATGCCCTGGATGTGACCATTTCGGATACGAAAAGGCCGTTTCCATACTCCCGACATAGCCTGCGAAAGGCAGTGTTGGTTATACCAGCCATAGGTGCCAGTACAACTGGTACCTCAAATGTCTTGCTGCCGTAGCGGAGAGCCAATGAACTAATTGAGCCTTTCAAATAGATAAGTAGACACCTTGTCGAGGGAAACTCTTTCCTGGGCCATACTGTCGCGCTCTCTAATTGTCACAGCCCTGTCTTCAGGGCTTTCGAAGTCAACGGTTATGCAAAATGGCGTTCCAATTTCATCCTGTCTGCGATATCGTCTGCCGATTGCTCCTGAGTCATCAAAGTCAATGTTCCAGTTTTTTCTGAGCTCTTCGGCTAAGTCACGCGCAATCGGGTTTAGCGCCTCGTTGCGGCTCAGTGGCAGCACCGCTGCCTTGATTGGTGAAAGTCGGTAATCCAGCCGAAGGACCGTTCTGACGTCTACACCGCCCTTAGCGTTAGGTGCTTCATCTTCTGAATAAGCATCCACTAGGAAGGCCATCAGCGATCGGGTGAGTCCTGCTGCAGGCTCGATAACAAAAGGTGTCCAACGCTTCTCTTCAGTTGGATCAAAATAACTTAGATCCACACCCGATGCTGCTGAATGAGTCTTTAGGTCAAAGTCCGTTCGATTAGCAATTCCCTCGAGCTCTCCAAACTCTCCACCCTGGAAACCAAATCGATACTCAATATCAACAGTCCGCTTTGAGTAGTGAGAGAGCTTTTCCTTCGGGTGATCGAAAAGGCGCAAGTTCTCAGGCCTAATTCCAAGGTCTAAGTACCAGTTATGACGCTGCTCAATCCAGTAATCGTGCCACTTTTCATCCTCACCGGGCTTTACGAAAAACTCCATTTCCATCTGTTCAAACTCGCGAGTCCTGAAGATGAAGTTTCCCGGAGTAATTTCATTTCTAAAGCTCTTGCCCATCTGGCCGATACCGAAAGGCGGCTTCATTCTTGAAACGTTTAGGACATTATTGAAATTGACAAAGATACCCTGAGCTGTCTCTGGCCTTAGGTAGTGCATGCCAGAGTCATCATCAACCGGCCCAAGAGAAGTCTTCAGCAGCCCATTAAAGCTTTTTGGCTCGGTCCAAGTTTCCTTGCCGCCGCAATTTGGGCAGGCTATTTCAGCCATGGACTTCGCCGGCCTGCTTTTCTTCTCTTCAAAAGCCTCTTCGAGGTGATCCTGCCTGAATCTCTTATGGCAGGAGGTGCATTCAATCAGCGGATCGACAAAAGCCTCAACGTGGCCAGACGCTTCCCAAACCTTTTTTGGCAAAATAATTGAGCTGTCCAAGCCGACTACGTCTTCCCTGCCTGAAACCACCGACTGCCACCATTGACGCTTGATGTTCTCTTTCAACTCCACGCCTAAGGGGCCATAATCCCAGGCAGAGCGTGAACCGCCGTATATCTCACCGGCTTGGAAGACAAAACCTCTTCGCTTTGCGAGTGAAATAACTTGGTCTAGCTTCTGGGTTGCCATCATTCTCCGGGGTTTTTTTACTTGGATTCCTGCGAGTTGCTAGTTTAGCGGCGCATCCATCGCTGCACCGAAGCGGCGCTGCCTTCTATTGAACTCGGTTATTGCTTCCCACATCGACTCGCGCTTAAAATCAGGCCACAGAACATCCATAAAAATCATTTCCGCGTAGCTGGATTGCCAAAGCATAAAATTTGAAGTGCGAAGTTCACCGCTGGATCTCAGAAACATGTCCACATCCGGTAACTCCGGGACATATAGATTTCCTTGAATCGACTTTTCGGAAACGCGGTGTGGGGAGGATTTGCCGGCTAGCGATTTATTGACCGCGTCGACTATCTCCTGCCGTCCACCGTAGTTAACCGCCATCGTTAGAACCAGGCCAGTGTTTTTCTTAGTCAGTTCCTCAGCAGCTTTTAATTCTGAGATCACCGAGGGCCACAGCTTCCGCTCCCCGCCGGCCCAACGGATTTTTATGTTCCAGTCCATCAGTAGGTCTCTTTGACGACGAAGTACCTCTTTGTTGTAGCCCATTAGGAATCGCACTTCATCTGCCGATCGCTTCCAGTTCTCGGTAGAAAACGCATAGGCGGTTAGATGTTGTACCCCAGCCTCAGCAGCGCCGGCTACTGCCTCGAGCAGTGCCTGCTCTCCGGCGCGGTGACCCTCTGTCCTTGTCAGCCCGCGCTGATTGGCCCACCTGCCATTACCGTCCATGACCATGGCAATGTGCTCTGGTACCGAGTCAAATTTAGGAGCAGGGCGTGATTTGTCATTGAGAATTATCATGATCGCTCCACGTGCTCGAGAGACCTGAGTCCTCTTTCGAGCTGCCATTGCAAGTAGGCAGACACTACTCCGCTAACAGCTTTTCTGGTCTTACTGCTGGAGCGCGTGACGCTGGGCCAATCGCCGGACAAGAGAGCCTCGATGTGACCAATTCCCTCCTCGCCGAGACGAACAGAACCCGGGAGCATGCAACTTGTGCAACTTACAGCTCCGGTATGCACCGAGAATGCCACTGGAGAATCTGACCCACAGCCTTGGCAATTTTCGAGATTCGCTATCCACCCAGAGATAGCAAGAGCACGTAACAAATAGGAATCAAGAATTTGATCAGAAGCATTCTCCTTGAGTGATAGTGCCCTAAGTGCTCCAACAACAAGCATGAATTGCTGGCTGGATGAATCCTCTCTCGTGAGGCGCTCGGCGGCTTCTAGCACTGCAGTCGCGGCAGTGTAGGTCGCGTAATCAGCGATTATCACCGATCCGTAATTGGAAAGCTGCTCTACCTGAGACACAGTGTCAAGTGTTCGACCTTGATATAGCTGCACGTCTACAACAGTGAAAGGCTCGAGTCTGGCGCCGATGCGGCTTGATGTCTTGCGTACACCTTTTGCCACCGCTCTAACCTGACCATTGTTTTTTGTTAGAAGGGTGACAATTCTGTCTACCTCACCAAGCTTATGTGTCCGAATTACAACGGCTTCATCTCGGTAGTGTGGCATGCGATAAGTATGGCAATAAATTGCAGATTAGCTTGGAACTGCAGTCCTTAGGGCCCTATTCGTGCCGCTGATCAAAGCTTTGAGTGAAGCGGTTGCAATGTCACCATCGATCCCCACTCCCCAAAGAGTTTCGCCATCTACTTCGAGCTCGATATAAGCTGCCGCAAGGGCATCTCCTCCGGCACTCAACGTGTGCTCGACATAGTCGAGCAATCTGATATTTGGGCCTATACCCTGCAACACATTTATGAAAGCAGAAATTGGACCATTTCCGGTGGCTTGGGCTTCAACGTCAGAGTCACCGTCTCTCAGGACCACCTCGATCTTCACTTCACCATCCATATCGGACTCAGTTCGCATCTTCTTCAGTTCAAAACGACCCCATCTTGGCTCCAATGAGATTGATGGCAGATACTCGTCTTGGAAAATCTCCCAGATTCGCTCCGAGCTCACCTCACCACCTTCGCTATCAGTGTGACCCTGGATGACTCTGGAAAATTCAATTTGCAATTTCCTAGGCAGGTCGAGGCTGTGGTCAGTCTTAAGCAAGTATGCAACCCCACCCTTACCGGACTGGGAGTTGACACGAATAACGGCCTCGTAGTTCCTACCAACATCCTTTGGATCAATTGGAAGATAGGGAACGGCCCAGTTAAATTCGTCAATTTTCTTGCCGGCCGCCAAGGCGTCTGCTGCCAAATGGTCGAAGCCCTTCTTAATAGCATCTTGATGTGACCCGGAAAATGCCGTGTAGACCAAATCTCCGCCATATGGGCTTCTCTCGGGCACCGGAAGCTGATTGCAATATTCGACTGTTCGCTTGATTCCATCGATGTCACTGAAGTCAATCATCGGATCAATTCCCTGGCTGAAGAGGTTCAGGCCAAGAGTGATCAAATCGACGTTTCCGGTTCGTTCTCCGTTTCCGAAAAGGCAACCTTCGATTCTGTCTGCTCCAGCCAGGTAGCCGAGTTCAGCGGCGGCCACGGCAGTGCCGCGATCGTTGTGAGGGTGCAGCGAAAGCAAAATTGCCTCTCGAGGCTCTAGGTTTCTGGACATCCATTCGATTGAGTCGGCATATACATTCGGGGTTGCCATCTCAACGGTTGCCGGCAGATTGATGATTAGCTTGCGCTGAGTTGTCGGCTTGATAATCTCTGCTACCGCATTACAAACCTCGACCGCAAATTCCAACTCCGTGCCGGTATAGGACTCCGGAGAGTACTCATAAAAAACGGCAGTTTCTGGAACGGTTTTCTCCAGCTCTAAACACTTGAGAGCGGCGTCAGTGGCGATCTTCTTGATGCCATCCTTGTCTTGCCCGAAAACTACACGCCTCTGAAGAACGGAGGTCGAGTTATAGAAGTGGACAATTGCCTGTTTCGCACCAGCAATAGATTCGTAGGTTCGCTCAATAAGGTGATCTCTTGACTGCGTGAGCACCTGGATAGTTACATCATCAGGGATCAGCTTCTGCTCAATCAGAAGCCTTACAAAATCGAAGTCCATTTGCGATGCAGATGGAAACCCAACCTCGATTTCTTTATATCCCATGGAAACCAGAAGATTGAACATTTCAAGCTTTCGTTCCGGGTTCATGGGATCGATTAGAGCCTGATTGCCGTCCCTGAGATCGACAGCACACCATCTAGGTGCTGTCTCGATTGTCTTTGTGGGCCATGTTCTGTCGGGAAGGTTGACCGATATTTGCTCAGCAAACGGCTGATAACGGCCGAATGGCATTTTTGAAGCTTTTTGATTATTTTTCATTTCTCTCCGCCTAAATCTGATGTGGCCGCACTTTGGCTCCGCGACGAGATTGGGCCCTAACTAGGCCTCGTCGCGGCCGATAAGCAGTAGAGAAAAACTCATTTACTTAGGCTAACACTTGAAACCTTTTAGCGCTAGAACCCTAACTTGCCGAGTTGCTTTGGGTTTCGCTGCCAGTTTTGTGCGATCCGAACCTGAATCGCCAAGTGAACAGGCTCGCCCATCAAGGCCTGAATCTCGCGGCGAGCCTTCTGTCCAATGGTTTTTAGCATCGAGCCCTGCTTGCCAATAATGATTCCTTTTTGGGAGTCACGCTCCACCCAAACCGACACATGAATTATTGGTTTCGGGTCCTCATAAATTATTTCATCCATCGTCACGGCGAGTGAGTGAGGCAGCTCGTCATTGACCAGTTCCAGGGCAGCCTCTCGCACCAATTCGCAAATCTGATCCTCCAGAGACTCTTCACTTACGGTGTCCGCCTCATAGAGTAGCGGTCCAACCGGGAGGTAACGAATAAGCAGTTGCTCTAGAAGGTCAAGCTGTTCTTGGGTCACTGCGGAGACCGGGACTATTTCTTCCCAGCTATCCAGGTCAGCGACTTTCATTAAATGTTCCGCAAGTTTTGACTTAGATACGGTTTCACATTTCGTCACCACGGCAATCTTTTTTGCCTTGGAATATGTCTGAATGTCTGAAACGATTTTTTTGTCTCCCGGGCCAATCGGCTCATTTGCAGGAGTGCAAAACACGATTACATCCACTTCACTGAGGGTTGAGCTAACCACGTCATTGAGTCTTTGACCCAAAAGAGTTCTAGGCCGGTGAAGGCCTGGAGTGTCAACCATTATCAACTGGCCAGCCTCGGAAGTCTTAATTGCCCTGATGGCTCTTCGAGTGGTCTGTGGTTTGGAGCTAGTGATAGCCACCTTTTGACCAGCAATTGCATTGGTCAAAGTCGACTTTCCAACATTGGGCCGCCCCACGAAACTTACAAAACCAGACCTAAAATCACTCAACCGTTTCAATCTTCCTGACCAGCACGCTAAGCAGCTGACCCTTTTTTGCCACAACCCGCTCAGCTTTGAGCCAAATTTCAGCTATTTCAACCTCTTCGCCGCCAACTGGCAATTCGCCGATAGCTTTTACCAATAGTCCTCCGACGGTATCGACATCATCATCACTAAGTTCTATTTGGAGCAATTCAGAAACTTCATCGAGTGTGGTCCTGGGATGCATGCGGTAACTTCCATCCGCCAGAGACTCGATGCCAATATCTTCACGATCGTATTCGTCGCCTATTTCACCAACCAGCTCTTCGATTAAATCCTCTACGGTAACGATGCCCGCCACGCCACCGTATTCATCTACAACGACCGCAATTTGCGTGCTCGCCTTTTGCATCTCCTGCAGTAATTCGGCGACAGATTTTGACTCCGGAGTAAATAGTGCCGGTCTGGATGCCTCCACAGCTTTCTTGCTACCAAGGAGTGCTGGGTCTTTGTGGACAACTCTTGCTAGGTCTTTCAAATACAAAACCCCTAAAACATCGTCAACATCTTCCCCGACAACCGGCAGCCGAGAATAACCGCTCGCAATAAAAGTGCTCAGCGCATCTTGCAATAGGGCATCCGAGTCAACAACCTCCATGTCCACCCTCGGAACCATGACTTCTCTCACCACGGTTTCAGAAAATTCTTCAACCGAATCAAGCAGCTCCTGCTCGTATGCCTCAGCGACTGCGGGAATGACGAGTCTGATTGGGGAGATCGTTTTGGCCCACCAGGTCACAAAAGCTTCAGCCCTGAGCCCAAAGCGCTCTGCTAGCTTTGTGGCACCAAGCATTCGCCCAATAATTTGCTGGAACAACCAAATGGCAATTATGGCAACCGCCAGCCACACTCCTGCTGACATCGATCCGGGCTGGTAAATCAACCACAGTGCCGCGAGCGAGACCAGTATCACTGCCCTTGCAATGGAAAGTGCGCCAGCACGAAAATCTTCTGCCAACTCGAGGCGACTTTGCACCGTGGCAAGAATCGAAAGGGCGATGACTGCAACTAATCCAGAGATGATGTAGATCATTTGTTTTCGCCCTCGTAAAAATCAGCAAGCAGTTTTCGTTGCAGGGAGAACATTTCTGCTTCCTCCTCCGGCTTGGCATGATCAAAGCCAACCAGATGCAGCATGCCGTGAGTTACCAGCATCAGAATTTCATTCATGGTTTCGTGATTGGCAACAATTGCTTGCTTTATCGCCACTTGGGGGCAAACGACTATGTCCCCAAGGATGCCCTCTGAAGGGTTTGACATGTCTGAACCTGGTCTCAGCTCGTCCATGGGGAAACTAAGGACATCGGTGGGCCCTGGTTCATCCATCCACTTGATGTGAAGGTCGGCCATGGGGCCTTCATCGATAAAGGTGACCCCCAGCTCTACGAGCTCGTGCAGCTTTAGCTCACCTCTCACAAAGCTGGCAAGTTTCAGAACTCTTGCGGTGTCAACATCCTCAAGCGACTCATTGGTGATCTCGATGCTCACTTAGTTTCCGCCCTTTCGTAGGCATCGACGATTCGAGTTACTAGTTCATGACGAACGACGTCTCGGCTCGACAGAGTTGCAACGTGCAAGCCTTCAACCCCCTCGAGAACTTCCCTGGCGACTCCAAGTCCTGACTTCCCACCTGGAAGGTCAACTTGCGTGACGTCACCGGTAATCACCATTTTAGAATTGAACCCCAGGCGGGTGAGGAACATCTTCATCTGCTCGGCAGTAGTGTTCTGTGCCTCATCCAAGATGATAAAACTGTCATTCAGAGTCCTGCCGCGCATGTAGGCAAGCGGAGCAACTTCAATGACTCCAGCGTCCATCATCTTCGCGGTGACCTCAGGTTCAAGCATTTCCTGAAGCGAATCGAATAGCGGTCTTAAATACGGATCGATTTTTTCACTCAGTGTTCCTGGCAAGAAACCCAGCCGCTCTCCAGCTTCAACAGCGGGTCTAGTCAAAATGATTCGACTTACCTCTTTGCGATAAAGGGCCGATACTGCCTTTGCCACGGCCAAATAGGTCTTACCGGTGCCTGCCGGACCAATTCCAAAAGTAATAGTGTGCTCATCAATAGCATCCAGATACTGCTTTTGGCCGGCTGTCTTTGCCCTAACGGTCTTAGCGGGAGTTGAAACGCTTGTTGCTGCAAGTATTTTTGACGCTGGCTCCTGATTTTCGGATGTCACTATCTTGATGGTTTCAGAGACAGACTGAAGGTCCGGAGCTAGGCCCTGCAAAATCATTTCAACCAGCTGCTCAAGAACGGACCTTGCGGTCTTCACCTGTTCTTCATCGCCGGTGAGGGTAAAACTGTTTCCCCGATTTTGAATTACCAGACCGGGTAGATCCGCCTCTAATTGTTTGACATTTCTGTCCTCTTGCCCGAGCAAGTCAAGAAGTGCAACTGCTGAAATTTCGAAGGAAGTTTTTACCACTACTTGGACTGCTGACTTAGAACGTGAGCATGGGTGTGAAATACAGACTGACCTTCGCGGCTTCCAGTATTGAACTGAAGTTTGAATTGGCCGTCAGTGAAGTCAGCTGCCACAGTTGTAATTAGCGAGAACAAACCTGCCAGTTCTCCCTCCTGATCCAATTCCGTGATGTTGGTGGAGTGCCGTTTTGGGACTACAAGAATGTGCACCGGCCCCTGAGGATAAAGATCCCTAAACGCAACAGCGTGCTCGTTCTCCCCCAGTAATTCAGTGGGTATTTCACGCCCAATGATTTTGCAAAAAATACAATCCAATTTAGCCTCCACCTACAATGCTATCCGTTGTTCCAAGAGCCCGACAGAGCCTGTATGGCAGCGATGGCCGCTGGGCCAGCCGAGGATGTTCTCAAAACTGAGTTTCCCAGCCTCACAGCCTTGAAGCCATTTGACATCAAGAGATTGAGTTCGCCAGCTTCAAAGCCGCCCTCTGGCCCAACCACAATTGTGATCTCAGGCGAAAGATCAATTTCCGACAACGATTTTTCGGCACCTGGATCCAAGACGAGCTTCAACCCCGAACCAACCAAGTCTTTGGCAGTCGATAGCGATCCGATAGTAGGCAGAAAAGACTGTTGAGACTGTTTCATGGCAGAAACGGCGATTTGGTGCCAGCGCTCCTGATTTCGCGCAGTCTTTGAACCCCACTCCACTATTGATCTCTTGGCCTGAAAAGGAGTGACACTAGCGACGCCGAGTTCGCATGCGGTCTGCACTGCCGACTCATCTCGTCCCCCCTTCGCCAGAGCCTGAACAAGGTGAATAGTCACTGACTGCTCATTGGCGATGGATTTAGCAAGGAGTCGAATTTGGCCCGAGCTAACATCTACAACCACGGCTTTGTGGCTAACGCCTAAACCATTGGTGATCACAATTTGGTCATCGTTTCTTATTCTTAGTGCCTTGAAATGTGTGAGCTCACGCTCAAATATGGCAGTTGAGCTCTCTGTAATTTCAGGGTCGTAAAACCAATGCACTAGAAACGACCTCGGCTGCGCCTGCTGCCCAGGCGAGGAGTGTCCTCCTT
Source organism: Micrococcales bacterium UBA4448 (assembly GCA_002390305.1). GTDB lineage: Bacteria > Actinomycetota > Actinomycetes > Actinomycetales > Microbacteriaceae > Aquiluna. The sequence continues at coordinate 4,847 of DGPE01000081.1, read as the reverse complement.
GTGGAGCTCTCGAAGCTTCTTGAATATGTCTTTTTGCTTACCGTCCAGCCTGGAAGGAGTCAGCACCTTTATTTGGAGCAGCAGGTCTCCCCTGCCTCGGCCACGCAACTTATTTGACCCGAACCCTTTTAGTGTGATGACATCGCCGTGTTGTGCCCCAGATTTGACCGAGACTTCTGATTTACCATCCAAAGTTTCGATGTCGACCTCGAAACCTAGAGCAGCGTCAGCAATCGGAACTTCAAGAATTGCGACCAGGTTGTCACCATCTCTTCCAAAAATCGCGTCGGGACGAACCGATACTTCGAGGTAAATATCACCGCTTGGCCCGCCACCAAAACCTACTTCTCCCTGGCCTGGAAGGTGTAGACGCAATCCATCCGAAACCCCCGCTGGAATATCTAGATCAAGGTCGCGGGACGCGCGCACTCTTCCTTGACCGCGGCAACCAAGGCAGGGCTCTGGGATTACCTCGCCTGTGCCCCGACAAGTACCGCAGGGAGCAGTGGTGACCATCGCACCCATGAAGGACTGCACCTGACGTTGAATCTGACCCGAGCCTCGGCAAATATCGCAGGTCTTGGGGCCGGTCCCTGGCCTGCAGCAACTCCCCTGACAGTCCTCACACAAAACGGCAGTATCGATGGTCAAAGTCTTGTTGACCCCGAATACCGCTTCCTTCAACTCAAGGTCCACTCGTAACAGTGCGTCTTGACCCCGCTGAGAACGAGACTGAGGACCCCTTTGACCGCCGCCAAAGAAGCTGTCAAAAATGTCACCGAGACCGACACCTTCTTGGCCCCCACGATCATAAGTTGCTCTGGCTTTGGCATCTCCCAGAACTTCGTAAGCGTGAGTAACCAGCTTGAAACGCTCCTGGGCCTCTGCTGCCGGATTGATATCTGGATGCAATTCCCTAGCGAGCTTCCGATAGGCCTTCTTGATTTGATCTTCGCTGGCGTCACGTTGGACTCCCAACACCTGATAGTGATCGCTCAAGAATTTGCCTCCAGTACATTACTCAAATATTTCGCAACCGCTCGAACGGATGCTATGTTGCCCGAATAGTTCATTCTCGTCGGGCCCAAAACGCCAATTTTAGCAGCCTCAAGGCCGGTTGCCTCGTAGCCGGTGGCCATTAGGGTCGCATGACTAACACCTGCCACTCCCAGCTCTGAACCAATCTTCAAGTGAACACCGTATTGATCGGTCTGCATCTCCTGAAGCAAGCGCATCATTACGACCTGCTCTTCAATTGCTTCTAGAACGGACGACAATTCGCCGCCGAAATCCTCATCATGCTTTGCAAGCTTGGAGGCGCCTGACAGCACCAATTTTTCTTGGCGATTCTCGTCGACCATCGACTGCAAGGTTTCCACCACGGTTTGGACAAATACCCGTCTAACCGGCAAGAAATCTTGTGGCAACCGGTCGAGTAATGCCCTCACATCAGAAAGGCTTGCTCCCGAAAGGATCGCGTTGAGTCGTCCCCGGAATTCAGGAAGCAGATCGCTTTCAAAACTCGCAGGTAGCTCAACCTGCAGCTGTTGCAACCTGCCGTTGTCGGTAATTAGCATCACAAGCACCCGGAAGTCAGCAACTTGAATTAGCTCCACATGTCGAACGCGCGACTTTCCAAGGGTTGGATACTGCACCAGCGCTAAATTATTTGTCAACTGGGAAAGCGCCCTCGCAGTTCTTTCCACGATATCGTCAAGGTCATTGGCACCGTCCAAGAAGCTCTCTATGGCTCTTCTTTCTGAGACCGAAAGCGGCTTTACTTCGCCAATCTTGTCCACAAATAGTCGATAGCCCTTCTCGGTTGGGATTCGACCTGAGGACGTGTGAGGGGCTGTGATTAGGTCTTCCTCTTCCAGAAGTGCCATATCATTTCTAATCGTCGCCGCAGAGACTCCAAGTGGATGACGGTCAAGTAGCGATTTTGACCCAACCGGTTGGTTAGATGAGATGTAGTCCTCCACGATTGCGCGCAGCACCTCTAGGGATCTACCTGGAATCATTGGCACTCACCTCACTTGAGTGCCAAGTCTAGACAACATTGCTCTAATTGGTAAGAAGATCGAGCACAATGCGGTCCACAAATAGCCTCCCGGTGGCAGTTACCGAGACTCTCTGATTCTTTATTACCAAAAACTCTTGAGCGAAGAACCCCTCAAGAGCATGCGGAGAGACCTGCAGGGCCTCTAAGACCGAAGTGCTGACCCCCTCTTTAGTTCTGAGCTCTAACATCAGCATTTCTTCCAGTCTGGTTCTGGCATCAATATGCTCAACCCCGGCAACCGGAGTTTTCGTGGCGACAGCCTGCTGATAGGTCAGCGGGTGCTTGAGGTTCCAAAACCTATTTCCAGAGATATGCGAGTGTGCCCCCGGTCCATAGCCCCACCAGTCAAAAGATCGCCAGTAAGCCTGATTGTGCCTGGAAGGTTCACCCCAATTTGAAACTTCATACCAAGCAAGGCCCGCCTCACTCAAGATGTTGTCGGCAAGCTGGTGCTTTTCTGCATCGAGATCATCATCGGTTTCTGGAACCTCGCCCGATTTGATCTGTCGAGCCAGCTTTGTTCCCGGTTCGACGATCAGTGAGTAGGCAGAGATGTGTCCAGTCCCCAGTTCGACAGCCGCTTCTAGAGTGTGCCGCCAAGATTCGATGCTCTCCCCCGGGGCTCCATAGATCAAATCGATGCTCGTTGCCAAGCCAACGTTTTTTGCCGCCGAAACCAAAGGTGCCACCAATTCGGGCCTGTGCACACGCTCCAGTGTTTTCAAAACATCAGCATCAAAACTTTGAACACCCATGCTCAGCCGATTAATGCCGACTTGAGATAGCTCTTCAAGATACTGAGCAGTGGTTGATTCAGGGTTGGCCTCGAGAGTGATCTCGGCATTTTTTTCAAAATCAAATTGGTCTTTCAGGGCCGAAACAATCGAAGCCAACTGATCTGCGGAGAAAAGAGAAGGTGTTCCACCACCAAAAAACAATGTGGAGATTGGCCTTATTGGGTATCCAGATCCGGATAAAACCTTTGAGCTTCGCTCAATTTCGGAAATTATGGCATTGTGAAAATCCTGCTGGGATACGCTGCCTATTTCCTTAGCGGTGTAGGTGTTGAAATCGCAGTACCCGCATCTAACCTCACAAAAAGGAATGTGAACGTAGACGTGAAAGGACTTGTCCACTCCAAAAAGTGGAGCGATTACATCGTCCTCTGGCCAGGCAAGCCCGATCGGCAGGGCAGATCCCACTACTTTTTCTTTTCTGACTTGGAGGACTCATCTGAGGACAGTGCAGAAATGAAAGCCTCCTGCGGTACTTCGACGCGGCCAACCATTTTCATGCGCTTCTTACCCTCTTTTTGCTTCTCAAGGAGCTTGCGCTTTCTACTTATGTCTCCGCCATAACACTTAGCTAAAACATCTTTTCGAATTGCTCGAATGCTTTCTCTGGCAATGATTCTTGATCCGATGGCAGCCTGGATGGGCACCTCAAACTGCTGCCTTGGAATAAGCTCACGCAACTTTCCAGTGATTCTGGTTCCTTGAGCGTAAGCCTTGTCTCGGTGAACAATTGAACTAAAGGCATCAACTTTTTCACCCTGAAGTAGGAGGTCAACTTTGACCAGATCTCCCGGTTGGTAGCCGTCATCCTCGTAGTCCAAAGATCCGTAGCCCTGGGTTTTGCTCTTTAGCTGGTCAAAGAAGTCGAATACGATTTCAGCCAGCGGGAGTTGGTAGCGAAGTTGAACTCTGTCCTCACCTAAGTACTGCATGTCAATCATGGTGCCGCGTCTTGACTGGCAGAGCTCCATGATTGTTCCGACGTAATCCTTTGGACTAAGAATTGTTGCCTTTACTATCGGCTCTTTGACAACCTTTATCTTGCCTTCTGGGAACTCAGATGGATTCGTAACAATGAACTCGGTATTGTCCTCACGAGTGACCTCGTAAACCACTGAAGGGGCAGTTGCTATCAGGGACAGATTAAACTCGCGTTCGAGACGCTCGGTGATGATTTCCAGATGAAGCAAACCCAAAAATCCGCACCTAAAACCAAACCCGAGTGCAGCCGATGTCTCTGGCTCATAAACCAGCGAAGCGTCTGAAAGCCTCAGCTTGTCAAGCGCTTCACGCAGGTTTGGATAGTCACTGCCATCAATCGGGTAAATTCCCGAATAAACCATTGGATTAGGTTCTGAGTATCCCTTAAGAGCAGAGGTTGCCGGCTTATTTTTGGTGGTAACTGTGTCGCCGACCTTGGACTGTCGGACATCTTTAACGCCTGTTATCAAATAACCGACTTCACCGGCTGCTAGCCCTTTAGTGGCAGTGGGCTCTGGGCTGATCACGCCAATTTCCAAGAGCTCGTGAACTGCACGAGTCGACATCATTTGGATCTGCTCACGAGGAGAAAGTCGGCCATCAATCATTCTGACGTAGGTGACAACACCACGGTAACTGTCATAAACAGAATCAAAAATCATCGCCCTGGCGGGGCCATCAGGATTCCCAGATGGCGCAGGCACCCGCTGGACGATTCGATCAAGCAACTCCGCAACACCCTCACCGGTTTTTCCAGAAACCTTCAGACAATCTGCTGGGTCTCCACCGATGAGATTTGCAAGCTCCTCGGCATACTTTTCGGGCTGAGCTGCGGGTAAGTCAATCTTGTTTAATACCGGAATGATCTCAAGATCGTTTTCCATGGCGAGATACAGATTGGCAAGCGTTTGTGCCTCGATGCCCTGCGCGGCATCAACGAGTAAAACCGCTCCCTCACATGCCGCCAGAGACCTCGAGACTTCGTATGTGAAATCAACGTGACCCGGAGT
>DGPE01000069.1 GCA_002390305.1 Micrococcales bacterium UBA4448 | reverse complement strand
GGGTTCAAGTCCCTTCACCCGCACAAAGAAAAAGGGATCCGAGAAATCGGATCCCTTTTTCATTTAGCTGCAGTTAGCTTTTACTCACCTTGACAGTGTTTGCAGCATGGTCAATTTCGATCTGGTATGGACCCCGCTTAATGAGTTCCCTTGATTCAGAGCCTGTGGCGGAAAGCCCGAGGGTTTTGGCCAGCGAACTGAAGAATTCCCGTTGCGACTTTTCTGTCAGCTGCGTCCCCTGGTACCAGGCGGTCGATGAGCCAAGACTACGTTTGGCTATCGCCACGCTTCCTGCTCCCTGTCCGTCCTTAAACTCTGCAACCATCTCGGCACCATTCAGCCTGGAAAGCTCAGCCCACAGCGTTGCCTCCATGCCATTAGAGAGCGAAACTGATTTTTCTCGCATTGGATAGAACTCCTCGATGTAAACACCAATGACGTCTTTCACAAGCTTGCCACCGTAACCATTGAGCTTGACCCGCAGTGTGCGATCCGCGATGTTTGAGAAGTAGCCCACAACGAGGTTTCCACCCTGCGTTGCGTAATCAGTGAAGGTCTTTTCTTCAGCGTCCGAGAGCATGTGAAGCATTGGCATCAAAACCAACTTGTAGTGCTTGAGGGTTTCTGCATCAACGTCTGCCGGCACAAAGTCAACCTGGATGCCTTCTTTGTATAGGGCTCGATACCATGCGGCAACTGTTTCCGGGTAGCTCAAGTCCTCGGTTGGCAGGTTGGCTTGCATCATTGCCCACATTTGCTCGTAGTCGAAAACCATTGCAACTTCCGCCCTATCGGTTGGATAGTTGGCTAGATCTTGATTCTCACTGAGTAGCTTGCCAAGCTCCGCCACTTCGCGATAGACGCGGGTGTCTTCGCCGGCATGAGGAACCATCGAAGAGTGGAACCTTTCGGACCCGGCTTGGGACTGACGCCATTGAAAATACATCGATCCCTGAGAGCCCCTGGCCACAAAACTCATGACGTTGCGCTTTTCCTGCCCTGGAGTCTTCGCGTAGTTTCTCGGCTGCCAGTTAACAGCTGAGCTGCTGTGCTCCATCAAGAGCCACTGCTTGCCATTTGCAAAGCCACGGGTCAAATCGCCCATCTGAGCCAAGTCAATGTGGTTTTCGATATCGTGCTGAGCCAAATAGTGGTCGGTGGACACAAAGTCCACTTCCTTTGACCAGGCAAAGTAGTCCATGGCGTGAGTGAACTTCATGGACATGAAGTTTGTCGTTACCGGGTTTACGCTGTCGTAGTTCTTGATTATGTCGCGCTCTTGCCTGAACAGGTCAAGCGTGATTTCAGAGGTGAATCTCCTGAAATCAATCTGAGCCCCGGGGTTTGGGTGGGTTCCATCTGGCGTTCGCTTTGGCGCTGGGATCTCATCCCAAGCGTGGTAGCGCTGGGACCAAAAATCCGTTCCCCAGGATGCGTTTAGTTCATCGAGTGATGAATACCTGTTCTTGAGCCATTTTACGAAGGCATTTTTTGAAACATCGCAGTAGCAATATGCGTGATGGCAACCGTATTCGTTATTCACGTGCCACATCACAACAGCTGGGTGTTTGGCATACCTGGAAGCCAGCTGTTCTGTGATTTCTGCGGCCTTCTTAATGTAAACGGGGCTTGCTGCACAATATGCCTGACGGCCTCCGAATTCCATACGGACACCGTCAAAATTTACCGGCAAGATCTCCGGGTATTTTGCGGACATCCAAGCCGGTGGCGATGCAGTCGCTGTTGCCAGATCCACTGAAATGCCGCCTGCATGTAAAAGGTCCATAATCTCATCGAGCCACCCGAATTCGTACTGACCTTCTGTTGGCTCTAGATTTGCCCACGAAAAAATGCCTAGCGACACCAGGTTCACGTTCGCCTTTTGCATCAGCTCAATGTCTTGTTTCCAAACCTCTTTTGACCACTGCTCGGGGTTGTAGTCGCCGCCGAAGTAGAGTTTTTGACTGTTCAGCATTAAATTGCCTCGATTTCTATTAGTAGGGCTGATTCTGGAAACAAAATTGGGGGCCGGAGGCCAATTTGACTTAGAGCTTTTCCGGTTAGCACGACGCCGTCCAGCCAACCAGGTGCTGTCCGCTGCTGGAAAACAGGCTGACCAGCTGGAAACACTGCTTTCACCGAATAGCTCTTTTCCGGGTCAAGGCCGTCAATAACGATTGAGTTGGGACGAGAACCTGCCTGTGCCTGGAGAGTGACATATGCAAACAGTGCGGTTGCTTTGTCTTTTGAAACGACCCCGTGAACAAATGTTGAATCCAGATCGGTTTCCATCCTGACAACATCACCTGAGTGAAGCAGTCCGCGCTTGTTCTTGTAGTAATCGGCCCAAGATTTCAGGGCCACTTTTTCCTCCGGGGTAGTTTTTGTAATGTCCCACTCCAGCCCGGCATGACCGAAAAGCGCTGTTACTGCCCTGAAGGCTAGGGTGTGTGTCCTACCGGTGGTGTGAGAGGTTGTCGGCCCGATATGACTGCCTAACATTTCAGGAGGAATGCCAATCTGGGTGTAACGCTGGATGTATTGACGCTCCAGGGCATCATTGCAATCAGAAACCCAAAAACGATCCACGACCTGAGCAATTCCCAAATCGATTCTTCCGCCCCCCGAGGCGCAGCTTTCGATCTCAAGGGCTGGGTGCTTTTTCTTTAGCTCCGCAAAAAGCCTGTAAATCGCCTCGGTTTGAGTTCGAACCGCGGCCTTTGACCGGTGCCCTGGATCAACCAGTGGCCTATTGTGATCCCACTTGATATAGGAGATGTCGTTATCCCGAAGGACTGCGTCTGTTTGATCAAAAACATGCTTATAGCAGTCTGGGTTAGAAAGATCGAGAACCAATTGACCTCGGCTCACAGCTGGAACTCGCTCTCCAACGTTCAGAATCCAGTCTGGATGCTGTCGATATAAGTCAGAATCTGGATTCACCATTTCACCTTCAAACCAAAGGCCAAATTCCATTCCATTGGCTTTCACAATTTCAATCAACGGGCCTAAGCCATCTGGCCAGACGTCCTTCGAGATGACCCAATCACCCAGTCCGGTAGTGTCATCGCGCCTAGACCCAAACCAGCCGTCATCAAGCACAAATCTTTCAACACCTATCTGCTTGGCCACTTGGGCAAGCTCGGTGAGTTTTTCAAGGTTGTGATCGAAGTAGACTGCCTCCCAAACATTCAAGGTCAGCGGACGTGGGCGAATGTTAGTCGGATGATTCTTTCTCGCACGCAACCAGCCATAAGACCTAGCAGAAATTCCATCTATTCCAGCTGCAGAATAGATAGCAACCACCGGGGCGTTCTGGTGTGATTGCAAGGGCGCAAGAATCACCTCACCTGGCAGCAGCAGCTCAGAGGCGGAGATTGCTTTGCGGCCCGATTGGAGTTGCTCAATGGTGTGCTTAGAATTCCCAGAGAACAGAAGGCCAAACGACCAGATTTCTCCCGATCGGAAATTTGCACCTTTGGACATTGCCAGCTGCAGAATTGTGTAGTCGTGACCGGTCCTGCCCTCGCGCACTTCTCGAGAAACAATGCCCGGCTGGATTTCCCTGCTAACCGGCTGGCGCTCTTTAACCCAACGCCCCGCAAAATCCATAGACTGCTGAGCCCGATCCGGAAGCGGCATGTAATTGGCAAGGTCATTCAAAACATATTCAGTTGCGCCAAGGTTTAAAAGTTTGGTTGATATCTCAAGAACTCCAGATCCCAGAAATGAAAATCTTGTTTCAATCTCTAGACCAGCAGCGGCATCCTGACCTGTAACCAAGAGTTCGGTTTCACTGAAGCTGTAATCCTTGAGAGAAAAAAGTGGCGCGAAGTCTTCTCCACTCCTATGACCGACCACAACTGGAGCTCCAGTAAAGGCTCTGGCATGCTCTCGCCAGATACCCGGCTCGACGGGAAAGTCTGTTTCAGCGTGAGCACTTGGCTCTCTGGTGGAGAGCAGGTAATCCTGGTAATCAGCCTGCAGACCAAGATCCTCTCCCCAGTGCAATACCTGAGTGAGATCTTCAGTGATGCTCACCAGCACGGAGACACCACTTTGTCGAAGGTGAACGAAGTTCGGAGTTTTCAAATCGCATCCAAGTCTCTTTGTTGGTGACAACTTTAGTTTGACGATAACTGGGTGCAGCCTAAGCTGCACCCAGTTATCTACTCAATTGCTACTTCAGTTTTTTACTCCAGCATGAGCTTTCACTCATTCTGCTTGTCAGCTCGCCCCAGATCGGTTTCTAAAGCTTTGGCCCAAACTTAGGCCAAAAAGAAACAGATAAAAACGAACTAGACCAATAATCCCAAACTTTTCGAGCAAAAAACGACAAAAGTAATCATTCCGTTAGTAAATATTCGAACAATAGTGAAATTTGCCAATACTCTGTAGAGATGTTTTTGGGAGGGAATCATGCTAGCTGCGCAGCGTAAAGCACTTATCTTGGATGAGGTCTCACTGGCTGGTGCCAGGAAAATCACCGATCTGGCCATTAGCCTCGGCGTCTCCGAGGTGACAGTGCGGCGCGATGTTGAGGCACTTGCCGAACAGGGTCTAGTTGACAAGGTGCACGGGGGCGTCACGGCCAATTCGCTTTCATCCACGGTTGAGCCGCCGTTCGCTTTTAATTCACTGAAGGAACAGAACGCCAAAGACTCAATGGCTCAGCTGGCTGCCGTAATGGTTCGGCCCGGAAATGCAATCGCACTTATGGGTGGAAGCTCTGTTTACGCACTGGCAAAGAGGATTCGTGATGTTCCATCGATAACAATTGTTACAAATTCAGTTCCGGTTTCAGACTTCTTTGCTCAGCACCCTCGAGCTGACCAAACGGTGGTGCTAACCGGCGGAGTGAGAACACCCACCGACTCGCTGGTTGGAAACATATCGACCGAAGTCTTCTCAAGGTTCAATCTTGATTTGGTTTTCATGGGGACCCACGGCATGGACACAGATTTCGGATTCAGTTCACCAAACCTCGTTGAAGCTGACACCAACCGCGAGGTGATTCGCAGGGCCACGAAGCTCGTGGTTTTAGCTGACCACACCAAGTGGGGAACCCGAGGCTTCACTTCATTTGCTGAATTGGCGGAGGCCGACACCGTTATTACCACGGGCGGAATTGACTCAGAGGCGCTTGCAAAATTGAGAACCCATGTTGGTGAAGTTCTGTTAGCTAGTGATTAGTCATTTTTAGCGAAAGCATGTGGCTGCCGATTGGCTTGCCAAATCTAACCGCAACATTTGCCAGGTGACCCTGCTGGACAAAGCCAAATTTCTCGTGCAACGCGATAGAGGCCTGGGCGCCGCGATCAGCAATCACCGCAATTACTTCCTTGATGTCCTTCGCCTTGCAGCTATCGAGCAGCGCCTCTAGCAGTTGGCTGCCGTGACCTTTACCCGTTGCCGGCGCCGACAGGTAGATGGAGTTCTCAACCACTTTTAGGTAGCCAGATTTTTGACGCCATGGCGACACCTCGGCAAACCCGATCACTTCGCTTCCCCTTACTAAAACCAAAAACGGAAGTTCAAACTTCTTTGCCATGTCGTACTTGTCCTGCCAGTATGCAAGCTTTAGCGGCGCATCGTCGAAAGTTATTGCTGTGTTCCGGATGAAGTAGTTATAGATATCCTTGATTGCAGGCAGGTCACCGGATTCAACTTCCCTAATCAAAACAGCTTTGGCCTGAGGAGCAGGTTTTTGCCGAAGCCTCCTCACCATCGCCCATCTGGTTTCGCTATCAACCACTAGCAACTCCAATCGATTAGCTCTAAGCCTGATTCGGCTAAAAGCACATTGGTGCGAGAAAACGGCTTAGATCCGAAAAAGCCCCGATAACTTGAAAGCGGCGAAGGGTGTGGGCTTTCTATGATTTTTGATTCAGCCAGCTGTTCTTTTATTGAGATGGCCCGCTGGCCCCACAAAATTGCAACGAGCCTTCCTTTGTGGAGCGTCTGAAGCGAGGCAATAGCTGCTGCCGTGAAGTCTTCCCAGCCGATATCAAAGTGCGCCGCCGTTCGACCCTTCAGAGTTGTCAGGTTGCGGTTAAGCATCATCACTCCTCTGTCTGCCCACACCGAGATGTCTGCATTCCGGACTTGATCGTGACCGAGGTCGTCCCTTAGTTCTCGAATTATGTTTCTTAAAGTCGGTGGCAGCGGGTCAGTATTTGGTGGAACACAAAATGACAGCCCGGTGGCATGGCCTTCTGATGGATATGGATCCTGACCAACAATCAATACTCGGTAATGTTCGGGTGGGTAGGCAAAAGCTCTGAGAATGTTTTCTTTGGCAGGGACAACGTTTTCTAAACCATGCAGCTTTTCGGCGATGGCCTCGAGGGCCTCGGACTGGTCGGCTAGCAGCTCTTGCCACCGCGGGTGAAGTTGTTCAAACATTGATTACATTAAACAGTGAGATGATTGAATGAGCAAAGGAGCAACCATGCCAAAACCTCAAGAACTGCTGTCTGCGGCGCAGGAAATCTCAAGCGAGCTGGTTGCTTTGCGCAGGTTATTGCACGAAAACCCAGAGTTCGCACTCAATCTTCCTGTCACTCAGAAAATTCTCCTGGAGCGCCTAGAGGGTTTGGGGGAAATCTCGCTCGGCAAAGCTCTTACGTCTATCGCACTTGTAATCAAAGGTGGCAAGCCCGGGCCAACAGTTTTGCTACGGGCAGACATGGATGCCCTGCATGTAACTGAAGAAACAAATCTCCCCTTCGCTTCTAAAAATGGTCACATGCACGCATGCGGGCACGATCTTCACATGGCTTCGGCAGTCGGGGCGGCAAGGCTGCTCTTCGAGAGCAAGCAGGATCTCGCAGGTGATGTCCTGATTTGGTTCCAGCCCGGTGAAGAAGGCCACCATGGAGCGGACATCATGATTGAGGAAGGGATGTTGGATCTCACGGGCAGTCGCCCAGTGGTGGCCTACGGGCTGCACGTATTCACATCACTGCCAGTTGGAATGATTGCCTGCAAGCCAGGACCGATGATGGCCAGTGCCGGTGACCTGAATGTGACATTCCACGGTTCAGGCGGTCACGGCTCTATGCCATGGCTATCCAAAGATCCAGTGGCGCCGATGGTTGAAGCGATTTCCGCACTTCAGACCATGCTCAATAAACAGTTTGACCAGTTTGATCCGGTAATTTTGAATGTGAGCTGGATCAGGGCTGGTGATGACGCCACGAATAATGTCATAGCTGACACCGCAAGTTTCGGTGCGACGGTTAGAACTTTTTCCGAAGTAAATACCAATAAACTGCATGACCTTGCACCAAAGTTGATCCATTCAATAGCCGAAGGTTTTGGTCTAACGGCGACAGTTGAGTTCAGTCAAGCCACCCGAGTTTTGATCAACGACAAGGCTGCAGCTGAAAGCGTTGCCAGAATAGCCAAAGAGCTAGTTGGAGATACCGGCTACATGCCAATGGAAAATCCAATTGCAGGCGGTGAGGACTTCGCGTCAATCGTTTTTGAAGTTCCAGGTGCATTTGTGTTTGTTGGGGCATGCCCAAGCGACATCGATCACACAACTGCCCCGACAAATCACTCAGCCAGAGCGATGTTTGATGACTCGGTGATACCGCTGGGGGCAGCGCTTTTGGCATCCCTTGCCATCTCGCACTTGAGCTAAAGTTACCTTTGATTACGAAGGCATTTGCTTGCTGGGCCGTTGCGCCCGATAGTAGAGATCAAGAGCCACCCAACCTAACTGGAGATACTAAATGACTGATGCAGCAACCTGGGGTTTTGAGACCCAGCAGATTCACGCAGGTGCAGTAAGTGATCCTGCAACCAACGCAAGAGCAGTGCCTATTTACAAGACAACTGCATACACGTTTAATTCTGCCGAGCACGCCAGAAGCCTTTTCGGCCTGGCGGAGTTTGGAAACATTTACACCCGCATCATGAATCCGACCCAGGATGTTGCAGAAAAGCGAATCGCGGCACTTGAAGGTGGCACTGCGGCCCTCTTGCTGTCTTCAGGACAGTCTGCAACCACCTTTGCAATTCTTAACATTGCCGAAGCCGGCGACCATGTGGTCGCAAGCTCTTCGCTCTACGGCGGGACCTTCAATCTGCTGAAATACACACTCGCGAAGTTGGGCATAGAAACTACCTTTGTCGCAGATCAGGACGATGAGGCTCAATGGGAAGCGGCAATCCGTCCAAATACCAAATTGTTTTTTGCTGAAACGATTGGAAACCCAGCGGTGAATATTCTAGACATTCGCAAGGTGGCTTCGGTGGCCCATGCGGCTGGCGTCCCGTTGATTGTGGACAATACGGTTGCAACCCCGTATCTGATCAAACCATTTGAGCACGGCGCGGACATCATCATTCACTCTGCGACCAAGTTCCTAGGTGGCCACGGAACAGTTGTTGCTGGAGCGATTGTGGACGGCGGAAAGTTTGAATGGTCTAAGTCAGATAAGTTCCCAGGTCTAACCAAGCCAGATCCGAGCTATCACGGCGTTGTCTACACCGAGGCATTGGGCGATGGCATTGCCTTCATAATCAAAGCTAGAGTCCAATTGCTGCGTGACATTGGAGCTGCAATTTCACCGGACAGCGCATTCTCTTTGATTCAAGGAATCGAAACACTGAGCCTGCGCATGGAGCGTCACGTTGAGAATGCTTCGAAGGTTGCTAAGTGGTTAGAAGCACACCCGCAGGTTAAAAGTGTGAACTACGCGGGACTAGATTCCAGCCCGCACAACCAAGCACATAAGCACTACTGTCCAAAAGGCGCTGGAGCTATTGTTTCTTTTGAAATCGTTGGTGGACTGGATTCAGGCGTGAAGTTGGTGGATGGCGTTGAACTGTTTAGCCACGTTGCCAACATTGGAGATGTCAGATCGCTTATTATTCACCCGGCATCGACCACCCACTCACAGCTGGATGAAGCTGACCTAGCTGCCGCTGGAGTAACTCCAGGGCTCATCAGGCTGTCAGTTGGTCTAGAAAGCTACGAAGACATCATTGCCGACCTGCAGAAAGGTTTTGCAGCGGCAAAATAAATGGACTTTCAAATATCTGAAGACTCTGCTCCCTCGGAATTCATTTCCGAGGAGCAGCGTCGTCAGTTAGTGGGAAGACCTCCTGCAACCGGAGCCTGGAGAACCGGTGACGATCCAGGTAGTAGAAAGTTCACCGCACCGTTCTCGCTCGAGCTGGAATCGGGCGAATTACTAACCCAGGCAGTTCTGGCTTTTGAAAGCTGGGGGTCTCTGAATAGTCAACGCAGCAATGCGGTCCTAATTCTTCATGCCCTAACAGGAGACAGTCACACATCCGGCCCCTCGGGGTCAGGCCATCAAACCGCTGGCTGGTGGAATGGGCTGATCGGATCGGGCTTAGCACTGGATACCGATAAGTACTTCGTAATCACCCCTAATGTTCTTGGTGGCTGTCAAGGTTCAACTGGGCCAGCATCTCTGAACCCCCAGGGCCAAGAGTATGGTTCTAAATTTCCGCCGCTGACAATAAGAGACCAGGCGGCTGCCTTCGACAAACTAAGTGAAGAACTGCAGATTGGCAGTTGGCACAGCGTAATCGGTGGCTCCATGGCCGGCATGCACGCACTCGAAATGGCAATTAGTAGCCCTGAAAAAGTTGGGAAACTGGCAATTCTTGCAGCGCCACCTTACGCCACCGCGGATCAGATCGCTCTGAACACAGTTCAGCTGGAGGCAATCCGGTCAGATTCTAATTTTCTGAACGGTGAGTACTACGAAGCTAAGCCTGGTTTTGGGCCACATCGAGGTTTGGCGCTCGCCAGGAGAATGGCACTGCTGAACTATCGATCTCCCAAAGAGCTCAACGAAAGGTTCGGCAGGGCCTGGCAGTCCCAGGTAAGCCCACTGTCCAAATCTGGGAAATTTGCCGTTGAAAGTTACCTCGATTTTCATGGCAACAAATTCGTTAGGCGTTTCGATGCCAACAGCTATATCACCCTGGTGAATTCCATGAACTCACATGACGTTGGAAGGGATCGCGAGTCTGTGGAGAAGGCGCTCGCTCTGATCACTGCACCGACTCTTGTAATTGGGGTTGACAGTGACCGGCTCTTCCCGGTTGCAGGCCAACAGCTGATCGCCGACAACGTTTCAGGCACGGTCCATGGCGGTGGGTTGCAAGTGATCACATCTGAATTTGGTCACGACGGATTTCTGATTGAAATCGAAGAGGTAGGGAAGCTCCTGTCCGACTTCTTGGCCTAGAGTTTAAATCGTGAATTTACTAAAATCTAAGATCGCTGTCTGTTTCTTTTTCTTTTCTGGCGGTTCTTCACTTGCACTTTGGGCAGTGCACATTCCCCTTATCGAAGACGCCGTTGGCATTACCTATGCCACCCTTGGGGCGTTGCTAATGTTTTCTGGACTTGGTGGGTTTGCCGCGATGCAGGTTTACGGCTGGATTATCGATCACATTGGAGCCAAGACTGCAACCGGTCTTGGCGGAATAATAGTCGGGCTCTCGCTTCTTGGACCAGCCTTCGCGACCAATGTGTGGTCACTCGGTTTTGCTATTTTCCTGCTGGGTTTTGGTGTAGCCGGAGTAGATGTCGCGATGAACGCGGCAGCCTTACAGGTTGAAAAGGTCAATAAGAAAGCAATATTCACTTTCTTCCACCTGTTTTGGTCGGTCGGCGGATTGTTTGGCGCAACCTTTGGATTCGCGACAATCTCATCGGGATTTGTGCAGTCCCAAACTCTTAGCATTACCGGCATTGTCCTCAGCTTGACCGGAGCTTTGGCGGCATTCTGGCTTCTTCCAAACGAAGTTGTGGCAACCAGAGAGAACAAAACCGAGAACAAGCAGTCAGCGATAGCGAATAAGAGAGTTTTCCCTTTTGTTATCCTCGCCGGCCTAATGGCGGCATCAGGTGCGATTATTGAAGGAGTCGCTCATGACTGGTCTGCACTTTACCTAGCGGACATTCAAGGTGTGACCGTAGCGCTCGCGGCCTGGGGCTTGGCCGCGTTCAACATCGGCATGATTCTAGGGCGCATCTTCATTGACCGAATCGTGGAAGTAAAAGGCAGGGGATTCATAATCAGCTGGGGATCACTGCTTGGAGGTATTGCCATCGCAGCTCAAGCTTTTGCTCCAAACTTTGAAACATCTATCGCGCTTTGGTTCTTGCTTGGTCTTGGAATATCTGGGGTAGTGCCACAGATATTTGCAGCTGGCGGTGAGATTGGCGAAGCTTCCCACTCCGGCAGAAACATGGCAAGAGTTGTTGGCATAACCTACATTGGTGCCCTCGCGGGGCCCTCTGCCATCGGCCTGCTAACCGCGATATTTCCGCTGAATGTTGCAATTGGCTGGGGAACAATCCTTGCGATATTTATCCTCATCGCAAACCCGAGATTGGAAAAACTACCTAAATGACAAAGTTATTCTCACCAATCACTATCCGTGAGCTGACAATCAAGAACAGGCTATGGGTTTCGCCGATGTGTATGTATTCCTGCGAGTCGCGCGATGGCGTCGTAGGCCAATGGCACCTTGTTCACCTCGGCTCCCGGGCATTAGGCGGTGCCGGAATGGTTATTGCCGAAGCCAGTGCGGTAAATCCGGAGGGAAGGATCTCCCCATGGTGCCCAGGCCTCTGGAGCGACGAGCAAATAGGACCCTGGAAAGTGATTACCGACTTCATCTCAGAAGCCGGCTCAACCAGCGGCATTCAACTGGCTCACGCTGGACGCAAGGGGTCCACTCACAGGGCTCAGTCTGGAACTGGAACCATTGCGATCGAAGACGGTGGCTGGGAAACCTACTCGGCTACTTCCGATGCCTTTGAAGGACTCGCTCCCCCAAGACAACTAGAAACTTCCGAGCTTTCAGGCCTGGTGAGGGATTTTGCTGACGCAGCCACCCGGGCAAAAAAGGCCGGTTTTGATTCGGTGGAAATCCATGCCGCCCACGGCTATCTGATCCACCAGTTTTTATCTCCAATTACCAATAATCGAACAGATCAATACGGTGGGTCTTTAGAAAACAGGGCGAGGCTTCTTCTCGAGATTGTATCTGCGGTTCGATTGGCCGTTGGCCAGACAATGCCGGTAATGGTGCGCTTCAGCGCCACCGATTATGTTCCAAATGGCTGGGACCTAGAACAAACCACCCAAGTCGCTTCTTGGTGCAAGGATCTAGGAGCCGACCTGTTTGATCTTTCTTCCGGTGGCCTTGTGACCGGCGTGAAGATACCAACCGGCCCCGGCTACCAGGTCGAATTTGCTAAGAGCACCGCTGAGGCAACCTCAGCAGAAGTTGCGGCAGTTGGGCAGATAACCGATGCCCACCAGGCCGAGGAAATTCTTCTATCCGGTCAAGTAGATGTGATCTTGGCTGGAAGGCAATTTCTAAGGGATCCCTATTTCGCGCTCCGTGCCGCTGATGAGCTGGGTGCTGAGATTGAATGGCCAATGCAATACCAGCGGGGCCGTTGGCCTAGCGCCTAGTGGCGTCCTCGATTTCACCAACAAGTTCTTCGATGATGTCTTCCAAGAAAAGGCACCCGACAACCTTGCCCGAAGAGGTAAAGCTTCGGACCATGTGTGCACCGCTTTTTCGCATTTGAGCAAGAGCGTCTTCCAGGTCAGTTGTTTCAGGTATTGAAATCATTGCCCGAAGCCGCTTCGAGGGCAGCGGTTGATTGATGACCGCTTCATCGTTACTAAGCCCGTCTTTGATGTGCCAGTAGCCGAGGATATCAGCCTGTGGCCCTATGACCGGATAGCGACTAAAACCGTGCTCTGCCACTGCCTGCTGCAAATCCGCCGGCGTTGAGCCAAGTGTCATCGCCACCAGGGATTCAACAGACACAGCAACATCGGCTACCTTCTTTTCGGTGAACTCGAATGTTTTCCCGATTGCCCCCGAGCCATCGGCAAGCGTGCCTTCTTTTTGGCTGGCTGACACGATTCCCTCAACCTGCTCGAGCGTGAAGGCAGTGTTTGCCTCATCCCTCGGACTAAAACCAAAAATTCGCAGGATCAGGTTTGAGACTTGATTTAGCAACCAAACCAGTGGTTTCACTAATTGTGCAATGAAATAGAGCGCGGGTGTGAGAATCAGGGCAGTACTCGACGGAATCGAAATAGCAATGTTCTTTGGGAGCATTTCTCCGATTACAACGTGCAGATAGGTAACCAAAACCAGGGCAATTATAAAACCTGTCACTGCAGAGGCAGCTTCACCAACTCCAACAGCCTTCAACGGAATTTCAACGAGGTGATGAATCGCGGGCTCAGCTACAACCAAAATCAAAAGTGAAGAAACCGTGATTCCCAACTGAGCAGTTGCCAGCATCAGCGAAACCTTTTCCATTGCACGCAGCGTGATTTTCGCTGCCGGGTTTCCGGCCTCAGCCTTTGGTTCTATCTGAGCTCGTTTTGCAGAGATCACCGCAAATTCAGCGCCCACGAAGAACGCGTTTGCGGCCAGCAATACCGCGAACCAAAACAGCCCCATCAGGTCGCTAGACATTTAGCTGCTCTCCCGGTTCAAATTTGATGCGATCCACGCGCCTGCCATCCATCTTGAGCACTAGGAGCACTCCCTCGGTGATCGAAACAGCGTCACCAGAGGTCGGAATTCGACCAAGCTCACTCATCAAAAACCCAGAGACGGTGTCATAATCCTCATCTTCTGCAATTCTGAGTCCGAATTCGGCAAGCTCTGCAGGCCTGGTAAGTCCGCTAAATGCCAATGACCCATCCGCATATTGCAAGAGGTCGGACCGCTGCCTGTCGTGCTCATCCGAGAGCTCCCCGACAAGCTCCTCCACTGCATCTTCGAGTGTCACAATGCCAGCTGTGCCGCCGTATTCGTCAATCACAATCCCGAATTGAAGGCCTTTGCCACGCAGTTGAATCGTTAAACGATCCAGCGACATGGTCTCAGGAACCCTGACCGGTTCAACCATGAGAGCGCTAATTGGCACCTGAGCTCTTCGTTCCATCGGCACGCCAATTGCGCGCTTCAGGTGGACTACTCCAACGACATCGTCAGTGTCTTCTCCGGTAACAGGGAACCTGGAGTGACCTGTCTCGATTGCCATTTCAACCAATTCCAGCGCGGTTGCATCTCTTTCGAGCGAAAACATCTTTGGTCTGGGGGTCATGATGTCGCTAGCAACAAGCGTGCTCATGGCAAGAGTTTTCTCCAAAAGCTTGGCAGTGTCCTGCTCTAATGAGCCCAGGGTTGCACTTCTTCGAACTAGCGAGGCAAGTTCATCTGCAGTTCTGGCGCTGGAGAGTTCTTCTTTGGGCTCAACACCGAATTTTCTAACCAACCAGTTTCCGTTGTTATTCATGAACTGAACCAGGTAGTGAAAAACCCAAGTGAAGGCAAGCTGAAAGCCGACAACCATTTTCAAAACTTTCTTGGGTGCTGCAAGAGCAGCATTTTTAGGAACTAGCTCCCCTATCAAAAAAGAAAAAACAGTTGCAATTGCCATTGCAAAAACAACCGAGATTGTTCTGAATGAATCTTCACCAAAACCGAACTGTGAAAGCCAAGGCGCGAGAAGCCGGGTGAGTGCAGGCTCGGCAACGAAACCGGTCAAGAGGGTGGTGATAGTAATGCCCAGCTGTGCCGAAGAAAGGTGTGTCGAAGTCTTTGTAATTGCCCGAATCGGTAGCTCTAAGCCTTTTTCCCCCGCCTCTTTGTCGGCAATCAACTGAGCCTTGTCAGAGTTGATAAGCGCGAATTCACTCGCGACAAAAAACCCGGTGCCAACAGTTAGGAAAATGGCAAAGCCAAGCAACAGATAGTCGTTCAATACGCTACCTTCTGGCTCTTACGTTTATCAGGCTCCATTTCGTTTATAACTATACCGATTCAAGTGGCTAGACTTATAGAGGTTTAAGTAGGTTTTTCGTTCTAAGGGGCAGCCTTGTCAGGCACCGATTTCAATAACTCCGATCAAGACTTTGGCGCAAACCAGTGGCTGGTGGCAGAAATGTACGCCCAGTGGCTGGAAAATCCGGATTCAGTTGACCAATCTTGGCAGCCCGTGCTCGAGAGTTATCACCAGAAAAACCAAAACCACCCCGACGCCAGCCAACCTGCAACCGGCTCAATAGCTGCCATCGACACAGATTCAACTGTGGTTACAAAATTCGACCCTGACGCTCCTGCCCCTGCAACCGAGGCCATAACGATCCCCGTAGCCAAAACCACCGATGAAGCTCCAAAGACAGCTCCCGTCCCAGCCGATCTTCCCTCGACGGAATCCTCTGCAATCACAATCGATGACTCCAGTGATCAGCCAGAAGTAAGGATTCTGAAGGGCATGGGTAAAACCCTTGCAGCAAACATGGATGCATCGATTTCTGTTCCAACGGCCACAAGTGTCCGCCAGGTCGCCGCCAAGCTCTTGATTGACAACCGAATTGTGATCAACTCTCATTTGAAGAGAACCCGCGGTGGAAAAATTTCGTTTACACACCTAATTGGCTATGCCATCGTGCAGGCGCTCAAGGAGTTCCCATCCCAGAATGTTTTTTATGACGAGGTAGATGGTAAGCCTGCCGTTGTCGCACCTGCGAACGTGAACTTTGGCCTGGCAATAGATATTCCGAAACCTGATGGCACCAGAGCGCTGCTGGTTCCCAACATTAAGCGTTCACAAAACATGAACTTTGCTGAGTTTGTCTCTGCATACGAAGACCTTGTGAAGAGGGCCAGGGACAATAAGCTCACCGCGGAAGACTTTAAAGACACCACCATCTCGCTAACTAACCCCGGTGGCATTGGCACGGTTCACTCCGTTCCAAGGCTCACCAGAGGTCAGGGTTGCATTGTTGGAGTGGGAGCACTGGATTACCCAGCCCAATTCCAAGGTATGTCTGAGGAGCAGCTTGCCATTCAAGGCATTGGCAAAATTATTACCGTTACCTCTACCTACGACCACAGAGTAATTCAGGGCGCTGGCAGTGGTGAGTTCTTGAAAATCGTTAACGAACTGCTGCTGGGTGAGCGCGACTTCTTCGAAAAAATCTTTGCCGACATGCGCATCCCCTACTCTCCGGTTGTCTGGGCGAGCGATTTTCACTGGGACCTGGCTGACCAATCCGGTAAAAACACCAGAATTCAGGAATACATCAATGCCTTCCGGGTCCGCGGCCACCTCATTGCTGATATAGATCCACTCGAATATGTTCAGCGTTGGCATCCCGATCTCGATATCCGCTCCTATGGCCTTAGTCTCTGGGATTTGGATAGGACCTTCAAAACCGGCGGTTTTGGTGGCCGAGTGAAAACCAAATTCAGAAACATCCTTGGGATTCTGAGGGATTCATACTGCCGAACCATCGGCGTTGAATATATGCACATCCAGACCCCAGCCGAAAGAGTTTGGTTCCAGGAAAAACTTGAAAGACCTTATCAAAAGCCCACCAAAGAAGAGCAGTTTAGAATTCTTGCGAAACTAAATGAAGCCGAAGCTTTCGAAACATTCCTTCAGACGAAATTCGTGGGTCAAAAGCGCTTCTCGCTTGAAGGCAGCGAATCCTTGATTCCCGCCTTGGACCAAATTCTTCAAGCCGCAGCTGATGCCCAAATGAATGAAGTTGCAATTGGAATGGCACACCGAGGCCGCCTAAATGTCCTAACCAACATTGCCGGCAAGACCTATGCCCAGGTCTTTAGAGAATTTGAAGGATCAACTGAAACCGCGACCCTGCAGGGTTCTGGCGACGTCAAGTATCACCTCGGTACCGAAGGCCTTTTCACCTCGGGCCATGGAACTCAAATCAAGGTCACTCTGGCAGCTAACCCTTCCCATTTGGAAGCTGTGAACCCAGTGCTCGAAGGAATCGTTAGAGCCAAGCAGGATCGTCTTGGAAACCCAGACACCTACCCGGTGCTGCCAATCCTGATTCACGGAGATGCAGCGTTTGCTGGTCAAGGAGTGGTTTTCGAAACCCTTCAAATGAGCGGGCTTGAAGGCTTTAAAGTTGGCGGCACAATTCACGTAATTGCAAACAACCAGGTCGGCTTTACTACGCTGCCAAAGGATTCAAGATCAAGCCTCTACGCCACTGATGTTGCTAAATCCATACAGGCGCCGATCTTCCACGTCAACGGCGATGACCCGGAGGCCGTGGTAAGAGTAGCGCAGCTAGCTTTTGAGTACCGCCAGGAATTCAACAAGGATGTCGTGATTGATATCGTTTGCTACCGACGCCGCGGCCACAACGAAGGTGATGACCCTTCGATGACTCAGCCGATGATGTACAACTTGATTGAGGCAAAGCGTTCGGTCAGGACGCTTTACATGGACAACTTGATTGGCCGAGAAGACATCACTCAAGAAGAGTTCGATGCCATAAACGCAACCTTCCAGCAGAATCTGGAGCAGGCCTTCATTGACGTTCACGACGCCATGAATGACTCTGTTGGACTGCAAGCTAGGCCGGAGGGTATTGGAACCACAGCTAGCGAAAAACAAGAGCTGCTTCGTCAAACCGCCATCACCCAAGAACTTGTCGAGGCAATCGGAAACGCTCACGCGAACCAACCCGATGGTTTTAACATCCACCCCAAGCTTGCGCAGCTGCTTGAAAAGCGCGTTGAAATGAGCCGCAGCGGAAATATTGACTGGGGATTCGGAGAACTGATTGCATTTGGTTCGCTCTTGGTTGAAGGGGTCAACATTCGCCTTGCCGGTCAGGACAGCCAGCGTGGAACCTTTGTTCAGCGTCACAGTGTGTTCTATGACCGTAACACCGGTCAGGAGTGGACTCCGCTGAGATATGTAACCGAACAGCAGGGCAAGTTCCAGGTCTTCAACGCATTGCTCAGTGAATATGCCGCGCTTGGATTTGAGTATGGCTACTCAGTTGAGCAGCCGGAGGCACTTACAATCTGGGAAGCACAGTTTGGCGACTTCGTCAACGGTGGCCAGACGGTCTTGGACGAATTTATTTCTAGTGCCGAGCAGAAGTGGGGCCAGCAATCTTCGCTGGTAATGCTTTTGCCGCACGGTTACGAAGGACAAGGTCCGGATCACTCTTCAGCTCGCATTGAAAGGTTCCTCCAGCTTTGCGCTCAGAACAACATGACAATTGCCCAACCTTCCACTCCGGCAAGTCACTTCCACCTGCTTAGGCGCCAGGCTTACACAACTCCAAGTAGACCACTTGTGGTCTTCGCACCTAAGTCAATGTTGCGCCTGAAGGCCGCGGCAAGTTCGGTTGAAGACTTTACAACTGGTAACTTCAGGCCCCTTATCAATGACCAGCAAAATTTAGATCCTGCAAATGTAAAACGAATTCTTTTTTGCTCAGGCAAGGTTTACTGGGATCTATTGGCAGAGAGCGAAAAGCGCGGCACCGGCGATACGGCAATAGTTCGACTCGAGCAGCTCTACCCAACCCCGGTTGAAGAAATGAGAGCTGCTGTTGCTCAATTCCCAGATGCGGACCTTAGGTGGGTTCAGGATGAGCCTGCTAACCAAGGCCCTTGGACTTACATCGGTCTGTTCATGCCCAAGTACGGAGTGAACTTTAAGGTAATCTCTAGGCCAGCATCAGCATCGCCGGCCACAGGGTCCTCTAAAGTCCACGCAGTGGAGCAGTCAGATTTAGTTACCAGAGCATTCACTGACTAATGAGACAGCTTCGGGCCGTAATCCTAGGCGACGAGCTCCTATCTGGAGCTGGTGACCCAAAGGGAATCGGCTGGCTGGGGAGAGTTCAAGCAAGGCTTCCCGAAACCGTTGACATCGCGCTGTTTCCGCTTCCAATGATTGAGGAAACCACGTCCGAGATGCTGATTCGCTGGAACAGCGAGGCGGCGATTAGGTTCTCCACGAGCACTGAAAACTACCTGGTGCTAGCCCTTAGCTCTCAAGACATTCACGCCGGCATTTCCATGTCCAGATCTAGGCTCAACTTGGCTTCTCTAATGGATGATGCGATTCGTGAAGGAATAAGTGTTTTTGTGATTGGCCCGACTCCAACAGGAGTGCCGGAGTTCGACTCCGAGATTGAGAACCTCTCAAATGGTTTTGCAGATGTTGTAAAAAGAAGACAGCTGACCTACGTTGATTGCTTTGGGCCGCTTGTTAGCCATGAGGGATGGCTTGAAGAGGTAACAAATCATCCCAGGCGGCTGCCCGGTCAGGTCGGTTACGGATTAATAGCGTGGTTGGTTTTGAACCGGGGTTGGTTTGAGTGGCTGGGAATAAGCGAAGAAGCTTAGTCGTGCTGCTGGATTGAGCGAATGCGGTCCATCACTCGATCTGCTAGCTCCGCAGCAGGGGCCTCATCGCAAGAACGCTGGATAACCTGATTCAAAATAACTTCGATGTCGTAGTGTCCCTCGCAAGAATCACAATTGGCAAGGTGAGCGGTTATTGCCTCAAGCTCTTGCTCGTGAAGTTCGGAATGCAAAAACTCGTGCACGCCCAGCTTCACTTCTTCGCAATTTACCTTTTTCATGCCTTTTCCTCCAAGCCAGTGTTATAGCCCTCTTGCTTTGCATAGTCTTGCAACAAAGTTCTCAATAATTTCTTCCCGCGATGCAATCGTGACATTACTGTGCCAACTGGAGTATCCATAACCTCGGCTATCTCTTGATAGGGAAGCCCTTCAACTACGGCGTAGTAAACCACCATTCGAAACTCTTCAGGAATTTGGTCAAGTGCATTCTTGATCGCAGTCGAGGGCATGTTTTCCATGGCTTCTATTTCGGCGCTCCTGGAAGAACGTGCCGTAATCGACTCGCCCTGGCCAATCTGCCAGTCTTCCAAGTCATCAAGGGCCGTTTTTGCCTTGTCCTTGGCCTTTTTGTTGTAAAGATTGATGTGCGTGTTTGTCATAATCCGGAACAACCAAGCTTTTAAATTGGTGCCCTGTTCGAACTTTTCCCAAGCGACGAATGCCTTGGCAAAGGTCTCCTGAACTAGGTCCTCGGCATCGCTGGGGTTCCTCGTCCATCTAAGGGCGGCGCCATATAGCTGCGGCATTAACGGCAAGGCCTGCAATTCAAAGCTCTTGATTTTTTCTGATTTTTCTTCAGTCATTTGCTTCAAGTCTAACCTTGGTGCCGCTGATCTTCTGCGGTTCTAGGCTCTTATCTACGCATTGCTTGTATCTTTGACTAGATGACCGATAACCAGATTTGGAGCGCCCCGCAATCCGATGGGTTCAGCGCATCTATCAACCTTCCTGGCAGCAAGTCTCTGACCAACCGGGAGCTGGTGCTCTCCGCTCTTGCGATATCTCCAACAACTTTGATCAAACCACTAGATTCGCGTGACTCGCAGCTGATGATTACGGCCCTTAAGTCGTTGGGTACTGAGTTCGCGTGGTCAGGCGAGAATCTTTTAGTAACGCCTCACGCGCTATCAGGACCTGCACAAATCGACTGTGGGCTGGCTGGCACTGTCATGCGCTTTGTCCCACCGATGGCAATACTTGCCAATGGAGAGGTGTTTTTTGACGGTGACGAAGGGGCCAAAAACCGGCCTATGGGTGCCACCATTGAGTCACTGCGTGCACTCGGGGCGAAAGTCAAGGCCGACAACGATAACCTGCCCTTCACTGTGATGGGCGGCGGCTCAGTAATCGGCGGCTCGCTAACAATCGATGCTTCAGCATCCTCGCAGTTTGTCTCTGGCTTACTACTAAGCGCTCCAAGGTTTGACCAGGGCCTGCGGCTCAATCACAGCGGGGCGTCGCTTCCGTCTTTGCCACACATCGAGATGACATTGGAAACTCTGAGACAGCGAGGAATTGAAGCCAGAATGCTCTCAGATACCAGCTGGGAAGTCCCGCCGGGAGAAATTGAAGGTGGACAGGTGACGATAGAGCCTGATCTGTCTAATGCGGGTCCTTTTATGGCGGCGGCAATGGTGTCAGGCGGCTCGGTCCAGATTCCAAACTGGCCTAGCAAGACCACTCAGGTCGGAGATAACTACCGGGGAATCCTGGAGCAAATGGGTGCTGAGATTCAACTGCAAGACGACGTGCTTAGCATTTCTGGCACCGGTGTGATTCAAGGAATCGAGATAGACCTCGGCGCTGCCGGAGAGCTAACCCCAACAATCGCGGCCCTTGCGGCTCTGGCAACTAGCCGAAGCAAGCTAATCGGCATAGGGCACCTGAGAGGCCACGAAACTGATCGCCTAAAAGCACTTGTAACAGAGATAAACAACCTCGGCGGTAGTGCCAAAGAGCTAGAGGACGGTCTTGAGATAACGCCTTCACCACTTTTTGCCGGCACATGGCACACTTACCACGACCATCGAATGGCTACCAGCGGAGCGATAATTGGACTGCGGATTCCAGGTGTCCAGGTGGAAAACATTGAAACGACATCAAAAACAATGCCTGACTTTGCCGACATGTGGCTCGAAATGCTCGGTAGGTAATGGACTGGGACAGCAACCGTTTGGATCCAATGGATTTGGACGAGGACGACGTTCGAATTAGGCCAAACCCAAAGGGCAATAAACCCAGGACCAAGAGAAGACCTGACTTCAGTGATGCCCCGCTTGGGATGGTTCTAGAGGTCCACCTCGCTAGGTATCGAATTTTAACTGACACCGGCAAGGAAATCACTGCCACTCTGGCGAAAGAGCTACGACGCGAAGGTTGTGTCATTTGCGACCGGGTTCGCCTCGATGGCGACGTATCCGGTGATACCGGAGCACTGGCGAGAATTGTTGGCATAGAACCCAGAAAAAATGTGCTCTCCAGGTCCGCCGAAGACGGTGAAGCGCTGGAACAAAAGATTGTCGCAAATGCCGACCAGTTGGTAATCGTAATGGCTGCAGCTAATCCTGAGCCTCGCTCGAGGCTGGTAGATCGCTACCTAGTTGCGGCTTTTCATGCCGGGCTAAAGCCGATTTTACTGATGACCAAGTGCGACCTCGTGGACCCCAAAGATTTCATAAATAGTTTCTTGGGCTTCGACCTGGAAATCATTCAGACGGCAGAGAATAAGCCGAACTTGGAACACCTAAAATCATTGCTCAGAGACAAAACCACTGTTTTTGTTGGGCATTCCGGCGTCGGGAAAACAACCGTGATTAATGAACTTGCTCCTGATTACAAGCGTGCAGTTGGCGTTGTGAACAGGGTCACGGGCAAAGGTAAGCACACATCAAGTTCCGCTCATGCCATTCGAGCCCAGGGGGGATGGCTTATTGACACCCCCGGCGTTAGAAGCTTTGGATTATCAAATATTGATTCAGTTGAGCTTCTAAAGGGCTTCTTCGACTTAAGCGATGCAAGCGCTGACTGCCCGAGGGGCTGCTCTCACCTTGCAGTTTCCCCAGATTGTTCCCTAGATCAAAAGGCGGAATCCGGTGAGATTTCAGCCCTGAGGTTGGATTCATTTCGGAGACTTCTAGACTCGCTCACCTCGGTAGATTAGGAATCAGGATGAATGATTTAGAGCTCTTGCAGGTGCTGGCTAACGCAGCCGATGAAATTTCACTGTCCAGATATCGTGCTCTTGATCTAAAAGTGGAGACCAAGCCGGATAAAACACCGGTTACAGATGCTGACCGCGCAGTCGAATCCAAGTTGCGGGAGCTAATCAAGCTCTATCGCCCGAATGACACGGTTATCGGCGAAGAGTATGAAAACACCGGGGAATCTGAGCGAACATGGATAATCGACCCCATCGACGGAACTGCCAACTATCTCCGAGGGGTTCCAATCTGGGCCACCCTGATCGGACTTCGAATAGACGGGGAGATACTAACTTCTGTTGTTTCTGCACCGGCGCTCGGAAGAAGGTGGTGGGCCTCCGGTGGCAAGGGTGCTTTCACACGTGACATCGATGGTTCGGTTCGCCAGCTCAAGGTTTCTGGAATTTCCAAACTTGAAGACGCGACGCTCAGCTTTAACTCTTTAGAGCAGTGGCGTGATGCTGGAATGCTGGATCAGCTTTTGGCTCTTTCGGAGCGCGTTCACAGGAGCCGTGCCTACGGGGATTTTCTGAGCTACATGTTTTTGGCTGAGGGCGCCATTGAAATTGCCTCAGAGCATGATCTAAAGGTCTACGACATCGCAGCGCTAGTGCCAATTATTAGGGAGGCCGGTGGCGAGATCACCGATTTACTGGGCCCGCTAACTGAGGAAACCTCATCGCTGGTTGCGACAAACGGACTCATCCACAGCCAAGTTCTAAACGCTCTGAAATAGAGACTTGAAGCCATGACCGAGAAGCACACCAAGTGGTTGGCAATAATCACGATCGCCCTACTGGCTCTGAACATGAGAACAGCAGTGGGTTCATTTTCCCCACTGGTCACATACATTCAAGAAGAGATCTCCTTGCCGATCGTGACTATCGGCTTACTCGGCATCGCAGCGCCGCTAGCATTCGCAATTGCAACCTCGCTGGCCAATCCCCCGGCAAGAAGAATTGGGGTTGAAAAAACACTTATTGCGACCTCGATGCTGATCGTTGGTGGTCACGTGCTGAGAGGCTTCGCCTGGGATTCAACTGCTCTATTCGCGGGAAGCTTGATGTGTCTTTTGGGAATGGGCGTCGGAAACATTCTGATGCCGGTGCTGGTGAGAAAATACTTCGCTCACCGGGTTGGTCTGGTTTCTACTGTTTATATCTCTCTGACTGCGGTGAGTGCTTCGGCGGGATCGTTTTTGGCAGTGCCACTGGCAGATTTTGGTGGTTGGAGATTCTCACTTGGCCAATGGGCTCTATTTGCAACCCTAACTCTGCTCCCGCTTTTTGCGCTTCGGAAAAACTCCGTTCCTGAATTGCCAGAGGTGGGGACCCAAAAACAAAAGGCCATCTGGCGCTCCCCCACTGCATGGGCTATCTTCGGCACCCAGTGCATGACATCAGTCTTTGGGTATGTCAGCTTTGCTTGGCTGCCACTGTTGCTGCTCGAGCACAACTCAGTGTCAGTAGCTCAAGCAGGCGCACTATTGTCACTGTTTGCAATTCTCGGTCTTCCGGCTGCCCTTCTGGTGCCGAGCCTGGCGGTGAAATATCCACAATCACATGCGCCAATAATTTGGTTCTCCAGCTTTATGGGAATGGCCGGAGCGCTAGGTATTTTGTTTTCAAACTCCTCCTGGCTCTTTGTCTGGGTTGCGGCCCTGGGTCTTGGACCCACGATGTTCCCCTTGGCCCTCACGCTCTACAACCTGCGATCAAGACAACGCAGCACGGTGCTAGCAGTAAGTGCATTTGGGCAAGGCATGAGCTATACGGTGACGACAATAATTGTGTTCGTGGTCGGGATTATGCGAGAGGTGACCGGTGGCTGGGAGTTCACTCTATGGATGTTCTTCGGCGTTGCCCTCGTCAGTGCTCTAGTGGGGATTCAGATTGCAAAAGGAAACTTCGTCGATGACGAGCTGTTTCACTAGAGCCAGCGATCGGCCTGGTGTTCAGCCGAAACCATCCTCACAGTCCCAGACCTACCCCTGATTACAAGGGACTCCGTGGTAATGATCTTGCCGTGCTTCTTCACTCCGGCAAACAGTGGCCCATCGGTGACGCCCGTTGCAACAAAAAAAGTGTTGTCGCTTGAGACCATCTCATTCATTTGGTAAACGTGGTCAAATTTTAGGCCGGCATCGATTCCATGCTGTTTTTCTAGGTCCGTTCCCGGAGCCAAGATTCCTTGGATCAGACCCCCCAGTGCTTTGATGCCGCAGGCTGTGACGATGGCTTCAGGAGATCCTCCAATGCCGACACACATGTCTATTCTTGAGCTTTCTCTTGCCGCCTGTATGCCGCCGGCAACATCACCGTCTCGCAACAACCTTGTTGCCGCCCCAGCTTTTCTGATGTCTTCTACGAGCTTGCTGTTGTAGTCCCGGTCTAATACCGCGACTAAAACTTCATCCACTGGCTTTCTGGCCGCGCGGGCATAAGCCCTAATGTTTTCTGAGATTGGTTTTGCAATGTCACAAGCACCGACGCCTGCCGGTCCTGTCACAAACTTGTCCATTTTATAAACGGTCGAAGCGTCAAGCATCGATCCCCGATCGGCAACAGCAATGACCGAAATTGCATTTTGCCTTCCGGCGGCGGTCAAAGAGGTTCCGTCGATTGGGTCAACTGCGATGTCTACCCTGGGTCCATTTCCATTTCCTACGATCTCACCATTGAATAGCATCGGTGCATCGTCTTTTTCCCCTTCTCCAATCACAACTAAACCCTCGAAGTTCACGGTTCCAAGGAATGCCCTCATGGCATCAACTGCAGCCCCATCAGCCGCGTTTTTATCTCCTTTGCCAATGAATGGGTAGGCACGGATTGAGGCAGCCTCAGTTGCCCTCACAAGTTCCATGGCAAGATTTCGATCTGGATGCAGTGCTGGGAGATTTGTGCTCATAACCAAAGGCTATAGAGCCAATTCGGCAATTCTGGGTTTATTCACTAAATTCGACGCCAACGATTTGGCATCTCTGGGCAATGCTGGCGGTCAACTCCTCAATTGATTCAGCTGTGGTCTCTGCTGGATCTGTGCTTGCTAGCTCTTTAGCGAGCTGGCCGATGTCGGCTGCTAATTCAGTCGAGAGCAAGAAATCAACCTGGTCACCAATCAGAGATTCGATTTGCTGAATGATTCCAGAATCCACCAAGCCACTTTCATAGGCTTCGGACAGGCCCGTGAGTGTGGAGCTCAACGCCTTGCAGGCTGCTGCGTCAGCCGCAGTCGAGGCAACCTCCTGAATACTGCAACCTGACAGGCCAATCAGAACGGCGAAAGACATTGCCCCAAGGCGAAATGGATTCATACTTGATAAGCGTATTGGCTGGTTGTGAAATAGTCGGTAACAGGGACTATTCCAAGGCCTTCTGACGTTAAACTTCTCCAGAGTCTTGAAATCAATCACACTAGGAATGCATGCGCATCTATAAGAACATCACCGAGATTTTTGGGAACACTCCACTGGTCACTCTCAACAGTATTACCGACGGTGCAAAGGCCCAGGTGGTTGCGAAATTGGAGTTCTACAACCCATCGTCATCGGTCAAGGATCGCTTGGGCATTGCAATGGTGAACGCAGCCGAAGCTTCCGGGGAACTCAAACCTGGAGGAACAATCATCGAAGCCACCAGTGGTAATACTGGCATCTCGCTAGCCATGGTCGGTGCAGCCAGGGGTTACCGAACAATAATTGTGATGCCAGATTCAATGAGCCTTGAGCGGAAGATTCTCACCCGCGCATACGGAGCTGAACTATTCCTGACTCCGGCTGCTGAAGGTATGAAAGGTTCAGTGGCCAAAGCGGAGGAACTGGGAGCCAACATTGAAGGTTCAGTGATGATGCGTCAGTTCGATAATGCTGCCGGTCCCGCAATTCACCGCCAAACAACAGCCGAAGAAATCTGGGCGGACACTGATGGTGAGGTTGCAGCCGTTGTTGCAGGAAGTGGAACCGGAGGAACCATTACCGGAACTTCGCAGCGACTGAAGGAATTGAACCCTAAAATCAAAACTTTCGCAGTCCAGCCTGCGGCTTCACCACTTTTAACCGGAGGCGAGGCAGCAGGTCACCCACTGGCTGGAATCGGACCCAATTTCATTCCCTCAGTTCTTGACACCACCAGCTACGACGAGGTAATTAGCGTGGAGAACGCAACCGCTTTTGAATTCGCTAGGAGAGCTTCTGCAGAGGAGGGTATTCTGGCTGGAATCTCATCAGGGGCGGCGCTGTGGGCCGCCAAAGAGGTCGCCCAGCGTCCAGAATTTGCCGGCAAATTGATTGTGGTCATCGTCCCCTCGTTCGGCGAGAGATATGTTTCATCAACCCTTTATCGTGATCTTCAAGACGAGTATCAGAGCAAAGGTTGAGTATCAGGGGAGACATCCGAGCCGGGCTAGAGCGTGACCCGGCAACTCTCAGTGCATGGGAACTGTTTTTTACCTCCGGTGGATTACACGCGATTTGGATCTATCGCTTTGCCCACAAACTTTGGAAACTAAAGCTGAGAACTCTTTCGCGCATGGTTTCTAACCATGCCAAGTTCTTTACAGGAATAGAGATACACCCCGGTGCTGTAATAGGAAAGCGTCTGGTAATCGATCATGGCATCGGAGTTGTAATTGGCGAAACTGCAGTGATTGGTGAGGACGTGCTGATTTATCACGGAGTCACCTTCGGTGGCAAAACTTTGGATGCAGTTAAGCGTCACCCGACCGTTGGCGATCGGGTAATTATCGGAGCGGGCGCAAAGCTAATTGGGAACATTACAGTCGGCAATGATTGCGCGGTTGGGGCGAACGCCGTTGTAACCAAAGACATGCCCGCAGGAACCGTTGCTGTTGGTGTTAATGCCCGTTTACTAAATCTAACCGGGGACGATTTCTACATAATCTGATATACCTGTGTTTTTGACATACATGCACGACCAGTCGTCGCTGATCGCCGCTTGGCGTGTTCCTTGAAGGCCCAACTTCTTAAGCTCTTTCCAGGTCACATCACGTGCAGACATGTCACTAGGCGACACCCTCTGGGATCTTGCGCTTTCTCTCGGTGCCTCCCGCTAAATAAAGGCCAAGGGCAATCAATGGCAGGCCTACCGCGAGCCCAACAGTGATTGGTTCATTTAGGAAGACGATGCCAAGGGACAGAGCAACTGCGGTGTTGACGTAGGTAATCAGCGTCGCTTTCACCGGCCCAACCTCTTGAATCAACATAAAGAAAATCACGAATGCCAATGCGGAACAAATCAGACCCAACACCACCAGCGCTGTAATGCTTCGAACCGTTGCGTCTGAAAGTTCTGCTCCAATCACCGGTAGCGCGAAGGGAGAATAAACGAGGCTCACAAAGGCCATGCTGATACCGATCACGCCGGCACTTGGAACATGATTCAATTTTCGATTGGCAATGATCGGCGCGATCGAATAACCCACAGCTGCGAGCACAACCATCATCACGAACAGCGGGTTCACTGCTCCTAAGAATGAGTCAATTCCAACCAGAACAAACACACCGGTAAACCCGATGACCATGCCTGTCAAAGATCTTGGCCGAAGGGCCTTTCGGTCCTTTAGAAAGATTGCCAAAATCGCTACCGCAAAAAACGGAACCGTTGCAATCAAAAGACCAGCCAGTCCAGAAGAAATATGCTTCTCGGCCTCGGTAATCAGATACCAGGGCCCGACCATTTCAATGGCTGCAAACAGCACAACGTATGGCCACGCCTTCAAAGCCGGCTTGAGTGAGCCAGTTATCGCGGCATAAGGGATAAGCACTAAAGCGCCTAAAAAGGTTCTTGCGAACACAATTGAGGGTGTGGAGAAGCTCTCAAGCGCTAGAGCTATGAAAAAATACGGCAGCCCCCAAAAAAGGCCAGCCATCGAGAACAAAACCAAACCTCTTTTAGACACTGAGTAAGCGTACCGCTCGGCGGACTTTTTTTCTCAACTACCAGGTTGTGCATCACATGACAGAAAATTTTCTAACAAAACCAGCTGATACTCCCGCAAAACTTCACCCACTGATAGGTGAGAGATGGAGTCCGAGAATTTTCGATCCCGGGTTCAAATTAGATGATGACCATGTGTCAAGTCTTCTTGAAGCTTTTCGATGGAGCGCCTCATCCAGTAACGAGCAGCCATGGCACGCAGTGCTGCTTAGATCAGGCACCAAGCTTTTTGATGAAATTTCCAGAACAGGCTTGGGGGGCTTCAATGCCTCATGGGCCCCAGCTTCATCTGCCTACGCAATCGTGCTTGCCGACCAACTTTTCGAAGGAAAACAGCGTGACATGGCTGGAACCTATTTCGATGCTGGCCTAGCCTCCTCTCAGCTTGTAACTCAGGCCGAGGCAATGAAGCTCAAGGCCCACTACATGGGCGGCATCAACCGCGATGAAATCCTGCGGACAATCAAAGCGCAGGATCGTGAGGTTATTTGTGTCATTGCAATCGGCAAGCAGGGAAGCCTAGCGGGTCATAGCGATGAGCTAGTTGCCAGAGAGAGTGCTCCCAGGCTAAGAAAAGACCCCGCCGATGTTTACACAATCGACGGGGTGCTTAGCTAAAAACTTTTCTACTTCTTGCTCGCGTTCTTACGAGCTGAGAGATTACGGGCTCTGATGTTTGCGTCGAGCTCAAGTTTGCGAATTCGAATTGCTTCTGGGGTTACCTCAACGCACTCGTCTTCCCGGGCAAATTCCAAAGACTCTTCAAGTGAGAGCTTCTTTGGAGGAGTTAGGCCCACAAAGTTATCCGCAGAGGCAGCTCTCATGTTCGTGAGCTGCTTCTCCTTGGTGATGTTGATGTCCATGTCCTCCTGGCGGGAGTTCTCACCCACAACCATTCCGGCATAAACCT
Organism: Micrococcales bacterium UBA4448; assembly: GCA_002390305.1. Taxonomy (GTDB): domain Bacteria; phylum Actinomycetota; class Actinomycetes; order Actinomycetales; family Microbacteriaceae; genus Aquiluna. Next base: position 2,759 of record DGPE01000069.1, on the reverse strand, counting down.
CTGAGGTTGGCTCAACAAAGAATGCCCCGCGCTCCTGCAGAGCGATCATGGCAAAAGGTGTTGCCACTCCGGCACGGTCTGAGACTAATGAACCGTTAAGCCTGGTGATGATATCTCCAGCCCATGGCTCATAGCCGGCAGCGAGCGCGTTGGCGATTCCTGATCCCTTGGTGGTGGTTAGGAACTCGGTCCTAAAGCCGATTAGCCCCCTGGAGGGAACTTTGAATTCCATGCGAACCCAGCCGGTTCCATTATTGGTCATGTTAAACATGCGTCCCTTGCGAGAAGCAAGCAGCTGAGTAACGGCTCCGAGGAACTCCTCCGGCACGTCGATAGTCAACTCTTCTACTGGCTCGTGAACCTTGCCATCAACCTTCTTGGTAACAACCTGAGGCTTACCAACGGTGAGCTCATAGCCCTCACGTCGCATCTGCTCGACAAGAATTGCAAGTGCCAGTTCTCCACGGCCCTGAACTTCCCAGGCGTCTGGACGCTCGGTTGGAAGCACTCGAATTGAGACGTTACCTATCAGCTCGCGATCCAGACGATCTTTCACCAGTCTGGCTGTCATCTTTGATCCCTTTACACGACCTGCCATTGGAGAGGTGTTGATACCCATCGTCATGGAAATCGCTGGCTCGTCAACTGTGATCGGTGGCAATGGCTTTGGGTCATTGAGGTCGCATAGCGAGTCGCCAATAGTAATTTCATCAATTCCCGCAACAGCAACGATGTCGCCTGCGGAAGCTTTTTCAATGCTTATTCGCTCGAGAGCTTTGGTGCCAAGCAGTTCGGTTATTTTCACGGTTTGCTGGGAGCCGCCTTGACGAATCCAAGCAACCTGCTGGCCTTTCCTGATTTCTCCGTTATAGATTCGAAGCAGCGCCAGCCTTCCAAGAAATGGTGATGCATCCAAGTTCGTTACGTGAGCCTGGAGAGGCGCTCCCTCTTGGTATTCAGGGGCTGGAATATTGCTCAAGATTGCCTTGAAAAGAGGTTCTAGGTTTTCTGAGTTTGGAAGAGTTCCATTCTCTGGCTTTTCTAGCGAAGCGATCCCGGCACGACCAGAGGCATATATCACTGGGAGGTCCAAAATTGCGTCGACATCCAAGTCCGGCATTGTGTCATGAAGATCAGATGCCAAACCAAGTAGCAGGTCATGGCTTTCTCCCACAACCTCATCGATTCGCGCATCCGGGCGGTCGGTCTTATTTACCACCAGGATTACCGGAAGCCTGGCTTCCATTGCCTTCCTCAGCACAAACCGGGTTTGTGGCAACGGACCCTCAGATGCATCCACCAATAGCACAACGCCATCAACCATGGACAACCCTCGCTCGACCTCGCCACCAAAGTCAGCGTGTCCTGGGGTGTCAATAACGTTCAAAATAATCGTTTCACCATTAGCCGCAGGGCCTTTATAGCTAATTGCAGTGTTCTTGGCCAGAATTGTGATTCCCTTTTCACGCTCTAGGTCTCCAGAGTCCATGACGCGCTCATCCATCGCTCCATGCGCCGAAAAAGAGTCGGTTTGCTTGAGCATGGCGTCGACCAGCGTGGTCTTGCCATGGTCTACGTGTGCGACGATTGCTAAGTTTCTGAGCGCGTTGTTTTGCTTTGTCATAAAAAACCTTGGGTAGAAAATGTTGGGCCGAACGGCCAGAGGCTAGTCTATTGCTATTCCGCCTAAACTCTAGGGATATGTCTGGAAATTCTCTGCCCTACTCAGCGGCCCTCGAGCGATCAATTTCTAAGATTGAAGAGCTACTAAACAAGAAATCTACCCCTATTGTGCTCATAGACGGCCGGGCTGGCGCCGGCAAATCGACGTTTGCCGCGGATCTACTTGAGGCCTATTTTCAGCTGGAAACCAGGCTTCCGAAGCTTGTACACATGGACCAGCTTTATCCCGGCTGGGAGGGCTTGCGCGCCGGCTCTCTGTACCTAAACCAAACAATTCTGGCCCCGGTATCACTAGGGAAAGATGCCAATTGGCAGGTTTGGGACTGGAGCAAAGGTGAGCGCGGTAATCCAGAAGAATCTTCAAACGGTTGGAGAAGTTTCGATGGAGGCAACCTTTTGCTGATTGAAGGCTGCGGATCAGTCTCTAGCTACTCTGCCGAAGTCGCAGACTTGAGAATATGGATCGAAAGCGACCAGGACACTCGCCGCGAGAGGTTTAACACCCGTGATGATGGGCAGTTCAATGACTACTGGCATTCTTGGGCGATTCAGGAAGATGAATTTTTAGCGGCTGAAAAATCAAGAGATCTGTGTGACCTGTGGGTGAAGAATTAGACCCGGTTTGATCTCCATGTTCTAATTCCTGCGATCACGCTCAGTAAAATAACCACAATTGCTATCACGTAAACAGCTGACTTGACAGCCGGGATTGTGTAGGTGAAATAACCTGCCAGCGTGAGCCCACAGCCCCATAACGTCGCCCCAACAGCGTTTGCGCTGAAAAACTTGTAGTAATTCATCTTGCTAATGCCGGCGAGCGCCGGAATTATGACCCTGCCCCAGGGAACGAACCTCGCCACCACAATCGACCACCAGCCATATCGCTGATAGAACTGCTCGGACCGGGCAATGGCTTTTTGAAGCCAGCTACCCTTGCGTTTGTCCAAGTAAGGGCGGCCATAGTGACGACCAAGTGTGTAGCCGACCTGGTCACCAAGCCAAGCGGCAATACCAACGCCCAAAACCATCACAGCGATGTTAATGCTGTCCGCGTTGGCTGCCGCAACAAGACCCGC
>DGPE01000068.1 GCA_002390305.1 Micrococcales bacterium UBA4448 | reverse complement strand
CAGCGTCAACCATTTTTTGGGCCAAATCAAGGTAGTAATCGAGAGTGTAAAGATCTTCTTCCGGGTCTAGGAAGTTCCCGGTGAAACAGATTCCCACCTCTGCAATCGCAGCGGTGTGCTTGCGAACAGCCTCAATGGCAGGGGTCATCTGATCGACATCGTTCAGGGCATCAAAAATCCTGAATATATCCACTCCGGTTTCGGCAGCCTCTTTTATGAAAGCTTCGGTGACCTCCACCGGATATGGAGTGTAGCCAACTGTGTTTCGGCCTCGAAGCAGCATTTGAATGCAAATATTTGGCATTTCCTGGCGCAATTTGGCAAGTCGTGTCCACGGGTCTTCCCCGAGGAACCTTAGAGCGACGTCGTAGGTTGCACCGCCCCAAGCTTCGACCGATAGCAACTGCGGTGTCATTCTTGCTACGTAAGGTGCCGCAGCTACCAAATCCCGTCCCCTGACCCTGGTGGCCAAGAGTGACTGATGTGCATCCCTAAAGGTTGTGTCAGTTACCAAAAGTGCCTGCTGGTTTCGCATCCAAGCCGCAAAGCCCTCTGGGCCAAGCTCCTGAAGAAGCTGCCTAGAGCCCTTAGGCGGAGCAAGCTCAAGATCTAGATCAGGAAGTTTCAGCTGCGGATCCAGTTTTCCGTCGCGTTCGCCATATGGCTTGTTTACGGTAACCTCAGCCAACCACTGCAGAACCTTGGTACCGCGGTCTTGAGATATGCGCGCTTGCATAAGCTCAGGGCGCTCGTCAATGAAGTGGGTGGAGAGCTCCCCGGAGGCAAAAGTTTCATCGTCTAGGACGGCCTGCAGAAAATTAATATTTGTGGCTACTCCACGGATTCTGAATTCAGCCAATGCTCTTTTTCCTCGCTCAACGGCCGAATGGAAATCGCGACCCTTGGTGATCAGCTTCACCAGCAGTGAATCAAAGTGCGGAGAAACCTCAGCTCCGGTTGTAACGGTTCCTCCGTCTAGACGTATTCCTGCACCCCCGGGAGAGCGATAGGTCGTGATTCTCCCGGTGTCTGGCCGGAAGCCAGCTGACGGATCTTCGGTGGTAATTCTGCACTGCAAAGCAAAGCCATGGGGCTTAATATTTTCTTGGCTGAGGCCAATTTCTTGAAGCGTTGCACCGGCTGCAATTCGAAGCTGGGACTGAACCAAATCGACGTCGGTGACCTCTTCAGTCACCGTGTGTTCCACTTGAATTCGAGGATTCATTTCGATGAAGACGTGCTTGCCAGTGTTTGGACCTGAAGTTTCAATCAAGAACTCGACTGTTCCGGCATTCTGGTAGCCAATTTCCTTGGCGAACGCTACAGCGTCGACAAAAAGCTGTTGCCTGAGCTTGTCATCGAGCAGCGGTGCTGGCGCAATTTCAATCACTTTTTGGTTTCTGCGCTGGATCGAGCAGTCGCGTTCGTGAAGGTGAATTATGTTGCCGTGGTTGTCTGCGAGAATTTGGACTTCTATGTGTCGCGGCCTAATTACAGCCTGCTCGAGAAACACTCTGGCGTCACCAAAAGCACTTTCTGCTTCACTCATCGCCTGTGAAAGGGCTTCTGGCAAATCAGATTCTTGGTCTACTTTGCGCATGCCCCTGCCGCCGCCACCGGCCACCGCCTTTACGAAAAGCGGGAAGCCAATTTCTTTAGCCTGATTCAGTAGAGCCTTTGAGTCATCAGAAGAGGCCGTTGATGCCAGCACAGGAACGTTTGCCCGAATGGCTGCGGCCTTGGCATTTACCTTGTCACCGGCAAGCTCGAGAATCTCTGGTGCAGGACCGACGAATGCAATTCCATTCCGAACCGCTTCTCTTGCGAGATCAGGGTTTTCACTCAGGAATCCATAGCCCGGGTAAATTGCATCAGCTCCAGACTCCTTTGCAATTCGAATCATCTCGGAAACCGACAGGTAGGCACGCACCGGTGAACCCTCGGCATTTATTTCATACGCCTCGTCTGCCTTCAGCCGGTGAACCGAATTGCGGTCCTCATAGGGAAACACAGCCACAGTCTTTGCGCCGATCTCGAATGCGGCGCGAAAGGCTCGAACTGCGATTTCACCGCGGTTGGCTACCAAAATCTTTTTAAACATCAAACCTCACTGAACCGATGTGGCGCTGCAAGTGCAGGCCTAATAAAAGGTAGCCTATTGCAGTGCATGTACTTAGCGTGAGTTCTCTAAAAGGTGGTGTCGGGAAGACGACAGTAGCCCTGGGTTTGGCTTCCGCTGCGCTGAATAAGGGAATCAACACCCTAGTTATTGACCTTGACCCGCAATGTGATGCGACCAGCGGCTTGGCCGCCCCTGCAGATTTAGTGGCATCAATTGCAGAAGTATTGCAAAATCCAAAATTACCGGTCATTAGAAAAGCGCTTGTATCATCGCCCTGGTCACGAGGGTCAAAAATGGATGTTCTCGTTGGGAGTCCAAGGTCACTCCTGCTTGATAATCCTGCCCCGACAGTCTCCGACGTCTGGAAGCTGGAAGAAATTCTGGCACTCATAGAAGATGAGTATGAACTTGTAATTATCGATACTCCCCCTTCGATCAATGCCCTCACCAGAACCGCCTGGGTAGCAAGCGACCGGGTGATTTTAGTTACCGAACCAGCTCTTTACTCGGTGATTGCAGCCGACCGGGCAAGACGAGCAATTTCAGAAATCAGTGCCAAGCTTTCACCGCGACTCAGGCTCTACGGATTCGTAGTCAATCGCCTTAGACAGCAGTCCCACGAGCACGAGTTTCGCCTGAATGAGCTTCGAGAAATGTTTGGGGATCTTCTGCTGCAACCATACTTCGAAGAGCGAGCGGCCGTTCAACAGTCAACCGGCGCAGCCAGGCCAATCCACTCCTGGCCAGCCGAAGGAGCTGCCGAAATTGCTAAAGGCTTTGATTGGCTATTGGCAGGCGTTATGGCAGATTTTGAACGCGAGGTAGAAAAGCGCGAAAGAGTAAATGTCTTGGGAAGAACCCTGAGGGGTCAATCAAGTTCACTCAGTCAGATAAACGTCCCAGACGAGCCGATAGTTTTTGAGGCGCAAGAAACAAGAAGGTCTCAGAAGAAGAAGAGATGGTTTTCTAGGCGCTAGGAAATTTTTAGAGCTCGCCTTGCTGCTAGTTCGTCATGAACTTTTGCCTCTTCAGCTGCAAAATCAACCAGGGTCGCCTCAACTTCGCGAAGCACTCTTCCGATGGCGATTCCAAACACCCCTTGACCTTGGCCAAGCAGGTCAATAACTTCATCCTGCGAGGTGCATAGGTAAACCCTTGCGCCATCTGACATAAGCGTGGTGTTTGATAGGTCTGAAATGCCGGCAACAGCGAGCTGCTCAACTGCGACCCGGATCTGCTGCAGCGACACACCAGTGTCCAACAGACGCTTCACTAACTTCAAAACCAAAATGTCTCGGAAAGAATAAAGTCGCTGGGATCCGGAGCCAGTTGCACCCTGAATGGAAGGAACAGCAAGGCCGGTGCGATCCCAATAATCTAGCTGGCGATAGGTGATGCCGGCTGCTGCGGCTGCGGATGCCCCGCGGTAGCCAATGTCCTTATTCGGCAGTCCATCGGTGAACAGCAGGTTTGACTCAAACTCCACGGGTTACTCCTAAAACTTCACAGACCCATAAGTCTGCCTTCAAGTAGAGGTTTAGGGTTGTTAGTGGTGCTTGGGCGTGTCGCATCTAACCCTCGATTTCTTCGATGGTCTCAGAAATCAAATGAGAGCGGATTGCTCCGAAGCGCTCAGCAATCTCTCTGGAGACGTGCCCAGCTTTAGCGGCACTGTCGGGCGCCTTCCTTCGTAAAATCGGCTCAGTGACCCCGGTGATAATTCCAATTTCTCGCTCTGCTGCGGCCTTTAGCCCCCTGAGGTGGCGCGGATTAATGCCAAACTCTTCCAACCCAACCAATGCAAATGCAATCTCAACCTCATGGGAAGAATGCGGTTGAGCGCCAAACAAACCAAGCTCTGCACCTTCTTTGAATCCAATATCTGAAAGCCCGGTTTCAATCTTTAGCTGGGCAGTAGAGAAACGTTGCCCCTTTCGCAATGACGACGGGTTTGCGGTCGGAAGCAAAGGTTGACGACCCGCATCAAGCTCATCTAAGTGCTCGCGAATTACTTTCAGCGGCAGATACTGATCTCGCTGCAAGGTCAAGATAATGCGAAGTCGCTCAATTTGAGCCTCTGAAAACTTTCGGTAGCCAGCCTCGGTGCGCTCCGGAGTCACAAGGCCTTGATCTTCAAGAAAACGCAATTTAGACGGACTAAGGTCTCCAAAGTCAGCCTTCAGAACTGCGAGCACCTGCCCGATTGTGTAGAGCTTTCGGTGATCTTGAATCCGACTGAGCGCATTTTCCATGGTCACGCTTCTTTTGTTGAAGCGTAGAAAGTTAGTCGGAATTTACCAATCATTAGTTCGGAGCCTGTTCCAAGCTCTGCTCGCTCTA
>DGPE01000039.1 GCA_002390305.1 Micrococcales bacterium UBA4448 | reverse complement strand
AGGATTTGAACCTACGACCTCTGGGTTATGAGCCCAGCGAGCTACCGAACTGCTCCACCCCGCGGCGAAGTCCTAACCTTAGCAGGTTTTAGGTTCTTAATCTAACGCCGCTAAAGCATCCTCGATTGCCCTTGCCAATCTCTCATCCGCAGCACCAAATGCATCCCAGTCGCCAGCTCGAAGAGCAGCTTCCTTGTCACTTAGTGCGGCGCTAGCTGCCCTAAGGGCTTCGTCTAGAGCGGCATTGCCAGAATCTGTTATCGGGGCCTCAACTGCAGGCTCCTCTGCTGTGGTGTCAGTGTCCTGCTGAGGAGAAACACCTGAATCACCGCCAAATAGAGCGTCTAGCGCGAGATCAAGAGTGTCCTCAAAGGCAATCTGGTCACCGAATGCAACTAGCACCTTCTGCAACAGTGGATAGCTAGTTTCACCGGTTGATTCAATGTAGACCGGCTGCACGTATAGCAATCCGCCCGCCACCGGCAATGTCAGCAGGTTTCCATTTAGAACCCTTGTCGAACCCTGACGCAAGATGTTCAGCAGTGATGAGACATTGCTGTCGGCGTTGAAGTTGTTTTGGACCTGACCTGGACCTGGAACCACGGTCTCACGTGGGAGATTTAACAGCGTTAGCTTTCCGTAGTCTGCACCGACGGTGCCGGCTTTGTTGCCAGCATCGGCGTTAGCAATCAAGTATCCGGTGAGCACGTTCCTGCTGCTCTCACCAGTTGACTGAGGAATAAAGGTTGAGTAGATCGAGAAGGCGCTGTCAGCTTCGCCTGGCGCCTGCATTGTCAGGTAGTAGGGCGGCTGAAGAGCACCGAGACCAGTTCCCTCGACCGGGTCATTTGGTGTCATCCAAGCATCCTGCTGAGAATAGAAGGCTCCGGCTTCTGTGACGTGGTAGTTGCCAAGAACCGAACGCTGAATCTTGAATAGGTCAGACGGGTATCTAACATGTGACATCAGCTCGCCGGAAATAGCAGAACGAGGCTGCACGGTGTCTGGGTATAGATTCATCCAAGCCTTGAGAATTGGATCCTGGTCGTCCCACTGATAAAGATCAACAGAACCGTCATAGGCGTCTACGGTTGCTTTCACCGAGTTTCGGATGTAGTTGACATCGGTGGTGTCCCGGTTGAAAGTCTCCGAAGAAGTGTCCAAAATCGCGAGGTTGAAGGCTTCAACATTCGAATATGGATACTGGGTGGTTGTTGTGTAACCATCGACAATCCACTTGACTCGACCGTCAACCACCGCTGGGTATGTCTCGGAGTCCACCGTCAAATACGGCGCCACTTCTGCGATTCGATCAGCTGGAGAGCGGTTATACAGAATCTGAGATTCAGCGTTAATGGCATCGGAAAGCAGAATTTGCTCACTCTGGAACCTCAGAGCGTAGGCGAGTCTGGTGAAGATGCTTCCGACCTGTGGTCCGCCATTTCCATCGAAAGTTGTGTAAGTTTCGTTCTCTCCGTCGTCACCGGCAGGAAAATCAAATTCCAAGGGATCGGCTCCACCTGGCGCCCCAACAATCGAGTACTCAGGGGAGTTTGCACCGAAGTAAATTCTTGGCTCAAAATCACCCAGCTGACCAACAGATGGAATTCCAGACTGGAAGAACTGCGGCTTGCCATCGCTGTCGCGCTTATTACCGTAAGCGGCAACTAAACCAAAACCGTGGGTATAAACAATTGTTGAGTTATACCAGGATTGAGAATCTCCCAGACCAGCCTGATTCAGTTCACGAACTGCAATAACGGTGTCCTGAGTCTGGCCGTCGACCTCGTACCTGCCGACATGCAGCCGGTTTGGGAAGCTGTAGTACTGACGGTACTGCTCAAGCTGCCTGAAAGCATCCGAAACAAGTGCAGGGTCAATAATTCGAATAGATGCAGTGGTCTTGGCATCGTTTCTAAGCGCGCCGGGTTCGGCAACAACGCTGGCGTTATAGTCGACCACGTTCACGGCGTCTAGGCCATATGCCAGGCGAGTAGCGTCAATGTTCTTCTGTAGGAATGGGCCCTCGAGTGTTCGCTCGTTAGGAACAACCTGGAAGGTCTGGACAACCCAGGGGAACAGGCCACCCAGGACAAGTGAGCTTGCAACCATTAGAGCGGTTGCGATGATTGACACTCGCCACCTGCCAATAATTGCCGTGACTATGAACGCCACCGCGACAGCGCCAGAAATCAGTGCAAGGATTTGTAGACCCGGGATGACGGCGTTGGCATCCGCGTAGGTAACACCAGTGAACAGACCTCCGGTGCTGGTGGCGGTTGCATATTGGTCCAGCCAAAGACTCAGACCCTGCAGCAACATGTACACCGCAATCAAAATTGCCAGCTGCAGTCGGGCTGGCTTGGAAACCTGAACTGCTCGACCGGTGAAACGAATCCCCCCGTAAATAAGGTGGACACCGGCGTTAATAACTGCGGCCAAGAACACGCCGCCCGAGATAAAACCAACTATGAATGCATAAAAAGGCAGCTGGAAGATGAAAAATCCAATATCGAGGCCAAACTGTGGGTCAGCTATCCCAAAGTCGCCACCGTTGAGCCAGAGCGCTGCAGTCTGCCACTCCCTGGCGGCGATGAGGCCACCGAAAACACCCAGCAGTGTTGGAACGCCGAGCATAATTACTTTGCGAAGACCCTCGAGCAGTTGCTGGTAGGCCTGGAAGGGAGACTCTTCCGGCATTTTTAGATAGACCGGTCGCGACCGCCATGCCGCCGTGAGCCCAATGGCAACCAAGACAGTCATGATCGTGAAGCCAACCAAGAATGCAATTACCTGACCCAGGATTTGAGTGAAGAACACAACCTCGAAGCCAAGCTGCCGGAACCATAGCCAATCGGTATAGATGCCAGCCGCACTCAGCAGAGCGAAGACGATAACAGCCAGAATTCCGAAGGCTATCGAAAGCGGAGAGGCTTTACGACGGGGTTGTGCTTGTGCTTCAGACAATATCTATCTCCTAGTTAGTGCATTGCAAATCGGGCAGCTTTTGCCCGCTGTTGAATAAGTCTATTTTGTCAATGGCTTCAGCTAAGTCTCTCACCGAAACAACTGTCAAATCGCTGGGAATATTTGCAAGTGCCTCTTCGCAGTTGGCCTCGGGTGCCAAAAACAGAGTTGCGCCTGCCTCTTGGGCGCCAAGCATTTTTAGCGCAATGCCTCCGATTGGCCCAACGTTGCCGTCAGAATCGATAGTTCCGGTTCCGGCAATGTGCAAGTTTCCAGCCAGAGAACCGGGCGTCAAGGAATCAAGCACTCCGAGGCTGAAAATTAGACCTCCGCTTGGTCCACCAACATCTCCAAGCTGGAGCGTGAGATCAAATGGAAAGTCGTAGGTGTAACCGATCATTGCCCCGATTGCCCACGTTTCCCCGGTGAGCTCGGGGGAGATAAACAAAGTGGTAGCAGCGCCCTGACGGATCACCTCGATTTCCAAGGGCTCGCCCTCAACGGATTGGATTATGGATTTGAACGAATCAAAATCGAATACTGGCTGGCCATCCGCGTTCACTAAGAGGTCACCGGCAATCAATATTCCGGACGCCGGAGCATCTTCCAGAACGGTATTCACATATAGGACACGGGGAACCTCAAATCCAAGCTCTTTCAGCGCAACCGCGATGGCATCCTGCTGCGAGACCTCCATTTGAAGCGAAGACTCGGCCCTAAATTGCTCGGTGCTGAAATTTGGCGGGAACACTTCGTCGAGCGGAATAACGATCTGATTTGGGTCAGCCCAGGCCATGAATACTTGTATCCAACTGGGAGTTGACTCGCGATTTCCAAGCAGCGACACTGTGGTCACGTCAAATCTGGTTTCCGAAGGAAAAATTTCAGCTTCTGAAGAGCTAATCACTTGCTCGCCCGAAATTTCACCCATGACGTTAAAAACCTGACCTGGCCTTTCAATGACAAACCCGGTTGGAATCAATAGCAGTCCAGACAGCACAACCGTAAGAACACCAAGGCCAAGCCAAACCGATATGCGGCTTTTTTTATCGGCTTTTGGGTCTTCAAAAAAGGTCATTGCAACAATCGTAAATTGCAGGTGGACAATTTACCCAGTAGCGGCTCACGCCCTAGGCGAACAAGGTCTAAGTTCCCGGCAGCTTGCAGGGCATCCTCAGCGTTGCAGGGTAGCGTTTTACTCAAAGAGGTGAGCTATGGATGAACAGCCGGATCGCGAAGAACTCGAACGACTAATAAAGAAAATGATGGAATCAGGCCAACTGGATCCTGAAGACCTCGCAAAAGTCGCTGGTTTCTCTGTGGATCCCAGCATGCTCAGCAATCTATTTGGGCAAGTTTCAGCGATGACGGGTGAGCCGGGCGAACCTGTTGACTGGAAAATGGCGCTGAGCCAAGCGCTGAGTCTTGCCAAGAAAGATCAACGTGAAGCGGCTCCCAGCCTTCGGGCAGAGGTTGATAACGCTTTTGATATGGCGCGCCTGTGGCTCAGTGAGGTCACGGACTTTGCGAACTCCAATTCACCCAAAATTCTCAGCCGAACATTATGGGCACAGGAGGCAATGCCGCTGTTCCGAGAGCTCTCCGAGCCGATTGCCAACAGCATGGCAGTGGCCTTGAGCGAGAACCTCGGAAATTCCTTGCCACCGGAGTTGAGCGAAATGATGGGGCCTGCCAAGAACTTCATCGGCAACGCCGGAGCATCGATTTTTGCCATGCAACTCGGCCAAGCAATTGGGAAGCTGTCCGGCGAGGTTTTAGTGGGAGGGGAAATTGGGATTCCACTTACGGACCGACCCGGAGTGATAACTCAAAACCTGGAGTCCTATCTGAAAGATCTCGAAGTTTCCAAGAGCGAGGTTTTAATATTTCTTGCGGCCCGAGAGCTCGCAATCTCCTCGCTATTTAGCCAGTCAGGTTGGCTCCGAGACCAGATCGTGACGCAAGTCAGAGAGTTTGCCGCCGGTCTGACTGTGGACCTAAGTGGCATCGAGGACATTGTTCAAAAAATTGATCCGGCCAACCCCGGATCTATGGAGCAAATTATCGAAGCAAGTGCGATGGTTTCACCGCGAACGCCCGAACAGGACAAGGCTCTTGGCAGAATTGAGTTGTCGCTGGCCTTGATTGAAGGTTGGGCCGATGCAACTGCCCTAGAGGCGACCAAAAGGCTTCCAAGCATCTTGATGGTCTTTGAGCTTTATAACCGTCATCGCGCCACCAGCAGAGCATCTGCAAAAACCTTTGAGGCCCTCCTCGGGCTGGAGTTGCGACCGCGCTTGAGGCGCGAGGCCACCACAATGTGGCAATCGGTTTTTGATCAACTTGGCAAACAATCATCGGATAGCCTCTGGTCTCACCCAGACCAGCTACCTTCGGCAGAGGAAATCCAAACCCCTGCTGCTCTGATTGCAAGAATCCAAAACAGTGGAGATGATTTTGAGGACCAGCTCAAGAAATTTTTATCCGAATAGCCTGTGGAGAATGCATCCCAATAAATTTTGATTGGATGCAGAATTTCAGCTGTGGTCAGACAAATCAATCCGGGTCTCGCAAGACTGTGGATTTCCGAATCCTCCAGACAATATGGGGTTCGAGAAAAGCCATTAGCCAACCTAACTGCCGCTGAAGTTAGGTTGCTGGAATATCTGGAGGCCGGGATTTCTAACAGCCAGCTGGAGCACCTTCCCAAGATGGCGAACGCCGGACAAGAAACGACGAACGACCTGCTAAAAAGAGTAAATCGCTTCCTGTCAAAAACGGGGTCCTTCATGCCCCAGTTTTCAGAAACCGAAATTGAGCGCAGATTCGCGGAGATTATGCGCCTCTATTTAC
>DGPE01000030.1 GCA_002390305.1 Micrococcales bacterium UBA4448 | reverse complement strand
GCCAATGTTTCGAATGGTCTCTAGTGTTCCTTCCCAGACCGCGCAGGTTGCATTGATTCCGTGCACCCCACCTCTTCGAACTTCCTCGAGAGTGTTGCGATCCCAGTTGCTGATCTGTAGTCCGTCAAAAACTAGATTCTTGGTCATGCGACATCCTCAGGCCTTGGAAGAAATAGCCAGTCGTCGACATCGACACCCTCTAGCACGTCACTAACCGTTGGTGCTCCGCTGTAAAGAGTCACTCTTAGCCAATCGGTGGATTGCGGGTTGTAGTTCTCCATGCCGTAGGTTGCCAACTGGAAACGTTGAAGATCAAGCGGCAAGAAATCATCGGCCAATGGGTTCACGTGCGCCTCGGTATAAACCAAGCCTTCTACCGACTGGATTCTTTCGATGATTCCCCAGTGCTGTGGGTGGAGTGACAGAAACTCTCCGGTTGAAGTTTCTATTCGCGCAGCCCCAAGGTCCTTCATCAAAGAAACTACGTCCTTGGCGACGCCAACCGGATGCTCAGTAATAAGACCCTTGTCCTTGCCGCGGAAACCACGACGAGGCTCCTGATTATTTCTTGAATAGAACCAGAATCTTGAGGTTTGACCTGGAGCACTGAAATCAAAGTTGTTAGCCCAGCCGTATTGATTTTTGATTATCTGAATCAAATCCCCAGCCGACATTGTTGGGTTCAGCTGCGTCCTATCCACGCAAAGCAACAGTGACTCAATGTCCGCATCCAGCGAGGAGTCGATTTCAACCAAGACCGAATCAACGATCTGGCGGACTTCGGTGGAGCGCTCTGCCGAAAGTTCGCTAAGCGCCTTGGCCGGGTGAGAGATCTTTAGGCCATTCATTTCACCACTTGCCTGATACTGCCTTGCCCAATCAACTACTTCGGTGAGCAACTCGGCCAGCACTGGACCCGATGGGTATGGCTCGGTGGTGAAAGACTTTTTCTGGGAGAAATAAAGCTTGGAGCGCTCGAGCAAACTGCAGACTCGGGCCCACTCTTTAGAATCGGGGCTCCACTTTTGACTGTGGGCGTGTGCCATTGGTAATTCGCGCAGGGCCACCCAAGCATCCATAACCTGAGGGTGACGAATTACGTAGGGCACCATGCCCAGCCCGGTTGCGTTTCCCAGACCTAAGAACCTTCGCCATGCTCGAGCCAATGGCACTGCAGTTTCGGACTTGCTTTTGGCGCAGTGCTCTGCGAGATCAGCGGAAAACTCTCTTAGCAACCAGGCCGCAAGCATCTGGGCGCGATAGGGAACACTGAGCGGGTTGCTTGAGCCAATTCCCTCAAAGTCACGAAGGCCCCATTTGCCGTTGCCGTAAAAAGCTGTGCTGCGCAAAATATAGGCCGCGTCACTAACCTGGTCAGCTTCGGGTTGCAGCCCGTTGGCTAGTCGGTCGGACACATAATCGAAGAACCGTTGGCTCCGGTTGGCTCTTGCCCAAATTAGAGTCATGTCATCCGCGCGACCATCTTCTTGCTTGGTGACGTGGTTTCTAAGAATCTCAAGTCGTTCCGGGCTAACCTCACCCTCAACCAGTGCCGAGGTGACATCCCAGTCCTGTGCAATAACTCGGTCTGTTCTCATTTCCTCGTCGATGACCTGCGAGAAGACAACAAGCTCGGCGATATGTTGACCAAGCTCAACTCGGATAATTGCGTGGCCTCTGCCTTGCCCGTCTATCTCCCAGACGCGCTTTGAGATCTTCCAGCCTTCTTGCGAGGCATGCCTCACTAGAGCGCGAGAAAAACTGTGACGCGTTTGCCTCGCTGTTCCAAGCTCATGAGGATCCATCGCTAATTCGGGACCCCGAGCGGTCGACTTCAGTGAAGAGATTTTGGATGAGTGCGTAATGCTCATGGCTGCCTCCTGGGAGCAACTCGTCGGTAGACGCTCTTTGTAATAGTGAAAAACTCTGCAACGCTCTCGGCGTTCTGCTCTCTTGGGCCTGGGAAGGTTGAGCCCTTCAGGCCACCAAACGGAACGTGCAGTTCAGACCCGGTATTTGGAGCATTGATCTTTATCAAGCCCGCGATAAGCCCGGTTGTCGCAAGCTGGATGTCTGCATCACTCGCGGAAAAGATAGAGGCGGTCAATCCAAATTCGGTGGCATTAGCAATCTCAATGGCCTCTTCGAGGCTAGCCACGTTCATAACAGTGGTGATTGGTCCGAAGACTTCTTCTTTGCAAGTTCGAAGTGTCATATCGCCCTCGAGCACAGTAGGAGCAACGTAGAATCCTGGTCCTTCAGGAAGCTTTGCCTGAGCGATTATTTTGCCGCCCTGTCCAACAGCATCTGAGACAGCGGCTTCAATCTCGTTCTTTGCAGAAGCAGAGATCACCGGTCCGGTTGTTACTCCTGCTTGGCCACCCGGGCCAACAACCAGTGCCTCAACTTCGATCTTTAGAGCCGCCACAAAACTTTTATGCGCATCACCGACGGTGATGATTCTTCTGGTGGCAGTGCACTTCTGACCGGAGCCCGACATCGCTCCAACGGTTAGCTGCTTAGCCGCGAATACCGAATCCACATCTGGCATAACAATCGCTGCGTTGTGGCCACCTAGTTCAAGCTGAACCTTGACGCCGCGAGCGGTAGCTGCCTCAGCAATTATTTGTCCCACTGGAACTGAGCCGGTGAAGGACAGCGCCCTCACGTGCGTGCTCTGCACCATTGCAGATGCCACTCTTCCAGAAGCCAAAATCAAATTGAGAACGCCCGCTGGCACACCGGCATCGTGGAATAGCTTTGCAAATGCGTGGCTGATTGCAGGTATGTCGCTGGCTGGCTTCCAGACAACGGTGTTTCCCCACAACAATGCAGGTGCAATCTTCCAGGCAGGAATTTGTGTTGGAAAATTCCACGGGGTAATTACTCCAACAACACCGATTGCTTCTCGAACCTGTTCGATGTGCTCGCCGGGAAAAGAAGACGGGTAGGTTTTGCCAATTGGGTTTCTTGAACTGGAGGCGTGATAGCGAATAGTCTCTGCCGAGCCATCGATTTCTCCAAGGGCCTCCGGGTAGGTCTTGCCTTGCTCTTTGGTCATCAGTGCCGCAAGTTCCTCGCGACGCACGGTCATTAGATCCGCTACTTCTCTAAGAATTGAACCGCGCTTAATGATTCCAAGCGCTTCCCAAGAGTGCTGGGCCGTGACTGCGGCCAGGACGGCATCATCAACATCTGCCGGGCTGCACTGCGGGAAACTTGCCACAACTTCACTCGGATTTGCCGGGTTTATGCTTTCGAGCATGTCACCCCGGCCCGCAACCCACTTACCCCCAATTAGATTCATGGGAGTTTGTGCTTCGTTCGAACTGATTGCTGACAAGTAAGCCCCTTCACTGCAGTGTGATTAGCCAAAGTTACCTCACAGCATTGTTAATAACTATGGCAATATAGGAATGTTATTCATAAGTGATTATGATAATTAGCATGAACATTAAGTCTCTAGCCGCATTTGTTGAGGTCGCCGAACAAGCCCACTTCGGACGAGCAGCTCAAAACCTGGGAATCACCCAATCCGGACTGTCCCAAATGATAAAAAAACTCGAGCAAACCTCCGGGGCGAAGCTCATAGCCCGAACCACCAGAACTGTCTCGCTAACCGAGGTTGGCGAAATCTTCCTGGAGCACGCTCGTGAGCTTTTGCTGGCCCACGAACTTTTTAGCCAGCGAATGGGCAATGTCATCCAGGGCGACGCAGGAACCGTTCGCTTGGGGTTCGTAGCCTCGGCAGCTCTCGGTATCTTGCCGGAACTCACGGCTGAGCTGCATAGACGTGCCCCGGGCATAAAGCTTTCCCTCGTCGAGCTCACATCCGAGGAGCAGCTACCTAGATTGCGCGCAGGAGAAATTGACGTCGGAGTTCTTCGAGAAATCACTCAATCACCTGGGCTCGAGGTGAGCCTTCTTCTTACCGAACCGCTACTGCTTGCAGTTCCAAAAACACATGCGCTGGCATCTCAAAAAAGCGTGACGCTAGATGTTCTAAAGTTTGAGGGATTCATCATGTTTCCAAGAACCAAAGTTTCCTACCTTCACGACCACATCTACCGGCTGTGTAATTCAGCGGGTTTTACTCCTCAGATTGTGGAGCAGGCCGTGCAATTCGCAACAATCCTAGGATTAGTCTCGAGCAATGCTGGGGTCGCGATTGTCCCACGCAGCCTGACGGCAATCCAACTACCCAACGTCAAGTTCTTAGAGATAGATCATAAAGACGCCTTCTCAAGAATCTATTTGGCCAGGAGGATGCAAGAAAAATCATCCCCGGCGGCTAAAAAAATGGTGGAAATCGCAACCGATTTCGCTAAAAGCCTGACGGCCTGAGTCGTTGCCGATGCGAAGCTAAAAGTAAAAACCCACAACCCAGCTGACTGGGTTGTGGGTTAGCGCGGAGACGAGAGGATTTGAACCTCCGAGGGGCTATAAAACCCCTACCTCATTAGCAGTGAGGCGCACTCGACCGGACTATGCGACGTCTCCAATTGCCCCTGAAGCCTACAAGATACTTGAGGCGAATCCAAACTTAATTAGAGCAACTGGTGGTTGCTGCGTTGGTGCCTTGAACCCATTCCGGCAGCGCCGTTGGCTCAGTTGCTGCGGTAGCATCGGCTGGATTTATCTCAGCAGTTGAATCAACTGCCTCATCCGTGGATGGCTCTTCTGCCAGAACCGCACCCCTACCGATATTCGCCTCAGCCAGAACTAGCGGCTGGTCATCGATCAAGAGCTGGAAGATTTCAGCCGAGCGCTCAGGAACAGGTGCCACTCGGCCGGCATACTCGCCCTCTAGGTCATAGACAGGAAGCTGAATAAAGGTGATCTTGTCCAGGTCAACGTTGTTCACCTGACGGGCTAAGCCGTAGATCACGCCAAGGTCGGTGAGGCTATTCGAAAGCGTCATGTTGGAAAGCGCAGCGGTGCCAATTCTAAACATTGTGAAGGGGTTGGCCAGTGCTCCCTCGTCTTTGAGTTTTCTAACCAGTGAGGTCAGAAAAACCTGCTGGTTTGAAATTCTGGATAAATCAGAACCGTCACCAACACCGTGACGGGTTCGAAGGAATGCTAAAGCCTCATCACCAATGAGTGTGTGATCACCAGCCTCTAGATAGAGATCCGTGTAGCTGTCGTCAATCGTGCTAGCA
>DGPE01000059.1 GCA_002390305.1 Micrococcales bacterium UBA4448 | reverse complement strand
TCTGACGGTCACCAATGATCAACTGGCGTTGTCCACGACCAACTGGGATCATGGCGTCAATGGCCTTGATACCGGTCTGAAGTGGCTCGTGAACTGACTTACGATCCATAACACCTGGGGCCTGGAGCTCAAGAGCACGACGACCATCGGCCTTAATTTCGCCAAGACCGTCGATTGGGTTACCCAGTGGGTCCACAACGCGGCCCATGAAGCCGTCACCTACAGGAACCGACAGAACTTCACCGGTGCGGTGAACCTCCATGCCCTGCTCAATGCCTCCGAACTCACCGAGGATTACAACACCGATTTCACGTTCGTCGAGGTTCAGAGCAAGACCCAGCGTGCCATCGGCAAACTTGAGTAGCTCGTTTGCCATCGCGGATGGCAAACCCTCTACGTGGGCAATACCGTCGGCAGCGTCTGTGACGTAGCCGACCTCTTGCTTGTCGGTGCCCTTTGACTCATAGGACGAAACGAAGTCCTTCAGGGCATCCCGAATCTCATTCGGGTTGATCTTTAGCTCTGACATTGGTTCCTCTGCTTACTTGTTGGTTTCAACTCAACCGAGTTGCAATCTTGCGTTTTGAAGTTTTGATAGAACGGTCGCGTCAATGACCTCGCCGTTCACGGTGATATGAAGCCCACCGATTATTTCTTGATCAATCTCGACATTCAGTTGAAGTTCTCGACCGAATGCCTTGGATAGTGCGGTGGAAAGCTTCTCCAGCTGCTGACTGGAGAGTTCCCTTGATGCACGTACGTGGGCGACAGACTCCCCTGCAAATTCCGCAATCCACATGCCGTACTGCTCGAGAACTTCAGCAAAGCGCTTGAAAGTTCTGGAGTAAACGGCCTGGACTGCAAGAATCGAAGTGGTCTCGCTGGCCTTATCACTCAAAAGCCTCTGAACCAGCGTAATTTTCGCCTCGAGGGAAGCTCTAGTGGAAGACAGTGCCAATTCCAATTCCGGGTCTGAAGAAACTACCTGTCCAACTTCAAACATTTCGGCTTGAACTGTGTCCATGTCCATAGAAGAAGCGGCAGCAGCCCTAACTCCGAGTGCCTCCGCAGCCAAAGCCATGTCCCTGGTGGCTGACCAGCGCATTTGAGCCATCTTGCCAATCAGAGCGACGCTCTGCTCGGAAAGCTTCGGTCCAAACACTTTTGCAACCAGCTGGTTCTTCCCTGCTGCATCGGCGGAAGGGTCCGACAGCGCAGAGCGAAGTTGTGGCGAAGACAGAAGAGCATTTGAAGCAGCAAAAAGTTCGCGCGCCAAGGCCAAGCTAAGTCCACCGAGCTTGTCTAATTCCTGCTCGGCCATAAGCCTTGATTGCCTCGTGCTTGATGCCACTTTTACTTCGCCTTCTTGCCTTCTAGTTCTGCGATGAACTCGTCTACCACTCGGTTTGCAACCTTGTCGTCGGCTAGTTTTTCGCCAACGATTCTTGATGCAAGCTCGATTGCCAATGCTCCGATTTCACCGCGCAGTGCGTTGGCAGCAGAATCGCGCTCTGCTGTAAGCGTTGCCTTCGAAGATTCGGCTAGTCGTTCCGCGTCCTTAGCTGCCTGCTGCTTTAGCTCTGACAGGATCGCAGCGCCCTCAGCTCTGGCTTCCTCACGAATCGAAGAGGACTCAGCGCGAAGCTGGGCCTTGTCGGCTTCAACCTCTTGAGTTCGCTCCTCGGCTGCCTTTTGCGCGGCTTCTGCATCAGCCAACCTTCCCTCGATCGCCTTTGCTCGTTCGTCTAGCATCCTTTTGAATCCAGGCAGGACCTTGAACCAGAAGAAGACCAGCAACACAACGAAGACAACTGAAGACCAGAGAATGTCATAGTCAGCCGGCAGCAGAGGGTTCGGGGCTTCCGCTCCCTCTGGTGCTGCGGCTGCAAGAATTCTGGAAATCATTCTGTTATCGCTTTCTTAGGTGAAGATGAATGGGGTCGCTAGACCGATCAGGGCGAGAGCCTCAGTGAAAGCGATACCGAGCCACATTGTGACCTGTAGCCTTCCCGCTAGCTCTGGCTGGCGTGCGATGGATTCGATGGTCTTTGAAACCACCAGTCCTACACCAATTCCTGGACCGATTGCAGCCAGGCCGTAGCCAACTACTGCGATGTTGCCGGATAGTTCGGCGATGTTTACTGCGTCCACTTTATTTCCTTCCGTGGGGGTTTAGTGTTCGTCTGCCAATGCCAACTGGATGTAGACAGTGGTCAGAAGTGTAAATACGTAAGCCTGCAAAACAGACACGAGAATCTCAAAGAGTGTAAACGCGAAACCAAACAGCAATGTTCCGGCTCCAAATAGTGAAAGCAGGCCGCCTGCCTGGAAAAAGAAGAACTGGGTTGCTGAGAAACACAGCACAAGCAGCAAGTGACCGGCAATCATGTTCATCAACAGACGCAGCGCAAGTGTTACTGGGCGAAGGATGAATGTCGAAAGCAATTCGATCGGAGTAACCAGAATGTAGAAGGCCGGCGGAACACCCGAAGGGAAAAGGGCGTTTTTGAAGAACTTGATTCCGTGCTTTTTGACGCCCGCATAAATAAAAGTCACGTAGGCGGCGGCAGCTAGAACCAGAGGGATGCCGATTACAGATGTTCCTGCGATGTTTGCAAAAGGAATGATTCCAGTGATGTTCATACCAAGCACCATGAAGAACATGGTTGTGAGAAGCGGGAGGAATCGCTCGCCGTCTTTTTCTCCCAGTTGATCATGGGCGATGCTCTTGCGAACAAAGTTCAGCGCCATCTCTCCGAGGAGCTGGAAGCGACCCGGAACAACATTGCCAGTCTTTACTGCCCTGTTGAACTTAGATGTCCAGAGCCAAAAAATCACGATGAGTAGGACCATCACGATCAATCGGATCATCATGATCCGGTTGATTGCAAAGGGCGTGTCTGCGAAAAGGACGATTTCTGGATAGAACTCGAAAATCGTCGGAGGACTAAACTCGCCTTCCTCCGCCCTGACAAGGCTCAACACACTAAACAGCTTCGTTCTCCTGGTCCGGGCACAGTTTTCAGCCGCGCGAGATGATCATGGCTTTCTATAAAGTTTATAGGCTTGAGAGTGCTTCGGTCACCGAATTTTCAAAAAAGATGCCTATTCGCCAACCGTTGGCGTACGCCCCTTTAGGACCAGCCATGAATCAATTGCCAGGCCGCCAAGCACCGTCGCTACGACTGCAAAGAAAAATACTGGTCCGTCAAACGCTTCTGCGCCCTGAAGCCCCAACAACACTGCGGCAAAAACCAGAAACTTAATCAACCAGCCGCCGAGTACGACAGCGTAAAACCCATTCAGGGGCAATTTGCCACCAATCCAAACACTAAGAATTGTCATTAGGCCAAAAATCGTGGCAACACCCGCTCCGATCAGTGCAGCCAGGACTCCTGCCAAACCCGAGCTCAAGAATCCAATCAGCGACCCAACGATTGCGATCAGACCGGCAAGTCCACCGGTTAGCTTGAGTGCCCTTGAAAAGGCCTTATCGGAACTATCGGCTTT
>DGPE01000077.1 GCA_002390305.1 Micrococcales bacterium UBA4448 | reverse complement strand
TGAGCCAAGGGCGAAAAGCTGGCATGGTAACTAAGTCCAACTTGATCCTTGGCATGGGAGAAGAAATATCCGAGGTTCTCCAAGCCCTGCAGGACCTTCACGATGCCGGTACCGACATAATTACAATCACCCAATATCTGAGACCCTCCCCTAGACACCACCCTGTGGAGCGCTGGGTAAAGCCTCAAGAGTTTGTTGAGTTAGCTCAGGCAGCGGAAGAAATTGGTTACCTAGGTGTGCTTGCTGGTCCATTGGTTCGCTCAAGCTACCGAGCCGGCAGACTCTGGGCGAAATCAATGATGGCCAAGGGCCGTGACATTCCACCTCAACTGCAACACTTGGCAGACAAACTTGAGTTTGCACAAGCCAGTGCTGTTGCTTAAGTAAGCTAGGAAAATGGCTAAGAAAAATAAACCCGAGGGACGATTTCGACAACTTTGGCGCGTCTATAAACTGACTGCAAAATCAGACCCGTCATCAGTTTGGCTAGCAGTATTGGTGCTGCTTCTTTCTATCGGTGGCGGTCTCGGCATCGGCTTCTTCACAGGAGGAGGCAGTGTCTTCACGCTGGTGCTCTGGATAATCTCCGGTTTCATAACCGGTGTTCTTCTGGCAATGATCGTGATGAGCAAGAAGGCCGAGAAGAATGCTTACACGAAAATTGAAGGCCAGGCCGGAGCAGTAGGAGCCGTCCTGGACTCTCAAATTCGCAGGGGCTGGCGCACATCCTCAATGCCAATTGCCGTTAACCCACGTTCGCGAGAGGCGGTTTACCGCATGATTGGGAAGCCTGGCGTCGTCTTGATAGCAGAGGGATCCTCAGCCAGAGTGCAACAAATGTTAGATGACGAGTCAAAGAAAGCGTCCCGTGCGGTGCCGGGAGCTGCCGTTCACAAAGTACGAGTCACGGTCGATGACTCTGGAGTCAGGCTTTACCGCTTGTTGAAGCACGTCTATAAACTTCCTAAATCTCTGAGGCGCGGTGAGGTGACAGCTGTTGCTAACAGGCTTGACGCTCTCGGTGCTCAGGCATCTGCTCCCATACCCAAGGGAATTGACCCAAATAAAGTTCGTGCGCCAAAGCGCAAGTTTTAACATTCCTGAAACATTTGCACCGTAGTTTAGAAACCTAGTTATCAAACCAATTCCCCTAGAGAGGTTCCTCAATGTTCAAGACAGCGTCGGAGGCACTGCAGTACATCAAGGACAACGACATAAAATTCGTTGACGTTCGCTTTACTGACATGCCAGGTGTGCAGCAACACTTTAATCTTCCGGTTTCACAGATTGACGAAGACTTTTTTGCCAATGGTCAACTATTTGACGCATCGTCAATCCGAGGCTTCGCATCTATCCACGAATCCGACATGCAATTGATTCCAGACGTGACTTCCGCCTGGGAGGACCCGTTTAGGGTCGAAAAGACGCTGATTATCAACTTTGACATCTACAACCCCAGGAACGGCGAGCTGTATCACCGTGACCCACGCCAGGTTGCTCACAAGGCAGAGCGCTACCTGCAGTCAACTGGCATCGCAGACACAGCATTCTTCGCTCCAGAAGCAGAGTTCTTCATTTTTGACGATGTCAGGTACGAGACCAAGTCCAATACCGCTTTCCACATCGTGGATTCGATAGAAGGATCCTGGAATTCGGCTCGTAAAGAAGATGGCGGCAACCTGGGAAACAAGACTCCCTATAAGGGCGGTTATTTCCCGGTCTCCCCCGTTGACCACCTCGCGGACATTCGAGATGCAATTGTGTTGGAACTTGAGGCGTCGGGACTTAATGTCGAAAGAAGCCACCACGAGGTCGGAACCGCAGGGCAGTGCGAGATCAACTATCGCTTTGACACTCTTGTCCAGTCGGCAGACGACCTTCTGAAGTTCAAGTACATCGTCAAGAACGTTGCAAATCAGTACGGTAAAACAGCGACATTTATGCCGAAGCCACTTTTCAACGACAACGGATCTGGGATGCATGTCCACCAGTCGCTCTGGAAAGACGGCAAGCCGCTGTTTTATGACGAGTCAGGATACGGATCACTTTCAGACCTAGCCCGCTGGTACATCGGTGGTCTACTGAAGCACGCGCCAAGCTTGCTCGCCTTCACCAACCCCTCAATCAACTCGTACCACAGACTGGTACCGGGATTTGAAGCGCCTGTGAACCTTGTCTACTCGGCAGGCAACAGATCAGCAGCAATCAGAATCCCAATGACCGGTTCAAACCCCAAGGCAAAGCGCATTGAGTTCAGAGCACCAGATTCATCCGGCAATCCTTACCTAGCATTTTCAGCAATGATGATGGCTGGCCTAGATGGAATCAAGAACAGAATTGAACCGCACGAGCCAGTGGACAAAGATCTATACGAGCTTCCTCCAGAGGAAGCAAAATCCATACCACAGGTGCCGGGAGACCTTGAATCGGTGCTAAAAGCGCTCGAGGCTGACCACGATTACCTAATGGAAGGTGACGTCTTCACAAAGGACTTCATCGAAAACTGGATCGACTATAAGCGTGAAAAGGAGTTGAAGCCAATGGCTCAGCGACCTCACCCATACGAGTTCGAGCTGTATTACGGAGTCTAAAACTTCCATAGTAAAAAGCCGGGTGACTAGAAATAGTTACCCGGTTTTTTTATGCTGTGAAGAGACGCTCAAACACAGCGCGGGACCTGCGGGTGGCAACGAGGTAATCCTCCTCAAGCTGTCCAGCCGAGCCGGGCCTGTACTCCAAAATTCTTGCGACAGCTTCCAACTGGGACCTGTCAACCGGGAGCACGTCTGAAGATTTGTCATTGGCAAGCACCAGTGCACTTCTAATTCGGCTCGCGATTAACCAGGCTTCTTCGAGAGTAGCTAAGTCCTGGTCGGAAATCAGCTTGAATTTAGCTAAGGACTTTAGTGGCCCCAAGGTAGATACAGATTTTAAGCCTTCGTGCTGAAATGCAAAGCGCAGCTGCATAACCTGTACCAGCCACTCCACATCACTTAGACCCCCCGGACCAAGTTTTAAGTGCCTGTTCGGGGCAACACCGGCTGGAATGCGCTCATTTTCAACGCGAGCCTTCACAAGGCGAATTTCAGTAAGCTGCTTTTGAGTGACATCCTCTAGATACCGATAGGGATCGATCAGTGCCAAAAATTCACCCTGCAACCCAACACTTCCTGAGACAAGTCTTGCCCTAAGGAGGGCTTGCAGCTCCCAAGTTTCGGCCCACTTTTCATAATAGCCACGGTAGGCGGCAAGCGACTTTACCCTTGGGCCATTTTTTCCTTCGGGTCGTAAATCGAGATCCAGTTCAAAATTTAGAATGGAATCTGCAACCAGAGTGAGCAAAGTGGCCGCTAGCTTCTCTGCCATTGGCTGAGCTTGCTCATCATCGGATATGTAGACGAACATGACATCGGCGTCTGAACCAAAACCAAGTTCACCTCCGCCATAGCGGCCCATAGCTACGATTCCAAAATCCAACTCCGTTGATGTGGCG
>DGPE01000080.1 GCA_002390305.1 Micrococcales bacterium UBA4448 | reverse complement strand
GCACTCTTGCCGCTGTGACATCCGAAACGAGGTCGGGTGTCAGCGTGAGTCCTTCAAAGTAGGGAGGTTTGCGAACATAGGTTGATGCATCGTCCCATTCGAAAGTAGAGCCTTTGGGAGTTGGCAGCGACTTCCATCTATGGTCACCCTCAAAAACAGAAGCGTATTGAGTTGTGAACATGTCGGAGTTAATTGAATTCTCAATCGTGTCTTGGACTTCAGCTGGAGTTGGCCAAATATCTCTCAGGAACACGTCATTGCCAGCGTTATCCTCACCTAGGGGCTCCAGTTCAAAATCAAAGTCCATGGTTCCGGCCAACGCGTATGCGATAACAAGGGGCGGCGAAGCCAAGTAGTTCATCTTTACATCGGGGTTTATTCGACCCTCGAAATTCCGGTTTCCGCTCAGCACAGCCGTAACCGCAAGGTCCCCTTCGTTTACCGCTGCGGAAATCTCTTCGTCCAGCGGTCCTGAGTTACCGATACAGGTTGTGCAGCCGTAGCCAACGAGGTTGAACCCAAGAGCGTCAAGTGACTCAGTTAGGCCAGCCTTTTTGTAATACTCGGTTACAACCTTTGAACCCGGAGCCAGACTTGTCTTTACCCAGGGCTTCGTGTGCAACCCCTTGTCGTGCGCCTTTTGTGCAAGCAGTCCTGCCGCGAGCATCACCGACGGGTTCGAAGTGTTTGTACACGAAGTAATTGATGCAATTGTCACAGCACCGTGGTCAATGGAGTAGTCCTTGCCCTTAACCGGCACTGGGCTATTCAAGTTGGCCGCATAGTTTTTCAGGTCAAGCTCAAAGGATGCTTTGCTTGCCGATAATTCAATACGATCCTGGGGTCTCTTTGGACCAGCAATCGATGGAACCACAGTAGACAGATCCAATTCGAGATATTCGCTAAATAGTGGCTCAACACTTGGATCGTGCCAAAGTCCTTGGGCCTTGCAGTAGGCCTCCACCAGGCTAATTTCTGATTCGTCTCGACCGGTCACGCGTAAGTAGTCCAGTGTGACCTGGTCAATCGGGAAAATTGCGACTGTGGAACCAAATTCAGGGGACATATTTCCGATGGTCGCCCGATTTGCTAGCGGAACACGGGCTACGCCCTCACCGTAGAATTCAACAAATTTGCCAACTACTCCGTGTTGACGAAGCTTCTCAGTTATTGTCAGCACCACGTCGGTTGCTGTTGCACCGACTGGAATGTTGCCTGTTAGCTTGAAACCGACCACCTTAGGGATAAGCATTGAGACTGGCTGCCCAAGCATTGCGGCCTCTGCCTCGATTCCTCCAACGCCCCATCCCAACACTCCAAGGCCGTTGACCATGGTGGTGTGAGAGTCGGTTCCGACGCAGCTGTCGGGATAAGCAATAAGTTCGCCGTCTTGTTCCCGCGTCATCACCGTTCTGGCTAGGTATTCAATGTTTACCTGGTGGACAATGCCGGTTCCAGGTGGAACCACTCTGAAGTTGTCAAATGCGGTCTGGCCCCAGCGCAAAAATTGATAGCGCTCACCGTTTCTCTGGTATTCAAAATCAACGTTTCGCTCTGCGGCATCTGGGCTTCCAGACACATCGATCACAACACTGTGGTCGATAACCATTTCGGCAGGAGTAAGCGGGTTGATACTGTCTGGGTCACCGCCCAAATCCTTTACTGCTTCACGCATGGTAGCAAGGTCCACGATGCAGGGAACACCGGTGAAATCCTGCATAATTACCCGGGCTGGGCTGAATTGGATCTCTGTGTCAGGCTCCCTTGTTGGATCCCAATTAACGAGGGCATTAATGTGAGCCTCAGTGACATTTTGATCATCTCTGGTTCGGAGCATATTCTCGAGCAAAATCTTGAGGCTGTATGGCAATCTCTCAACCGCTAGGTCCTCCATGCTGAAGTAGCGGTATGTTTTTTCCCCAACTTGGAGATTGCTTGCAGATGAAGTGCCGTGTGACATTATGAGGGAGCTCCTTTTGAGGGTTTACCCCCCTAATCTACCCTCATTTGATGAGGCGATGCGACGTAAGAGAAGCCATGTCAGGGCAAGTAACCCCGCATAAGCCGGCGCACCCATTACCACTCGTATGAGAGCTAGGGCTTCAACTTGACCTGAAAAATACAGTGGTAGTTGCACGGCTAGGCGACTTGCAAAAAAACCCACCCAAATCAGTGTCACCGTGCTGACCCTCCTGAAAATTTGTCTGTCCTTCCTCCAATCAGGTCTACTGAATAGAAACTGAACCGCGTAGCCCATGATTGGGCGTCTGATAAGAACTGATAGCAATAAGACACTTCCGTAGGCAGCGTTTGTTAGAAATCCCGGGACGAAGTAGTCGGCAGCTTGTCCGCCGCTTCGCAAAGCCAGGAATGCTGCGAAGGCAATTGCCGCTGCCCCTACGATGGCTTGCGTGAGAGGTTTGCGTTGGCCGAGCCTAATGGCTATGAATATGGCAGAGGTGGTGGCTGCTACCGCTACTGCGGCTACCGCCTGTTGCGTGAAGCCGAAGACTATTGAAAAAAGTGTCGCCGGAAGAATTGCCTCTGCTATCCCCAGTGGGCCTCCGATTCCCTGGAGTAGGGAATCCTTGTCTAGGTCAAAGCCATCTTCACTCTTCTTGAGCCCAAGACGCTTTGCGACATCATCTTGATTTGTCATTTCTCAACCGCCACTGGTAGTCGAAGCGGGAGCAGCTCCCCAGGGGGCATTGCTATGTCCCCACGACTAACGGCTGTAGAGCGAAAAATTGCAAAAAGCTGATCGAAAACCGCTTCGTCGAATTGATTGCTCGATATAACACCCCTGAGAAACCACCTCGGACCATCAACACCCAAAAATCTGGTGGGTCTGGAAACCTGGTTATCACCCGATTTCGCCAGCACTGTTCCCCGCAGTTCAGGACCAAGGGCACCATCCACGATGGACATACTGCCACCCTGTGAAGCGATTCCCTTTTCCAGGGCTTCGATGGTTTGGCTCCAAAGCCCCTCAGATTTTGTCGCGGCAAAAGCTTGTAACTGGAGCCTATGCTCCTGAATTTCAATGGTGAGAGCCACCACTTTTTTCGTGGCATCGTCCATGTCTGCCCTGATTTGCATGCCCTGTCTTGGAGCGAGGCGGATAGAACCAAAGTCTAGATACGGTGTGAGTGTCCCAATCTCCGCCACATCGAAGGGCCCGTTTTGTGCACGGTCCGCTGGTGCAATCTTGTCCACCTAGGACCTCCCGCTCGAACCGAAGCCGGTATCACCGCGACTTGATTCGGGAAGCTCAGCTACCGCAATGAAACGGGCTCGAGACACCTCCTGAAAAAGAAGTTGCGCAATTCGGTCGCCTCTTTCAATTTCAAAGCTGGTGTCCGAGGTGTTGAGCAAAGTGACAAGGATTTCACCGCGATATCCAGCATCAATGGTGCCGGGTGCATTAAGGACAGTAATGCCGTGTTTCGCTGCGAGACCGGAGCGTGGATGAACCAGACCAACATAGCCAGCTGGAAGTGCCAGTTTGACACCGGTTCCTACCAGCGCCCTCGCACCTGGGTTGAGGCTTATGGATTGGGTCGAACGCAGGTCAGCACCAGCATCTCCAGGCTTCGCATAAGTCGGTGCGAAGCCATCTTCGGCGATTATCAAAACTTCTAAGTCCACCCGAAGAGCGTAATCTATTCGCGTGACTATTTCCTTCATTGAGAGACTTCGCCCATCGTTTGGGTTTCTAATTGCTATTAGCTTGAGCTCGCCTCTTGTAATGCTGTCGCTGGTTCCGGTATCTCAAACGCTGGCTCTGATCTCAGCAATCCTTGTTCCGGTTGGGTTGATAGGGCTTTCCATCGCTGCCGCACCGGTAATTCGAGTTACAGAGTCCCTTTCAGTCGCTCGGATAAATGTTCCGCTAGAAGCTCTGGGCAAAGCGCTCGTGGTTCCAGAGGATGAGGTTAGAAGTGAAAGAGGGCCGAAGCTAAGCCCTGCTTCAAAGTTCATGATTAGAGGGGACATAAAGCACCTGGTCAAAGTGCCTGTCACAGACGAGGCTGACCCGACAACCTATCTGTTGATAAGCACCAGAAGGCCTGAGGAACTAGCTAGCGCACTCAATGCAAACCGGGCCTGACCTAGGTTTTGCGGCTAGCTGGGCGCGAGGTTTCACCAGAAAACACTTCACGCACGTGAACTCATTTTCCTGAATTGGCAACACAACAACTTCGAGCTCTTCGTTGACTACATCAGGGATAGAAAAACTATCCACATTGTCGACGTCATCCTCACCGGTCGAGGGCTTTGAAGGTATTCTGTCTTTAATGGCATCGAGTGATTCGGTGTCATCATCAGTCTTCCGGGTTGCATCGTAATCCGTTGCCATGCGATAGCCTCTCTGTTCTCCTCGGCGTGAACTATGCCCTAGACCAAGGGATTTTGCAAGTGTGGCTCGCCAGAAAGCAAAAAGAGAATTACGAAACTCACCGCCACCAATCACTACAAGCGTGGCCAGGACTGTCAAACTTCAGCCAGGAGGTCTCAATGGACATACGGTTTGTAAGTCGTGATGGCGATGACCTAGTTTTTGAATCAGATGCTGGCGACCGCTTTGTTGCCCCGATTGATGACTCGCTGAAGGATTCTCTGAAGACTAACCCGAGGGTGATATCAGCAGACTTCAGCCCTAAGTACGTCCAAGATCAAATACGTGCAGGTCTATCAGTAGAGCAGGTGGCCGCAGAACTCAACGTCCTAGCTTCTTCAATTGAACCATTCGCAGTCCCAATACTTGATGAACTGAGATTCGTGCTTCAAGCCGCGCTGGACACTCAAGTAAACGACGGCTCGCACATGCGAAGGTTCGAGGAGCTTGTCTTGAATGCGGTACCAGGAGCTGAATTTA
>DGPE01000003.1:482-13257 GCA_002390305.1 Micrococcales bacterium UBA4448 | reverse complement strand
AACAGACACCCACAGCCAAAAGACGCGTGAGTCTTTGGCTCAGGGCGTTGGAAACATCCTTTCTGGCTTCTTAGGCGGTATGGGTGGTTGCGCAATGATCGGTCAGACCATGATCAACGTGAAGGCATCGGGTGCAAGAACCAGAATCTCCACCTTCCTGGCCGGAGTCTTTTTGCTAATTCTTGTTGTCAGCTTGGGCGACATTGTCGCCCAGATTCCGATGGCTGCGCTGGTGGCAGTGATGCTTATGGTCTCTTTTGGAACCTTTGATTGGCACAGCATTCAGCTCAGCACGCTAAAACGGATGCCTAAGAGCGAAACCACGGTAATGGTTGCAACCGTTGCCGTTGTGGTCTGGACTCACAACCTCGCAATCGGTGTGATTGTTGGTGTGATTGTTGCCATGATCGCCTTTGCAAGGAGAGTTGCTCACTTTGCCTCGGTGACCAGAACAGTTGGTGGCGATGACGAAGTTTCAGTTGCCTACTACACAGTTGAAGGTGAGCTCTTTTTTGCATCGAGCAATGACCTGACTACCCTGTTTGAATACTCAGATGACCCGGACGAAATTGTGATCGATGTCACTAACTCTCACATCTGGGATGCATCAACAATTGCTGCTCTTGATTCAATCACCACGAAGTATGAATCAATGCATAAAAACGTCTATATCAAGGGCATGAATCAGGCCAGTGAACGCCTCCACGGCAGACTCACTGGCAACCTTGGGCAAGAGTGATTTCTAGCCAATAAAAGTAGGTAGTCTGGTTGAGTGTTAAATACTCAACTCAAAGCGGAGCATGAAAAACTGGGGGCCAGTTTCACCGAGTTTGGTGGCTGGAACATGCCGGTTCGCTATGGGTCGGACATAGACGAACACCACAGCGTTAGAAATGGCTGTGGTCTGTTTGATATCAGCCATATGGCAGAGATCAGAGTCACTGGCCAAGCCGAAGATTTTCTTGACTACGCACTTATTTCCAAGCTCTCGGAAATAGAGAACGGCAGAGCAAAGTACTCGATGATCTGCGCCGAAGACGGCGGCATCATCGACGACTTGATTGTCTACCGGTTGGACGATGACGAATTCATGATCGTTGCCAACGCTGGCAACCACCACCAGGTTGTTGAGGCCCTGCAGTCAAGGCTTTCAGATTTTCCAAACACGACAGTGGCAGATGAGTCCGATCTCTGGTCACTGATAGCCCTGCAAGGCCCAAACACCAAGGAAATTCTGGGCCCACTGGTAAATGTTGACCTGACTGTTCTGAAGTATTACTCAATTGCCGCAGCAACGCTCGGGGGCCAGGATGTTTTCCTTGCAAGAACCGGCTACACCGGTGAAGACGGCTTTGAGATCTTCATCGGCGGTGACCCGAGTGAAATCTGGCAGTTGCTGACATCGCAAGATGGCGTGACGCCATGCGGCCTTGCCTGTCGCGACACCCTCAGACTAGAGGCGGGCATGCCTCTCTACGGTCACGAGCTAACCAGGGACCTCACACCATTTAGTGCAAACCTGGGCAAGGTAATTCGCTTCGACAAGCCGGAGTTTGTCGGCAAGGAGGCGTTGGAAGCAGCCAAGCAGCCAAAGCAAAAACTTTTTGGCCTTAGAGGCGAAGGCAGAAGAGCAGCACGAGCCGACTACGAAGTATTCTTACCTGGACAAATCGAAGCGATTGGAACAATCACCTCTGGGGTGCTATCGCCAACAATGCAGGTGCCAATAGCGCTTGCGCTATTGGATTCAGGCCTGGGTCTTGAAATTGGTTCAAGCGTAGAGGCAGATGTTCGTGGAACGAGAATTTTTTACACAGTTGTTGAGTTACCGTTTTATAAGCGTGGAAAGTAGAAATCAAATGGCAAATCCTGAGAACCTTAAATACACCAAAGAGCACGAGTGGATCCTCATCGAAGGCGATGTGGCAACAGTCGGGATCACCAAGTATGCCGCTGATGCCCTGGGTGAGATTGTCTACGTTGATTTGCCAAAGGTCGGTTCGGATGCCGCTCACATGAAGATTTGTGGTGAGATCGAATCAACTAAATCAGTCGGTGAGCTCTACGCCCCGATGGACGGAGAAATCATCGGGGTCAACAGTTCACTCGATCAAACACCCGACACGGTAAATCAAGACCCATTTGGGGATGGATGGTTGATTAAAATTCGTTATACCTCAATGCCAGACCTTATGTCATCCACCGAATACGACGCACTAGTTGGAGAGTAATTGTTACTAGATCACCATAACTTTCGTAACCGCCACATCGGACCAAATGCCAGCCAGCAGCAACACATGCTGGAATACCTTGGGATTAAAGATCTAACGGAGCTCATGGAGAGCGCCCTCCCAGAAGCGATTCACTATCGGGGTCACAGTTCACTCCCGGAGGCAATAAGCGAAGATGAGGCACTTGACCGCCTGCATGGCATTGCTTCCAAGAACCGAATTACTCAGACCTTTATGGGTCTTGGCTACTACGGAACCAGAACCCCTGCTGTCATTAAGAGAAACGTTTTAGAAAACCCAAGCTGGTATACCGCCTACACGCCCTACCAGCCTGAGATCAGCCAGGGACGCCTAGAAGCAATCATCAACTTCCAGACTATGGTCACTGAGCTCACTGGAATGAAAACAGCCAACGCCTCGATGCTGGATGAGTCAACAGCAGTGGTTGAAGCAATGCTTGTTGCCAAGCGCAGCGCTGACAGCGACTCGAATGTCTTTTTTGTGGACAAGGACCTCTACCCACAAACGAAGTCTCTAATTGAACACCGAGCAGAGCCTCTCGGAGTTGTAGTTTCATATTTTGACCCAACCAAGCCGGAACAGCTGGACCAGGAGTGCTTCGGTGCAGTTGTGCAGTACCCAGGAGCATCAGGAAGAATCATCGACTTTGATGGCATCTTTGCCAAAGTTCACGAGTTTGGAGGCTTAGCACTTGCGAGCGCCGATCTAATGGCCTTGACACTTATTCGTCCGCCGGGAGAGGCCGGGGCCGACGTTGTTTGTGGCACAACCCAGCGCTTTGGCGTGCCAATGGGCTTTGGTGGTCCACATGCTGGCTACCTAGCGGTACGCGAAAAACTCGAGCGCACCTTGCCAGGACGATTGGTTGGAGTGTCAGTTGATGCTGAAGGTGCTCCTGCATACCGCCTCACGCTTCAGACCAGAGAGCAGCACATCAGACGTGAGAAGGCGACCAGCAACATTTGCACCGCACAGGTGCTGCTAGCTGTGATGGCTGGCATGTATGCGGTCTACCACGGTCCCAAAGACCTAAAGGCAATTGCCACTGAAATTCACCACAAGACTTCAGCCCTAGCCAAGGTTTTGGAAGAAGTTGGCTTCCAGCTGCAAAATGAGCACTTTTTTGACACCATCAGAATCACTGGAACCGATGCCGAGAAGTTCTACCAGGCGGCAAGGGCAAAAGACCTGACCTTCTTGATCGTTGACGATGAAACCATTGGCATCTCGGTTGACGAGAGCACTACCTGGGAACACCTCGCCGAACTCGCCGGGGCATTTGGAGCAAGGGCACCAAAGCCAGAAGATGCAACCGACAGACTGAAAAACCACAGAACCTCTAAATATCTTGAGCACCCGGTTTTCAATAGTCATCATTCCGAAACGGCAATGATGCGCTATCTGAAGAAGCTAGCCGACTATGACTACGCACTTGACCGAGGAATGATTCCTCTTGGCTCCTGCACCATGAAGCTGAACTCTGTGACTGAGATGGAAGCTGTCACGTGGCCAGAAATTGCAAACCTTCACCCGTTCGCGCCAGCCGAGGACACCCAGGGCTACATCGAACTTATAGCTGAACTGAGTAGCTGGTTGAGCGATATCACAGGCTATGAGGCAGTGTCGCTTCAACCAAACGCTGGCAGCCAGGGTGAGCTGGCTGGCATGATGGCGATTCGTGGTTACCACCGCTCTCGCGGTGATTTCCAAAGAAACATTTGCCTGATTCCATCTTCTGCTCACGGCACCAATGGAGCAAGTGCTGTTTTGGCTGGCTTCCAGGTGGTTGTTATCGGTTGCGACTCAGATGGAAACGTCGATGTCCTTGACCTTAAGCAAAAGATTGCTGAGACCGGTGACACCCTTGCGGCCCTAATGATTACATACCCTTCAACCCACGGAGTCTACGAGGAAGCTGTTGTTGAAATCTGTGATCTGGTTCATGCAGCAGGCGGCCAGGTCTACATCGATGGTGCAAACACCAACGCGGTTGTTGGCTATGCGAAGTTTGGTGAATTCGGTGGCGATGTCTCTCACCTAAACCTTCACAAGACCTTCTGCATCCCTCACGGTGGTGGCGGACCGGGTGTTGGCCCGGTTGTTGCAAGATCTCACCTTCAAGACTTCCTCCCCGGCCACATCATGGCCCAGATTGAACTACCGAACTACGGTCCAGTTTCTGGGGCACCTTTTGGTTCGCCGAGCATCCTGCCGATCTCCTGGGCCTATGTCCAGATGATGGGCAATGAAGGTCTTATGGATGCAACAGCTGTTGCAGTTCTGAGCGCCAACTACGTTGCCAAGAAACTCTCCGATGCCTTCCCGCTGCTCTACACCGGAAAGAACGGCCTAGTTGCCCACGAGGCAATCATCGACATTCGCCCGCTTCAAGCAGAAGCTGGAATCTCGAATGACGATGTTGCCAAGAGATTGGTTGACTACGGTTTCCATGCGCCAACGATGAGCTTCCCGGTCAACGGAACGCTAATGATCGAGCCAACCGAGTCTGAACCATTGGAGGAGTTGGACAGGTTCATCGATGCCATGCTTGCCATTAGACAAGAGGCTGCAAAGGTTCAAGATGGCGTATGGCCAACAGATGACAACCCGCTGGTAAATGCCCCTCACACCGCAAGACAGCTCACTGAGGACTGGGATCACCCCTACTCCAGAGACACAGCAGTGTTCCCGGTTGCAGGGCAGTCAAAAGGTAAGTACTGGCCTCCGGTTAGAAGACTTGATGGGGCGTTTGGTGATAGAAACCTCACTTGCACCTGCCCTCCAATTGAGAGCTTTATTACTAGCTAGCCGAATTCCAACTGAAGCCGTTTATCAAAAACTGGTTAGCAGCCTCTAGCTCGCCGCTCAGCTCTCGGTCTGGACCCATGCCCATAACCTGTTCGCGCAACGAGGAGATAACTGCTCCAGTTTTACTTGCCGGTGCTAGCGGAGCACGCAATTCCACTGCTCGAGCAGCAGCCACTAATTCGATGGCGATAATCCTGCGCAGATTATCGACAGCCTTTCTCAGCTTCCTAGCGGCATGCCAGCCCATGGAAACATGATCCTCCTGCATCGCCGAAGAAGGAATCGAATCAACGCTGGCAGGAACTGCCAGTCGCTTGTTTTCAGACACCATTCCAGCTTGGGTGTATTGAGCAATCATCAAACCAGAATCAACACCGGCGTCATGCGCCAAAAAGTGTGGCAGGCCACGGTTTCTGGAAACATCCAAGAACCGATCGGTCCTGCGCTCACTAATCGAGCCGAGGTCTGCAACTGCAATTGCCAAAAAGTCCAGTACGTAGCCGACCGGGGCGCCGTGGAAATTGCCATTGGAGCTAACTTCCCCGGTTGATAGCACAACTGGGTTATCGATAATCGCAGCAAGTTCGCGACCTGCAACCAGCTGAGCGTGAGAAAGGGTGTCTCTCACAGCACCGGAAACCTGAGGTGCGCAGCGCAGCGAGTAGGCGTCCTGCACAACCCCATCGCCGTGGCGATGGGAAGCAATGATTTCACTACCCGAAAGCGCGCTGAACATGTTATTTGCGCTCACTGCTTGGCCTGGGTGCGGACGTAGGTCTTGATGCAGCTGGCTCCGAAGTGTCTGGTCGGTTCCGAGTTGGCCCTCAATGCTCATTGCCGCAATCAAGTCACCCTGATCAAGCAGGGCTGCCAGATCATGGCAGGCCATGATCAGCATGCCAAGCATGCCATCGGTGCCATTAATAAGAGCTAGGCCCTCTTTTTCTCTGAGTTCCACCGGCTTGATCCCGGCAGCTTCCAAGAGGGTGGCGGCAGGCTGCTCTTGGCCATCGGGGCCATAAGCGGTTCCCTCGCCCATCAGCACCAAAGCACAGTGCGCAAGTGGTGCTAGATCTCCGGAGCAACCCAAAGACCCATACTCCAAAACTTTTGGAGTGATGCCGGCATTCAGAATTGCCGCATATGTTGTTGCG
Organism: Micrococcales bacterium UBA4448; assembly: GCA_002390305.1. Taxonomy (GTDB): domain Bacteria; phylum Actinomycetota; class Actinomycetes; order Actinomycetales; family Microbacteriaceae; genus Aquiluna. The sequence continues at coordinate 7,043 of DGPE01000003.1, read as the reverse complement.
ATCAATGACCTGACTCCGGTTTGACCCGAGCACATGGTTTTTAGTCGAAGCAGCATCAGCGCGCGAACCACTTCTTTTTCAACCGGGTCTCCCATGCCTGCGGCATGGGAACGAATTAGAGACTTCTGCAGCTGGTCCCGGTCTGCCTGCGGAATGTGTCGCTGAGCCAAAGCGCCAAAGCCGGTGGAGATGCCATAAACCGGATCCTCGGCATTTGCCAGTTCTTCAATGTGCTTTCGAGTAGCGTCCATGGCATTTATGGCAGCGGTCGAAATGGTGATCTTGGCCCCAAACCTTGCAACCTGGACCACATCTTCGAGCTTCAGTCCGGCGGTTGAAATTTCTATCTGGTTCATTTAGCGCCTCTCGTAGACTTTTCTGCCCTGCAGAAAGGTCTGGCTGATGATTGCTACCCCGGGCCGATAGGCCAGGTAGATGTGGTTTGGTGCATCCAGCACCACGAAATCCGCTCTGACACCAACCTCAAGCACTCCCCGGTTGCCTCGAAGGGCCATCGCACCACCCTTGGTGGCGGCCCAAATTGCTTGATCAACGCTGAAGCCCATGTCTCTAACCGCCACCGCAATGCAAAAGGGCATCGAAGTGGTGAAGCTAGAGCCGGGATTGCAGTCAGTTGCAAGTGCGACAACAACTCCTGCATTCATGAGCTTGCCACCCTGCGGGTAGATGCTTCTGGTTGAAAACTCGGCTCCCGGCAACAGAGTTGCCACGGTGTTGGAGTTTCTTAGAAGCTCGATGTCATCATCATCCAAGAACGTGCAGTGATCCACCGATGCGCAGTCCAGCTCAACCGCCAATGCGATAGCCCCGATGTTGGAAAGCTGGTTGGCGTGCATCCTGGGCTTTAGCCCAGCTGCAATGCCGGCGGTTAGAACTTTCCTGGCCTGGGCAACGCTAAAGGCTCCTTTATCGCAGAAGACATCGACCCATTTGGCTTTGATGCTTTTAAGCATTTCGCCTGCAACCAAGTCGGTGTATTGGTCTGGGTCACTGCCACTTGGCACAACGTGAGCACCCAAGAAAGTGACCTCGTCGGTAAATTCGCTGGCAATTTCAAGCGATAGCTTCTCGGTTTCAACATCTAGGCCATAGCCGGATTTGATTTCAAAGGTAGTAATCCCGCTTGCGTAAAACTCTTGAACCAACATGGCGGTGTTCGATCTGAGGTCGGCGGCGGTTGCATTTCTGGTTGCGGCAACAGTCGACTTGATGCCGCCGGCCTGATATTTCTCGCCGTTCATTCGACTGGCAAATTCCTCGGAGCGCTCGCCACCAAACACCAAGTGAGAATGTGAATCAACAAAGCCTGGAATCACAGTCTTGCCCATTAGATCAACCTCGGTCTCACAGGACGGTGCATCGCTGTCCTTACCGAGCCAGCTGACCTGGCCATTTTCAACCACCATGGCGGCATCGGTAATTACTATCAGCTCACCAACTGCTGCTGCCGGTGAAACAAGGCTTGCAATGTTTCGATAACAGGTTGCCATTTATTCGGTATCCAACATTGGAATGTGGACGTGCTTTTCACGCGCAACGCTCTTTGCTTCCGGGTAACCAGCGTCAACGTGACGAATAACACCCATGCCGGGGTCATTTGTCAAAACTCGCTGCAGCTTCTGGGCGGCCAACTCGGTGCCATCAGCAACCGACACCTGACCGGAGTGAATAGAGCGACCCATTCCAACTCCGCCACCGTGGTGGAGAGATACCCAGCTGGCACCAGAGGCCACATTAATCATCGCGTTTAGTAGCGGCCAGTCAGCAATCGCATCCGAGCCATCAAGCATTGCTTCGGTCTCTCGGTAAGGAGATGCAACGCTGCCACAATCAAGGTGGTCACGACCGATAACAATCGGTGCAGAAACCTCTCCAGTTCTTACCAACTCATTGAATGCAGCACCGGCTTTATCGCGCTCGCCGTAACCGAGCCAGCAAATTCTTGCTGGCAGGCCCTGGAATTCAACTCTTTCTTGCGCAAGCTTGATCCAGCGGTTAAGGTGCTTATTTTCAGGAAACAGCTCAAGAATCGCCTGGTCGGTTCGGTAAATATCTTTCTTGTCTCCCGATAGTGCGACCCAGCGGAAGGGGCCCTTCCCCTCGCAGAACAGTGGCCTGATGTAGGCCGGAACAAAACCAGGGAACTTGAAAGCATCTTTATAGCCGCCCTTTCTGGCCTCGTCGCGGATTGAGTTTCCGTAGTCAAAGACTTCGGCGCCCTTGGCCATAAAACCAACCATTGCTTCCACCTGCTTAGCCATTGCGGCTTCTGCGCGGTCTGTGAACTCTGTAGGGCTGGATGCAGCATATTCTTTGGCCGCTGATAGCTCCACACCCTCTGGAATGTAATAGAGCGGATCGTGAGCGCTGGTCTGGTCGGTCACAATATCGATTGGCACCTCACGCTTTAGTAGCTCGGGGAAGATAGTGGCAGCATTGCCCACTAGCCCAACTGAGATTGCCTTGCGCTGGCTCTTATATCTGGTGACTCTCTCAATGGCGTCGTCGATGTCGGTTGCGATTTCATCCAGGTATCTGGTCTGCAATCGCTTTTGAAGTCTTGACTCGTCGATGTCAACAATCAGGCAGACACCCTCGTTCATGGTCACAGCCAACGGCTGTGCACCACCCATGCCACCGCAACCGCCGGTCAGGGTAATTGTTCCGGCAAGGGTTCCTGCAAATCTCTTTTCGGCTACCGCCGCGAATGTTTCATAGGTGCCCTGCAAAATGCCCTGGGTGCCGATGTAGATCCAGGACCCGGCGGTCATCTGCCCATACATCGTCAGACCCATTTTTTCGAGCCTTCTAAATTCTGGCCAAGTAGCCCAGTCTCCAACCAGATTGCTGTTGGCCAGAATAACTCTCGGTGCCCACTCGTGAGTTTGGAAGACACCGACCGGCTTGCCGGACTGCACCAGCATGGTCTCATCGTTCTTGAGCTGAGTAAGAGTATTGGCTAGAGCATCAAAGCTCTCCCAATTTCTGGCCGCTTTTCCGCTGCCACCATAGACAATAAGTTCTTCGGGGTGCTCGGCAACCGAGGGGTCCAGGTTGTTATAGAGCATCCTGAGTGCAGCCTCTTGCTGCCAGCCCTGAGTGGTCAAAGTATTGCCGGTTGCTGCCCTTACGGTACGCGCCATTGAGTTCATAACTGAAGTTCACAGCCAACCGAGGCCAACTTCAATCGAAGAACGGATACTTGTGTCTGAGATTTCAGACATACTAGAAACATGTCCAGAGTTCCCGCAGCCGAAAGAACACTCTCACTGCTGAGGCTCATGGCGGAATTAGGTCAGCCAACAACAGCAAATCGCCTTGCCCAAAAACTCGAAATACCAAGATCCAGCTGCTACCAGTTACTTGAAGTCCTTGAATCTCAAGGCTTTGCTATTCACTTCACCGAAGACAAGCGCTGGGGGCTAGGTCTTGCCGCTTGGGAGCTTGGAAGTGCCTATAAAAGGCATGAGCCACTGGAAAGACTTGCCAGACCGGTTATTACCAAACTCGTAGACGAGCTATCAAAACGAGCAAACGTGGTTGGCCACCTTGGCGTGTTAGATGGTTCCGATGTTCTTTACCTGATTGAACAGCGGCCAATAAGAAGCTTGAAGCTGGTCACCGACGTCGGCGTAAGACTCCCCGCCCACCTGACCGCCTCCGGCAGATCGATGCTTGCTCACCTCGGTCAAAAACAGCTAATTGCCACTTTTGGCAGTGGTGAGCTATCGAAAAGAACCCCGCTTGGACCAAAAACCCTCAGGGAACTAAATAGCTTGCTTGCAACAGAAACACAGGCCGGCTTCGCCTTAGAGGTTGACGAAGTAACACTTGGTTACGCCTCGGTTGGGGTCGCAATCCTTGATCGCCTAAATCACCCAATCGCTGGTTTAGCAATCACGTTGCAATCTCAGCAGCTAGAAAAGCTACAGTTAGACCAGTTGGCTTCTGCTCTTTCAAGAGCAGCCGATGAGCTATCCGGAAGGTTTGGTCACAGTGGCTGAAGACCCCAAGTGGCAACGAGCAAGTTCACTAATCACCAATGCCGAATCGGTTATTGGCCTGATTGATATTCCTGCCCACAGCTTCTCAATTAGCCAAACCAATGCTCACCTAACCCCAAAAGCAATAAGAGAAGCACTTCACAGGTTTTCCACCCAGTCCTATAGCGCAGATAAAAACGTCGCTGTTCAATCGATTCAAGACTTGGGCGAGATAGCAAACCCAGAACAAAACGAACAGCAAACAATAGAAACCATCAGCGCCGCAAACAAAGAACTCACTATTGCCCTCGGCGGAGATAACTCAATTACCTATGCAGCCGCCCTTGGTGTCCATGGAAACAAGCTTTCAAGCGCAGGGCTCATCACCCTCGATGCCCACCACGACCTGAGAGATGGCAACTCAAATGGAAGCCCGGTTAGGAGACTCATCGAGGCTGGCCTAAACCCAAAACAAGTGGTCCAAATTGGCATAAATGACTTTTCTAATTCCCCTGACTACGAACAACTTGCCGATTCACTCGGCATCACCGTGATAACCAGAACCGAGGTTGCAAACATCGGTATCGCTAGTGCTTGCAAGAAAGCGCTAGCCATCGCAGGAGCTAGCCGGGGACCGATCCACGTTGACCTTGATGTGGATGTCTGCGATCAAAGTGTTGTTCCGGCCTGCCCGGCGGCAGCGCCGGGCGGCATCTCAGCCTTTGAACTTCGCCAAGCTGCAAGGCTCTTGGTAACAGATTCCCTGGTGCGTGGTCTAGACATAACCGAGATTGACGTATCAAAGGACACCGAAGATCAAAGGACGATAAGGCTCGGTGCACTACTGGTTCTTGAAGCAGTGGCTGGCTACCTGAAGCGGTAGCAACAAGTCCAATCTGTTGGGTCAACTGCGTGTGAGTCGAATCATCGTCTCCAGTTGAGGAAAACCCAAAATGCTCAAGTAGTAAGTTGTTTGCTATGGAACCTTTCGTCGAGAAACGTAGGGCGCTTCGCTTTGATCACGGTCCCCTAAATATTTTTACAATCCTCACCCTGGTCGGTGTGGTGATAGTTGCTTTTTTGTATTTCACAGACACGCGCGAATTGCTCGGAGTGCCAATCTGGGAAAAACCGTTGAAGTTCTTGATTTCGGGGGCAATTTACACAGCCACCCTTTCCTGGTTTTACTCTCTTGTCACAAGAGCGAAGAAGGCGGCCTACCTCTTCGGAGTTGCGATCGTAATTTTCCTGGCAATTGAGATTATTGTCATCGCCGGCATGGCCGCGTCTGGCCAAACCAGCCACTTCAATGTCAGTAGCGCCTTCAACATCGCAATTTGGTCGGTAATGGCAACTGCAATTGCTGCGGTCTGGGGGGCAACCTTTGGCGTCGCTGCAATGCTGTGGCGAACCAACGAGGTGTCCACTTTGGTTAGAAGCGGAATTCGCTGTGGTGTTGTCATTGCACTGTTGGGCATGGGGATCGCATTCACAATGACGCCCCCCAATGAAAGCCAACTCAGTGGGGCACAATCTGGTGACTGGGAAGGTATTGCTGGAGCCCACACCGTTGGCGCGGCAGATGGCGGCCAGGGGCTGCCTTTTCTTGGCTGGTCTACGGTTGCCGGTGACTTGCGAATCTCTCACTTCCTAGGGCTCCATGCCATTCAGGTCTTGCCACTATTTGCAGTATTGATTGCCGCAACAGTCTCCAGCAGAAGCGCTCAAAAAGCACTTGTGGGCAGCTTTGCCACAATCTACGTGCTGAGCGTTCTCGTCCTGTATTTCCAAGCGTTGGCAGGACAGAGCATTGTGGCGCCTAGCAATGCAACTATCGCCTGGTTTGGTGCCAGCCTCGCAACTGCGATTTCTGTAGGTCTCGTGGTTTGGTATCGAGAATCAAAGAAGACCTCGGTCCAATAAGCAACTACCCCCACATTGAGAGTGCGCGCCTTGAGAGCGTAGGGTATCAAGTTCGACGATGTGTCTGCTTGGAGGGTCCTCGATAGCCGATAAACTATTGGCTATTGCAAGGTCGCATTCCATAAACAATTCATCCCGAAACTGGCAAGACCAGCAAACCGAAGGGTAAAAGTGCCAAAGATCATCGTTGAGATCATGCCAAAGCAAGACCTGTTGGACCCTCAGGGAAAGGCGGTTGCAAACTCGCTGCACCGCTCAGGTCAAAAAGAAATTTCAGCAGTCCGCATCGGCAAGCGCATTGAACTCCACTTCGACCGTGAAATCACAGACAAAGACTTAGAAGAGGCCAAGACCCAAGCCGCAAACTTCCTCTCCAACGACGTCATCGAAGATGTCGTAGCAGTTACAAAAGAAGACTGAGCATGAAGATAGGCGTAATCACCTACCCCGGGACTCTGGATGACCGGGATGCCCAAAGAGCCATCCGGCTTGCCGGCGGAACGCCAGTACCGCTCTGGCATGCCGATGACGATCTAAAAAAAGTTGACGCAGTTGTTTTACCAGGGGGCTTCTCCTACGGCGACTACCTTCGCTGTGGAGCAATCGCTGCCCAAGCTCCTGCAACCAAAGAGGT
>DGPE01000003.1:0-400 GCA_002390305.1 Micrococcales bacterium UBA4448 | reverse complement strand
TGATCAGAAACGAAAAGCAGCACTTTGTTTGCAAGGACCAGAAGCTTAGGGTCGAGAACAACCAAACCTCATGGACCAACATGTTTGAAAAAGACGAAGAGATTTTGATTCCACTGAAAAACGGTGAGGGTGGTTACATCGCAAGCGATGAGACCTTGAAGATGCTTGAAGACGAGAATCTAATCACCTTCCGCTACCTCGACGGAAACCCAAACGGCTCACTAAACGACATTGCGGGGCTCACAAATAAAAGAGGCAATGTCGTAGGCCTCATGCCACACCCAGAGCACGCAGTTGAACCAGGTTTTGGTCCAGACACCAAGACCGCAATGCGTTCAGGTATTGATGGGCTGAAGTTTTTCCAGAGCGTGCTTCAACAGGTGGTGAACGCATAACCATG
>DGPE01000041.1 GCA_002390305.1 Micrococcales bacterium UBA4448 | reverse complement strand
CGATAGGGCAGACGCGGCCGTAATGGGTTACGTGCACGTCGCGCACTTCGAAGCCTGCGCGTTCGCGGGTCAGACCACCCGGGCCCAGGGCGGAAACACGGCGCTTGTGCGTGATTTCGGCGAGCGGATTGGTCTGGTCCATGAACTGCGACAGCTGGCTAGCACCAAAGAATTCCTTGATTGCTGAAACAACTGGGCGCAAGTTAATAAGTGTCTGAGGTGTAATCGCCTCGATGTCCTGGGTGGACATACGCTCGCGAACAACTCGCTCCATTCGGCTTAGGCCTATACGGACCTGGTTTTGAATTAGCTCGCCAACCGAACGGATACGACGGTTTGAGAAATCATCGATGTCGTCAGAGCTAACAACCAAGTTGGTCTTCTTGCCAGCCATCTTCACTGTGAACTCAGCACGCTGAGTGTTTGAAGAAACGTTGTTAGCAAGGGTTAGGTCAAACAAGAGCAAGTACTTCAAAGTCGCGACGATGTCCTCGCGAGTCAAAGTGGTGGTCTCGGCATCCTGGTTTACGGAAAGCTTGCGGTTTAGCTTGTGACGGCCAACGCGAGCAAGGTTGTAGCGCTTGCCCTCAAAGTAGGTGCTGCGAAGCCATGCCTCTGCAACCTCCGCACCAGCAGCCTCACCGCGAACCTTGCGGTAAACCTCACGAAGTGCATCCTCTTTTGAGTTGATGCCGTTTGGGAACACCTTTGACTCGTCATACTCAAGCGTGCGCTCAATGATGTCTTCGTCGTAACTGATACCAAGTGGGCTGGCAGCAGCGGCAGCTTTGATGTCTGAGAACTCTGCGCGGATTTCATCTGCAGTAAAGCCAAGGGCCTTCAAGAAGATAGTTGCTGAAACCTTGGTCTTGCGGTCAACCTGAACCTGCAAAATCGGCTTGCCGAATCTTGCGGCCGGCTTACGCTCGTCCTTGACCCACTCAGTCAAAAACTCTAGGTAAGAACCGCGGCTCGGAATGATCTGAGCCTTGTTGTTGCGAACGTCTAGGTTTCCAGTGGTGTTGGTTGACACCGAGAAGTAAACACCTGGAGAGCGAACCAGCTGTGAAACAACCACACGCTCGGTTCCGTTAATAATGAATGTGCCCTTGCCGGTCATCACTGGGAAATCCCCCATGAAAACGGTCTGGCTCTTGATTTCACCGGTCAAGTAGTTAGTGAACTCTGCCTTGATATACATCGGCTTGGTGAAGCTCTTGCCCTTTTCCTTGCACTGATCAGGAGTGTAGGTGGGGTCAAAGAGCATTGGCTCTGAGAAAGAAAGACCCATCTTCGCATCCTGGGCAGCGTTTGAGCTGTCCTCAATGGGGCTGATCTCCTCGAAGACCTCGTCAAGACCGGTTTTAGCATCCTTGCCGGCGATCTCACGCCATGCAGGGTTACCGACCAACCAGTCAAAGCTCTCAGTCTGAAGAGAGAGAAGATCTGGAATCTCGATTGGATCTGGGTGCTTGGCAAAGGTTGGACGCATTGCCGAGCGAGAATTTTTTGCGGACTTGATGGATTTAGCGTTTTTCGCAGCAGCCAAAGTTAATACCCCTAGGGTTGTCGATTTCAGGCGGGAATCTGCATTCCTAAACCAATGACGCCAACATATGCATCACGCCAAAAAAACCGCTATTTATTCGTTTGGCATGGGTTAGGGAAGCAAACCTCAATTCTAAGGGGTGCGTAGTCTGGCACGCAACTTAATTCTGCGCAGAATCTTTATAAATTCGTGATGTATTGGGTTTTAGCAAAAAATCATAAAAATGCCGACTATTTAGACTCGAACATGTCGAAATGTCGAAACTGCAGCCGCCAAAGTAGCAATCAATGCACCAGCCCCAATAACTGCAGGAGCAATCTGCCAGACATCTGCGATTCCCACGAAACTTGTAAATGCAAGCTGTTCTGCAAGCAAGTCAGTCACAAAATACTGAGTTCCAAAGCCAACAACTCCAATCGCTAAGCCGCCGCCGATGAGCGCTGCAAGCAAACCCTCGAGAATAAAGGGCAGTTGGATACTCGCGCTTGATGCACCGACCAATCTCATAATTGAAATCTCTCGCCTTCTAGAAAAAGCACTCAGGCGAATTGTTGTTGTGGTTAGAAGTGCGGCACTAAACAGCATTATTGCCGCCACACCCGCAACGGCCAGAGAAGACACATTCAAGAAATTAATAATTTGATCCAAATAGCCACGCTGATCTCGAACTTCAGCAACCCCTGGCTGAGATCCAAAGGCCTCAACAATCAGCTCGGTCTTTTCCGGATTCACCAGGTTCACCCAGAATGCCTGGTTGAGCTGTTCCGGCAACAGGTATTGTGCAGCTGACAAGTCTTCAGACTCAGCCAAGAAGCGATCAAAAGCATCCTGCTGCGACTCAAAATAGAAAGCTTCAATGTGAGGGTTCAGTGCCTGCGATTGCAGTGTTGCCTGGACTGCGGCTATTTCTCCAGCGCTGGCCACCCCGGCAGGGCACTGCTCTTCTGGCGAAAAATCTGAACAAAGATAAATCGCTATTTGAGCGCGGTCGTACCAGTAATTTTTCATGTTGCCCACTTGGAGCTGCAACAGCGCAGCAACCGAGACAAAACTCAACGACACAAACGTGACCAGAATGATGGACACGACCATAGAGAAATTACCCCTGATTCCCGTCCACATTTCGGAAAGGATAAAACCTAACTTCATGGCTTTTCCTCAAAGTCTTTTGGTTCTGGAATTATCAGCATCGGCTCTGAGGGCAGCTCTTTATAGCTTGCAGTTTCTGCATCCCGAACAATCTCGCCGTTACTTATTTCAACTACGCGTTTCTGCATCCGGTCAACAATGTTTCTATCGTGGGTGGCCATAACTATCGTGGTGCCGGCAAGGTTTATTCGCTCAAGCAGATTCATGATTTCAGTGCTGGAAGCAGGGTCCAAGTTTCCAGTTGGCTCATCAGCCAGCAAAATCTCAGGGCGATTTACTACCGCCCTGGCAATCGCAACTCGCTGCTGCTCACCGCCGGAAAGAGCTGCCGGCAAGGAATCAGACTTATGCTCCAGCCCGACCAAACGCAAGACATCGGGAACCGCTGTTTCAATAAAAGCTCGTGGTTTACCTATTACCTTCAGCGCAAAGGCAATGTTTTGATAGACAGTCTTATTGGGCAGCAACCTAAAATCCTGAAACACCACACCCAGCTGCCTGCGGAACTGCGGAACTCTCCTGGCCGGAAGCCTAAGAAGGTTCTCCCCCAGCACCAACACATTGCCTGAATCAGGCCGCTCTTCTCTGAGCATCATGCGAAGCATTGAAGATTTTCCAGATCCCGAGGTTCCAACCAGGAATACGAATTCCCCGCGCTGGAT
>DGPE01000025.1 GCA_002390305.1 Micrococcales bacterium UBA4448 | reverse complement strand
GAGCGTAAATCCACACCTCGTGATGGTGAGCGTAAATCCACGCCTCGTGATGGTGAGCGTAGATCCACACCTCGTGATGGCTCTTCTTCAAGACCGGACAGACCAAAGCGTCCTGATTCCAAAGGGAGAGGTCCTAGAGGTGCTGGTAGATAGCTTCGACTCCGTTCTGCTTGATTTAGATGGCGTGGTCTATAAGGGCGCTATTGCAATTCCAAACGCTGTCGATAGCATCACTAAATTTCAGGACTCTGGAAAAATCCTCGGGTACCTCACGAATAACTCCTCCAGAAGGCCAGACACCATTGCCGAGCAGCTAGTCGGCCTCGGAATCAAAGTAGTTCCCAGTCAAATCATCGGTTCAGCAATGTCGGGGGCTTCACTGCTGGCAAGCAAGATTCCAGCTGGGTCAAAGGTGCTCGTAGTTGGAGGCGAAGGTCTCAGGCATGAGGTTTCGCTTGAAGGTTTTGAGGTCGTCGATCATGCGTCAACGCAGCCTGCAGCGGTGATCCAGGGCTTCAGTCCCGACGTTTCCTGGCGTGAACTTGCTCAGGCATCTTTTGCAATTCAGGGCGGCGCTATCTGGATTGCAACCAATCAGGATTGGACAATCCCTGTTGAGCAGGGCATTGCTCCTGGCAATGGAACATTGGTTGGAGCTGTCCATACCGCTGTCGGGATACTTCCCGAAGTAGCGGGTAAGCCACACCGCCCCATATTCGATTATGCAATCCAGAAACTCAAGGTCAAAAAGCCATTAATGGTCGGAGACCGGCTCGACACAGACATTCGAGGTGCCAATGCTGCTGGCATTGAATCGGCCGTGGTTCTGACTGGCATAGCAAATAGAAAAGAGCTGGTAGCGGCAAAGCCTGAGGACCGACCTAGCTATATTCTGGATGACCTAAGCGGGCTATTCGAGAACTACGTGGAGCCAGAAACTACCAAGCGAGGTTCGAAGTGCGGGAAGTCGGTTGTTGAACTGCTGGGAGATTCGGTTGTGTTGGTTTCTGGAAACCCCAAATCACTTGAGACCCTAAAGGCAGCATGCCACCTAATCTGGGGAAGTGGTCGGCCGATCTACGGACTCCAGGTCGAACCATCCATTTACAGCTAGGAATTGACAATGACTGCATCTGAAATCACAGCCAAGTTGGCAGAGATCGAAAAATTAACTGTTGAAGAGCAAATCTCAGCCCTGGAAGAGTTGGTCGTCCAACTAGAGAAGCAGCTGAATTGAGCGAACGACTCGACATCGAGATGGTCATCCGCACGCTAGCTAGATCCAGGTCTCAAGCCAGCGCACTCATTGCCGCTGAACGTGTAACGGTCAACAGGAAAGTAGCCAAGAAGGCCTCTCAGAAAATTTCTCCTGAGGACAGGGTTGAAGTTTCGGCAGGAATTGATTTTGTCTCAAGGGCTGGGCACAAGCTGGCACATGCTCTCGAAGTGTTCAAGGTGTCTCCATCTGGTTTTTGCCTTGATGCTGGAGCGAGCACCGGTGGCTTCACGCAAGTTTTGCTGGAAAGCGGTGCTGAAAAAGTGCTTTCCGTTGACGTAGGTCACAACCAGCTTGTGGATTTCATCCGGGAAGATCCAAGGGTGATCACAATGGAGGGACAAAACCTACGTGACCTGAGCATTACTCAGGTAGACGAGGTCGCAGGTGGAGCCTCTATTGCTTTGGTAGTAGTTGACTTGAGCTTTATTTCGCTCACGCTGGTGTGCCAAAAACTAGCTGAGTTAGCGCCAGGTGCACCTCAAATTTGGCTGATAAAGCCTCAGTTTGAAGTTGGTAAGCATTCACTAAGTGCGACCGGTGTGGTGTCATCCCATGCTGAACGCCGCAGAGCGGTTGAACAAGTCTTGGATGAAGCTCGAAGAGCCGGGCTCTATTGCAAGGGCTTGACAGAATCCCCGATCAAGGGAACCAATGGCAACAGGGAGTACTTGGCTCTAATGAAACCAGAGCAATCGGAATATGGCTTTGAGGCTCAATTGGTCGAAAAACTATTTGCCCAGCATAAGTAGGGATTGATAATCAAGTCCAGCCTGTTCACAACCTCTAGATAAATCGTTTCGCTACTTACTAGTCTTGAAGCATTCGAAAGGTTATTGATGTCTAGGAATGTTCTGGTTGTCTCTTCGGCCGAGTCTGGCCTGCAGATCGAGCGAACCCTGGAGGCCTGTTCGAATTTGGAGGCGCTCGGACTAAATTGTTTGTTCGCAACCGAGGATTTTGATCGGCTTGGTATTTCAGCATCCTCGAATTCCGAATCAAAAAAGTTTTTAGACCAAGCGCTTGAAATAGTTTTAGTGCTCGGAGGCGATGGTTCGATTCTTCGTGCTGCCGAACTGAGCAGAGCGCAGGAAGCCCCTCTTATTGGCGTGAACCTAGGCCATATCGGATTCATGTCCGAAGCAGAACTAAATGAACTCGAGGTAGTGATTGCCGCTATCGACAAAAAGGCATATAAGGTCGGCCATCGCGTTGCCCTGAAAGTGCAGGTGTTTGAAGGCTCTGAAGTTGTGTTTGAAAGTTGGGCCCTCAATGAAGTGTCGGTAGAAAAAAGTGCCAGAGAGCGAATGCTCGAAGTGGTGGTGGAGGTTGATTCTCGACCGGTTTCTTCATTTGGGTGTGACGGTGTTTTGATCAGCACCCCTACCGGCTCTACCGCCTATGCATTCAGCGTCGGTGGTCCGGTTATTTGGCCCGATGTTCAGGCGATGATGCTGGTACCAATCTCGGCTCATGCGCTCTTTGCACGGCCTTTAGTGGTTGCACCGGACTCAGAGCTTGCAATTGAGGTCCTCAAGCGTTCACCTGGGGCCGGCGTGATGTGGTGTGACGGAAGACGCGCGATTGACCTTGGCCCAGGTTCAAGAATTGAAGTACGAAAGAGCAACAAGCCAGTTTCGATGGCTATTCTCAGCGATGCTCCATTTAGTGACCGGCTCGTTAAAAAGTTTGCTTTGCCGGTCACGGGTTGGCGAGGTCCGGAGAGTGCCGGGTGATAACCAGCCTTGGTATCAAGAACATCGGT
>DGPE01000083.1 GCA_002390305.1 Micrococcales bacterium UBA4448 | reverse complement strand
AGAAAAGTTGGAGATTTTCTGATGAGCGTATTCATGGTCAGCGAAAAAGATGCAAGACGACTCAAGCCGAGTCTGACTGCGGGTTTAGTGTTTGTGCTCGGCATTGCGCTGGTTTTGATGGGTCAGCTTGCGCTGAACATGGTTCTTACTCACGATGCTTACGAATTAAGGGCTCTAAAAATTGAAAAGCGAGAGCTCTCAACCGAAGTGCAGATCATCCAGGAGGAAGTTTCATCGCTTTCATCACCTCAAAACTTGGCCGATGCTGCCAATCAGCTCGGCATGGTTGCCAATCCGGCCTCGGTCCTGATCGATATCGAGAAAGACAAGATTTTTGGTGAACCGACACCGGCAATGACAGAGGGCGGCCAGGTTGCCGCGGCGAACATGATCGCCAATTCATCGCTTGGAAAAGTCTCGGATTTCTCAATCGCCACTGTTGCCTCTGGAGAGCTGGAAGTGAGTGTTGATAACAGGGATAAGTCCGATTCAGGCCTAGTTTTGCGTTCGGGCTTGATACCAGCATCGCCAACCAGATAGGTAATAAAGATGGGAACACACTCAAAGCTGAATCGCCGCCTTGGCGCTTTTGCTGTGTTGTTGTTTCTCATGGTTGCAGGTCTGAGTGTTCGATTGGTGGATTTTCAGGTTGTCAAAGCTGATGAAATCCAAGAAAAATCTCTGAAGAGTCGGTCTCAGACCGAAACGCTGCAGGCATTACGCGGAGATATTCTCGACTCAGCCGGTCAAGTGTTGGCAAGGACGGTGTTTCGCTATGACATCAATGCAGCTCCAAAGAATGTCGGTCCTGTTTTTCAAACTATCGATGGTGTTAGAACTGAGAGGTCCGTAGAGGACATCGCATTGGAGTTGTCTCAATTGCTGGGTGTGGACTTCGCAGAGTTAATCTTGAAGCTCGATGGCGACTCGGAGTACTCCAGTCTTGCTAAAAAAGTAAAGGCAGAAACCTTTAATGCAATTAAAGACATGGGTGTTCCATGGATTTTCACCGATCAATTCGAGGACAGGCTCTACCCGATGGGAGCTGTCGCCGGAAATGTGATTGGTTTCGTCGGAAGTGATGGCACTCCTCTTGCCGGGCTGGAACGGCAATACAACACCTGCCTCGCCGGTGTTGACGGGCAACAGACCTTTGAGCGCAGTGCAGAGGGGCTGCCGATACCGACTTCAAACCAAACCACCCAACCCACGCAAAATGGCGGGGAGCTGAACCTAACTATTGATTCCAACCTGCAGTTCTTCGCTCAGCAAGTTCTTGCCGATGCTGTCAACGAGCTTTCGGCAGAGTGGGCATCTGCGATAGTGATTGAGGTGGAGACCGGCAAGATCCTTGCGGCGGCCGAGGCGCCAAGCGTTGACCCAAATGACCCTGCCGCTGCAGATTCTGAAGATCGCGGCGCCAGAATTTTTCAGGCTGCCTTTGAGCCTGGAAGTATCATGAAAGCTCTAACGGCAGCTATTGTTTTGGACACAGGAACCGCTAACGAATACCAGACGGTGGACGCTCCCGACCGAATTTATCTAGATTTCGATGATGAGTACATCAAAGACAGTTTCGATCACGATGACTACACGCTCACGCTAGCCGGTGTCCTGAGGTATTCATCGAATACCGGTATGACTAACTTTGCCAGTGTCATCCCAAGAAACACTCGATATGACTATCTAAAAAAATTCGGCCTTGGATCGGTTAGCACCTTGAGATTTGAGGGCGAGAGCTCTGGAATTTTGCACCCGGCCTCGCAGTGGGACGAAATGACCAACCTGGTAACGACATTCGGCCAGGGCGTCTCGGTGACGAGCATGCAAATGGGATATGCGTATCAGGCAATTGCGAACGGCGGGGTGCGGCTAGACCCAAGGCTGGTGGAGAATTGCATCAATGAGGATGGCTCTGTTGCCTACACTCCGGAACAGGGCTCAACGAGGGTGATATCGGAAGCTAGTGCGAATCTAAACCTGGAGCTTATGGAGAAGGTAGTGGAATTCGGTGGCGTTGGTAAAACCGCGAGTATTCCCGGGTATCGAGTTGCCGGAAAGACTGGAACGGCTCAGCTGAAAGACGGCTCGGGTTACGGAAGCGAATACGCCATCTCGTTTTACGGCGTGGCTCCGGCTGAAAACCCTAAGTTTGTTGTGGGTGTGACGATCTACCGACCTGAGGGTGTTTCAAACTCCGCAAATGCAACACCACCATTTAAGGCAATAATGCAGCAGGCCCTAAAGCACTATCGAATCCCGCCCTCAACAACTAATTCTAGAAACTTCCCCTCTGACAAGTACGGCAAAGTCGATGTCAACGATTGATGAACTTGCAGAGCAATTTAATCTTGAGCTGATTGGCTCAAGCGATCAGATGATTACCTCGGTCGCTATCTCAAGTCACCATGTCAGCCCAGGAAGCCTGTTCATTGCAGTCCAGGGGGCAAATAGTCACGGATTAGAGCATTTGGCGGACGCCATTTCAAAGGGAGCGGTTGCAGTCCTGAGCGACCGAAGCGCAGAAACTTCAATACCGCAAATCATGCACCCGAATCCTAGATTGATCGCCGGAGACATTTCAGCAAAGATTTTTGGAACCGCCAATTTGGGCCTGAAAGTGTTTGGAGTAACTGGAACCAACGGCAAAACCTCGAGTGCGTTTTATCTCTATCGACTTCTTGAAAAAATGGGAGTACCGGCTGGGTTATCTTCCTCCGCACTTTCTCTGGTCGCTGGCGAGGTTGTTGAAGGTGATTTGACCACTCCCGAGGCTCCAAGACTCCACTGGTTGCTAAGCGAAATGGCAAAACAGGGGGCGAAAGCGGCGGTAGTCGAGGTTTCAGCACAGGCACTAGCTCGAAATCGAGTTGACGGTGTTGTCTTTGATGTGGCCGGCTTCACAAACCTCAGCCGTGACCATTTGGATGACTTTGATTCCATGTCGAGCTATCTAGAGGCCAAATCTAAATTATTTAAAAGCGGTTTGTCCAAGCAGGCTGTAATCAATTGCGAGGATTCTTTTGGCGAACAAATGCTGGAAGCTATCAAGGTTCCGACAGTTGGAATAGGGACAGGACTGCAATACCAAGTCACTGAAAGCGATGGACTTATAGCTATCGCGGGTAAAGCCAATTTCAGTCTGAAGGCTTCGGTAGGACCTCTAATGGCGAAGAATCTAGGTTTGGCAATGGTGATGCTCTTGGAAGCAGGATATGACCAGCAGCAGATTACGAAAGCTGCTGAAGAGGTGGACCTTTCGGTTCCAGGACGGCTTCAAAAGGTCGATGGTTCCAATCCATCAGTTTTCATCGACTACGCACACACGCCAGCAGCTGTGGCTGCCGCCTGTGCCGAAATAGGCAGGTTATATCCCAACTTCACGCTGATTCTGAGCGCTTCCGGAGACAGAGACCCTGGTAAGCGCAATGAGATGGGTATTGCTGGCGGCAAGCTTGCCACCAGGGTTGTGGTCACCGATCAGCACCCGAGATCTGAGGATCCTGCAATTATTCGCGCAGCGGTAATCGCAGGAGTGCTTGGGCACTTGCCCGCTGAAAGCGTATTTGAGGTAGCGGACCCGACCCTGGCCATCAGGAAAGCAGTAGATCTGACAAAGAGCGGTGAGGCAATTCTTTGGTGTGGCCCGGGTCACCTAAAGTATCGCGAGGTAAAGGGAGTAAAGCTTCCCTTTGACGCCTTTGAAGCAACGAAAGTAGCACTGAAAAATTGATTGACATGACTCTTGCTGAAATCGCAGCCGCGATTGATGGTGAACTGGTTTCAGGTTCGCCGGCAGAATCGATTTCTGGTCTTTCAACCACTGATTCTAGGCAGGTGGTTCCAGGGGGCATCTTCTTTGCAAAAATCGGCAAGGAAGAGGATGGGCACTCATACTTAGCTGCTGCCGCCGCGAATGGTGCGGTCCTCGGAATAGTTTCAACCGCAGCGACTGATCTTGATCTGCCGCAGATAGTGGTTCGGGACACCGTGGTCGCTCTTTCGCTGCTTGCAAAACACGTTCTCGAGGCCATTCGTGCGCTTGGCAAAATACAGGTGGTCGGAATTACTGGAAGTAACGGTAAAACCTCAACCAAGAACATGCTAAGAGACATCCTCAGCCGGGTTGGGCCAACTGTTGCTCCTCAGGGCTCCTATAACAATCTCGTCGGATTACCCACCACGGTTCTAAGGGCTGATAACAACACTGAGTTTCTGGTTTTAGAGTATGGAGCGGCCGGCAGGGGTTCGATAGCTGCGCTGGCGGAATGGACTAAGCCGGATGTTTCAACGGTTCTTAAAGTTGGCCTCGCTCATGCAGGTGTATTCGGTGGCATTGAAGAAACTGCCCTGATCAAAGCAGAGCTAGTTCAGTACACAAGTAAACACGTTGTATTGAATTACGACGATCCAGTAGTGCGGCACTATAAACCCAAAGCTGGAGTGAGTATTTCTGGATTTGGCTTTGGTGCCGAGGCCGATACCAGAATTAGAAGCACGGAGATCAGCCTTGCAGGAACTGTTGTTTCACTCGACACTGCGTCAGGAAATGGCCAGAGGTTAAAGCTCAAGATTCTTGGAGAGCATCAAGCCCTGAATGCTGCTGCCGCCATCGAAATCTGTGCTGCTTTGGGGATTGAGAGTTCAATTTGTTTCCCAGCTCTAGAAAAAATGGACTCCGCAGAGCGCTGGAGAATGCAGTTGCTGGAAAACCCAGCCGGCTACAGCATCATCAACGATGCCTATAACGCATCGCCTGACTCGATGAGGGCAGCACTTCAGACTTTGGCGACCATCGGCAGGTCTGGCCATAGAACCGTTGCCGTGTTGGGGTACATGGCCGAGCTGGGGGAGATTTCAAACCAGGAGCACCAGAGCCTTGGACTCCTGGTGGTGCGATACAACATCGACAAGCTTTACGTGGTTGGCGAAGAGGCCAAATTGCTGCACATGTCTGCCACTGCCGAGGGCAGCTGGGATGGAGAATCTCTATTCTTCGGCTCTGCTGACCAGGCTTTTGAGCAAATCAGTGGAAAGCTGAGGGAGGGCGACGTTGTGCTGGTGAAAGCCAGCAACGCTTCGGGCCTCCGGTTCTTGGGAGATAAATTGGCAGGTGTTGCATGAGAGCCTTGCTAGCAGCAGGCGGAATCTCGCTATTTATCTCACTGTTTGCAACTCCGGCCTTTATTGCTCTGTTTCGGTCTTTGAATTGGGGTCAGTTCATCCGAGATGACGGGCCTAAGTCTCATCACACAAAACGAGGAACCCCGACGATGGGTGGAATTGTCATTCTCGCCGCGGCTGTGATCGGCTATTTCTCGGCAAAGTTTATAAACGGGGAAACTCCCTCAGCTTCCGCACTGCTAGTTATTTTCATGATGCTTGGACTTGGGCTAGTTGGGTTCATAGACGATTTGCTGAAGGTTCGTAACCAACGCAGTTTGGGTCTTGGTGGCTGGGCAAAAATCGCTGGCCAAGGCGTTGTTGCGATAGTTTTTGCCGTGCTAGCGCTGCAGCTGCCAGACGAGAGAGGGCTCACTCCAGCATCAACCTCCATCTCGCTATTTCGGGATTTACCACTGGATCTGTTTTATTGGGGCAGCTTCATTGGGATGGGTTTGTTCGTGGCCTGGGTCTATTTACTTGTGGCCTCAGCGTCAAACGGAGTTAACATTGCGGACGGCCTTGATGGACTGGCCTCCGGTTCGCTAGTTATTTCAATCGGTGCGTATGTGGTCATCGGTTTTTGGCAGTTCAACCAAAGCTGTGCGACTGTTACGGAGAACCTGAGCTCTTGCTACGAGGTTAGAGACCCACTGGACACTGCGGTAATCGCGACAGCAATTGTCGGTGCTGCCCTTGGATTCCTTTGGTGGAATACCTCTCCGGCACAAATATTTATGGGAGACACCGGTTCGCTCGGACTTGGTGGCGGACTGGCCGCTCTTGCAATTGTTTCCAGAACCGAGCTGTTACTTGTTCTAATCGGCGGAATTTTTGTGATCGTGACCGGGTCCGTGGTAATTCAGCGGCTTTATTTCAAGCTAACAAGGAAGTTGACCGGAGTGGGTAAGCGCGTGTTTCTGATGTCGCCGCTCCACCATCACTTTGAGCTGAAGGGCTGGGCGGAAATCACGATTGTGGTTCGATTCTGGATCATAGGTGCGCTTTGTGCGATTTCCGGAGTTGGACTTTTCTACGTGGAGTGGATTTACGGAATATGAAGATTCCTGACTCTTGGCACGGCGACTGGAGAGGCTTGAACGCTCTGGTCTTAGGCCTTGGCAAGTCAGGTTTCTCGGTGGTTGACACTCTGGTTGAACTCGGAGTAAAAACAGCTGTGGTGGGGGACCATGCCAATCAGGAGCTAATCGACCTGACAGAGCTAATTGGGTCTAAATTCCTGCCTTCGACTGAAATTTCCGTGCTCAATGAAATTGGCTTTAAGCCCGACTTCGTTGTTGTTTCACCCGGCTTCAGCCCTAATCACCCACTGGTCAAAGAGCTTGAAAAGCTCGGGACGCCTCTAATGGGGGACATCGATTTGGCTTTTCGTCTAAGAGATAAGAATCAAAAAGAGGCCAAGTGGGTCACAGTAACTGGAACCAACGGTAAAACAACCGTGAGTGAACTAACAGCGACAATCTTGGTGACTGCAGGCTTCAGAGCGGTAGCCTGCGGCAATATTGGCACTCCGATACTGGATATAATCCGGGATCCGGTTGACTACGACTTCCTGGTTGTCGAAATCTCAAGTTTCCAGCTCCACTACTTGGGTGTTATCGCCCCAGTAGTTAGTGCGTATTTGAATATTGCTCAGGACCATCTGGACTGGCACGGCAGTTTTGATGAGTATGCGAAGGCGAAGGCGAAAGTATTCCTGGGGACCGAAACGGCAATTATTTTCAATGAACAAGACCAGCTGACCCTGAATGCTGCCAGGGCTGCAGAGGTTCAGGATGGCTGTCGGGCGATCAGCTTCAGCTTGGCGGCCCCGCAGGTTTCGTCTGTCGGTTACATCGAGGACCTATTGGTCGACAGGGCATTCCTTGACGACCGCGGAAATCAAGCGATTGAGCTTTGTGAAATTCAAGACATTGAGCAGATTTCAGCTATATCGAGTCAACTCCTTGCCAACTGTGCTGCGGCAGCCGCGATCACCAGAGCTCTGGGCGTGGAGCCGAGAAAGATAAAGGAGTCTTTTCGAGAATTTAAGCTTTCGCCTCACAGGAACCAGTTTTTGGCCGAGGTCAATGGCGTTCGTTTCATAAACGACTCGAAGGCAACTAATGCTCACGCAGCAAAGGGTTCATTGGAGAGCTTGGATTCCGTGGTCTGGGTGCTGGGAGGCCTACTCAAGGGGGTAGATCCCGAGCCCATGATTCTGGCAAACAGTCAAAAGATTAGGGCTGCGGTCTTGCTTGGCTCTGAGACCGGCGAACTTGAAGGATTATTTGAAAAGCACCTACCCGACGTTCCGGTAGTAATTTGTGGCAAAGAAGAGCCAATGCGTGATGCCATTGAGCACTCCTTCAGGCTTGCAAAAAGTGGTGACACTGTATTGCTGGCCCCGATGGCGGCGTCAATGGATCAATTTGTCGATTACGCCGATCGTGGAGACCAGTTCATCGCAGCTGTTCGGAAGCTGGAGCAACAGTGAGCACGATAAAGCAATCAATTAGGCCAACATTCCGAGCGCAGTCAAAGCCGTTTTACTTTTTGCTCGGTACCACTTTATTTACGGTGATGCTTGGGCTGGCGATGGTCGCAAGTGCATCTTCGATTGATAGCTTCAAGGAAACCGCCAGTGCCTGGAGCACCGTCTTCAGACAGGGAGGCTTTGCCATTATTGGCATTGCTCTTTTGGCAATCGTCTCCACTCTTCCGGTCAAGCTAATACGAAAAACTAGCCTGCTGGCACTTCACATCACCCTTGGACTGCAGGTTTTGACGGTATTTTTTGGCATCGAGATTAATGGCAACCGGAATTGGCTGGATATTGGTTTCACAAGTATTCAGCCATCGGAGTTTCTAAAACTGGGTCTGATTCTTGCCTTTTCACATCAGCTCTCAAAACTCACAGACGATCCGTATAGGAACAGACAAGTTTGGCTCTGGATTGCAGGCTACTCGGGCCTTGCGTTGATTCTGGTGGTGATGTTGGGCAAGGACATGGGTACCGGTGCTGTTATGGCTGTCTTGCTAATTGGGATGTTTTTGATTGCAGGGCTGCCATGGTCATACTTTTTTGGAGTCTGCCTTCTTGGTGTGCTGGCAGCAGTCGCACTAGTGATTCAATCGCCGTCCCGCCTCATGAGGTTTGAGGCCTGGCTAAACCCGTCCGCTGCAGACCCCATGGGTGTTAATTGGCAGTATCAGCACGGAACTTGGGCTTTGGCTTCAGGCGGAATTTGGGGTACCGGGCTCGGCCGGTCCAAATTGAAGTGGAGCTGGATTCCAGAGGTTGAGAATGACTTCATATTTGCCGTAATTGGAGAGGAATTGGGTCTTTTTGGTGCACTGTTTGTGATTGCACTGTTTTTAGTTATGGGGCTTGCCATGTTTGCGATTGCGAAGAGTCAAACCAATTTGTTCTCTCGAAACCTGGTTGTTGGGGTGATGCTTTGGATTGTGATGCAAGCCATGATCAACATTTCAGTGGTTCTTGGGCTGCTCCCGGTTCTTGGGGTGCCGCTGCCGTTGATTTCGGCCGGTGGTTCTTCGCTAATTGCAACGCTTGCAGCAATCGGGGTTGTCCTAGCTGTTGAGCGAGATCGGGTTTCAAAACTGGGCAGGTCAGGAAGTTGAGCACTTTTCTATTAGCCGGCGGTGGAACCGGCGGACATGTGAATCCGTTGCTCGCTCTGGCTGAAGAGCTAAGGCAGCAAAAACACGAGGTCTTGGCACTCGGGACAAAACAAGGATTGGAATCACGGCTAGTTCCTAACCGCGGTTTTGAACTTGCCACCATTGCAAGATTGCCGTTACCAAGAAAGCTTTCACTTTCACTGTTTGCCTACCCTTTTAGGTTGGCGAGGGCATCGTTACAGGTTGCAAGGCTAATCAGATCCCGAAAGGTCAGTTGCGTTGTCGGGTTCGGGGGATACGCCTCAGCGCCGGCCTATTTGGCGGCCTGGATCACGAAAACCCCGCTGGTTGTGCATGAAGCCAACGCCCTGGCAGGATTTGCCAATAAATTGGGAGCCAGGCTGACCAGCTTTGTTGCGGTTACCTTCCCCAATAGCAACCTTAGGAATGCCGTTGTCACCGGGATGCCAATTCGCAGGGAAATAGTTTTGTCCGCTTCCGGCTATGACAAGCAGCAAGCCCGGGTTGAGATGGGTCTTGACCCTATGCTTCCAACACTTTTGGTGACCGGTGGTTCACAGGGAGCCAAGACCATTAATGAAACAATTATGGGAAGCGTTGATCACCTGATTGCCGCCGGTGTTCAGGTTCTTCATATCGTGGGGGAAGCCTCGGAGCTGAAAGAGTACTCAAAGCCTGGATATGTTCGAATGGCCTACTGCAATGCAATGGATGCAGCGATCGCAGCAAGCGATTTCGCCGTCTCGAGGGCGGGTTCTTCAACGGTTTCTGAGTTTGCGGCCTGTGGCCTACCTGCCGCTTATGTGCCATATCCGGTCGGAAATGGCGAGCAGCGACTAAACGCCGCATCACTTGTTGAAAATGGTGGCGGGTTGATGGTTAGCGATGCAGAATTTACGCCAGGCTACATTCTACAGACGCTGATCCCAGTGCTATCAAAAAAGTCTGAGCTAGCCAAAATGTCAGCTGCTGCCAAAGGGCAGGCCATTTTGGATGCAACCGAGCGTCTCGGGGATTTAGTTTCAAAAGCAATGGATACTGGTAACCGTGATTAAGCCGGATTTTAGCCAAGCAATACCAGTGGAGTTGGGCACAGTCCACTTCATCGGAATCGGTGGCTCCGGAATGTCAGGTATCGCAAGATTGCTATTCCAAATGGGGCATAAAGTTACCGGCTCCGATGTCAGAACCAGCCCTAACGTTGATGCGCTGATTGCCCTGGGAGTTCAAATTAAGGTCGGCCATGATTCTGATAACTTGGGTGACGCCGACACGGTAGTCGTGACCTCTGCGCTCTGGGAAACAAACCCTGAGCTTCTCGAAGCAAAGTCTCGCGGGTTACCAATTCTTCACAGATCGGCGCTACTCGCCCACCTTGGATCTGCCGGAAAACTAATCGCGGTCGCAGGGGCCCATGGCAAGACCACCTCAACCGGAATGGTTGTTACTGCGCTTAGTAAGTTGGGCGCTGACCCAAGCTTTGTTAACGGGGGAGTAATTCAGGAGTATCAGGCCTCCAGTGCGTTTGGGTCGGGCGAGCACTTTGTAATCGAGGCGGACGAGTCCGATAGTAGCTTTTTGCATTACAAGACCGCCGTCGCACTAGTCACTAACGTTGACCCAGACCACCTGGATCACTTCGGATCGCTCGAGGCATTCCATGGAGAATTCGTGAAATTTGCCCAGGCAGCATCTGATTTTGTTGCGATATCCTTCGACGACGAAGGCGCTAGGGCCGTGGCAGAGAGACTAACCAGCAAGAAGGTCATTGGCTTTGGAGTTTCCGAAGCGGCTGATGTCAGGCTCACTGGTATTAACGCGACCGGGCCAAGGGTGAGTTTTGTGATTTCTTATTC
Organism: Micrococcales bacterium UBA4448; assembly: GCA_002390305.1. Classification (GTDB taxonomy): domain Bacteria; phylum Actinomycetota; class Actinomycetes; order Actinomycetales; family Microbacteriaceae; genus Aquiluna. Next base: position 66,332 of record DGPE01000083.1, on the reverse strand, counting down.
GGGGCAGGAAAGTGAAGCCACGCTAAAGGTACCCGGTGAACACAATGCCATAAATGCGGCTGGGGCAGTGGCAGTGCTGGTCGGCTTGGGTTTCGATTTCAAGGAGGCTGTCAGTGCGGTAGCGGAATTCGGCGGTACCGACCGCAGATTCCAGTTGCACGGTCAAAATCGTGGTGTAAGTGTTTATGACGATTTCGCACATCACCCAACGGAGGTTCGAGCAGCCCTGAAAGCTGCCAAGGCCAGCGTTGGAGAGGGTCGAATAATCACAGTTTTCCAGCCTCACCTCTACAGTCGAACCAGAATCTTCTATCGGGAGTTTGCCGAAGCACTCAAAATAAGCGATGTCTCTATCGTTACTTCCATTTATGCCGCCAGAGAAGACCCAGAACCCGGCGTTACCGCTAACTTGATTACAGATCTCGACCCCGATCAAAAGAAATTATTATTGGTTGCGGACTGGGAGAATGTTCCGGCGGTTGCGGCTGGACTGGCTCGCGAGGGTGATTTTATTGTGACCATGGGTTGTGGAGATATATACAAAATGGTTCCGGCACTTCTCCAAGCTCTGGAGGTTTAGGTTGAAGCGTCCAGAACGCGAACTGCTGGGTCAAGAGAAAAAACGACTCCGCGGTTCCAAATCCTCCGGATTGGCAAAGCGCCACAGGCTAGGGCCTTTTGCAGTTTGGGGACGAATCATTGCGATCCTCGGCCCGATTTCATTGACAGCAATCGTGTTGGCCAGCTTTTTTACACCGATGCTTGCGATAGAAAAAATACAGTTCATTGGGAATGAGCGGATTTCAGAAAATGAACTCGAATCCGCGCTCGAATCGCTGTACCAAAGACCGATGACCACGGTCAATGATGATGAGGTGGCAGCGCTGCTGAGTAATCTCAGCCTGATCGAAACCTTTACTACCCAGGCAGAACCTCCTCACACGTTGAGGGTAAATATTCGAGAGCGTCAACCGATTTTGATTTTGGTTCGCCAGGGCAAGAATTATCTCTACGATGCTGCCGGAATTCAGATAGCCGAAACCGATGAGATTACCGATTACCCGTTTGTAGTTTTTAATGGCAACCCCATCGACAACCTCAAATATTCAACTGCAGTAGAGCTGCTACTTTCTCTTCCAATTGACACCTACAGCCAAATCTTTTCGGTCCGAGTGACCGATTCCATGACAGTGCAGCTGGTGCTGAGAGGCTCTAGCTTGAACGTGCTTTGGGGTTCTACTGATCAGGGTCTTCTGAAGGCAGAAGTCTTGGCATCGCTACTTGGAACTGGTTTGGATAACGCGATAACGGTAGACGTCAGCTCACCGAATTCTCCGGTTGTGCAATACCCAAACTCCTAATCCGATATTCGTTTACGACACGCCCAAGCTCTTGTAGTGAATTAGGCGTTTTAACGCCTAATTTCTAGGCGCAAATTGAATACTCGTTGAAAAGCTAAGCCTCAGCCTTAGCTTTAGAGTTTTTCGCAAGGAGGCAAACGTGTCACAGACCCCAAATTACCAAGCCGTAATCAAAGTTGTCGGTGTTGGAGGCGGAGGCGTAAATGCCCTTAACCGGATGGTTCAATCTGGATTACGTGGCGTGGAGTTTGTAGCCATTAATACCGATGCGCAGGCTCTTCTAATGAGTGATGCGGACGTCAAGTTAGATATCGGAAGAGACATTACCCGCGGGCTCGGAGCCGGAGCGGACCCAGAGGTTGGCCGCCGTGCAGCTGAGGAGCACGAGAGCGAGATCGAGGCCGCCCTGAAGGGCGCCGACATGGTGTTCGTAACAGCAGGTGAGGGAGGCGGCACCGGAACCGGGGGAGCGCCGGTAGTAGCCAGGATTGCTAAGCGCTTAGGTGCGCTAACGGTGGGTGTTGTCACACGCCCGTTCAACTTTGAGGGCAAGCGCAGAGCTGTTCAGGCGGACGAGGGCATTAGCTCCCTTCGTGAAGAGGTGGACACTCTGATTGTGGTTCCAAACCAGAGACTTTTGGAGATGACAAACAAGAAAATTTCCGCACTCGAGGCCTTCATGACGGCCGATGACGTGTTGCGAGCAGGAGTGCAGGGAATCAGCGATCTAATCGTTGTTCCCGGCCTAATTAACCTCGACTTCAACGACGTCAAGTCGGTCATGCAGGGAGCCGGCAGCGCACTCATGGGAATTGGAACCGCAAAGGGTGAAGACCGCGCTGTGAGGGCCGCTGAGATAGCGGTTTCCTCACCGCTACTGGAGGCGACAATAGAGGGTGCTCACGGCGTGCTGTTGCTGGTTCAGGGTGCATCTGATCTTGGGCTACACGAAATTGATGAAGCCGCACGTCTTGTGCAGGAAGCTGTTCACCCGGAAGCCAACATAATCTTTGGTGCAACTATCGAAGACACTCTCGGTGACGAGGTTCGCATTACAGTAATCGCCGCTGGCTTTGATGGTGGTCAGCCTAAATACCGCAAGTTTGAAGCAAGCGCGCTGGGGGTAGCTGCGCTTTCGGCGGTGACTGAAACCGCCAATGCCTCTCAGGAATCTCCAGACTTTGAATCTACTGAGCAGATTTCGCCCGAAGAGATTGAAGTGCCGAGCTTTGTGACTGAAGACTCAGAAGAACTTGAACCAACGAAGGAAAAAGTGTCCGCTCCTGGTTTCTTTGGCGACGACTTGGATCTGCCTGAATTCTTCCGTTGATTTCGCTTGAAGCTCGATACCGGGAAGTCCTGGAGCGCATCGAAGTTGCCTCAAGGGCCTCGGGGCGGGCATCTGCCGACGTCGAGCTTATTGTCATCACCAAGACTCATCCCGCTTCGGTGGTAACCAAACTGATGGACTTGGGCCACCATATGTTTGGAGAAAATAAAGACCAGGAGGCAAAGCCAAAGGCGCTTGCCGTTGCCGATCTGAGGCCTCAAGCAAGAACCGATTGGCACTTCGTCGGACAATTGCAGTCAAATAAGGCAAAGAGTGTGTTGTCATACGCTTCCACCGTTCATTCACTGGACCGCGCAAGCTTGCTGAAGGAGTTCGCAAAACAGCTGGCGGTAATGGACTTAGAGCTGGCGTGTTTTATTGAGTTGAATCTCACCGACGACCCGAATAGAGGCGGCATTCCCGTTGAAAGCTTTTCAGAGTTTGCTGAAAAAACTGTCCAAGTGGGGGGTCTAAATGTGCTTGGGGTAATGGCAGTTGCCGGGCTGGATGTTGATCCCCGAGTTGACTTTGAGAGAGCAATCAATCTGAGCTCAAAGCTGCAAGAAATCTTGCCTTCGGCGACTGCCGTTTCAATGGGAATGAGTGCCGACTATGAAATGGCAATCGAAATGGGTGCGACACACGTGCGGGTAGGTAGCGCAATTACCGGCCCGAGGGGAAACAACTAATAGTCTTTGACCAACAAACTAGGAGTAAAAATGGGCATCGTTAGTTCAACAATGAATTATTTTGGCTTTGGCAGTTCAGAGCCAGCCAAGTCTGAAACGGCTAAGCCAAGATCCAGCGCTCCTCGCCCCAGAAGGTCCTCGGATATGTCTGAAATCATCACGCTAGAGCCAAAAACCTATGCTGACGCCAAGGAAGTCGCTTCTCATTTCAGGACGGGTGTTCCTGTGATAGTCAACATCGGTGACTTGAGTGAGGCGGACTCCAGGCGCATTGTGGATTTCATGCTGGGCTTGAAGGAAGGCCTTGAGGGGCACCTTAGACGAGTTACAGCAAAGGTGTTTTTGCTTAGCCCGTCACACGTCTCAGTCTCAGATTCTGACTCTGAGCTTGAGGATGTCGACACCGAAGACCTAAATTAGTTAGATGTCAATTATCGGTCTGGCCCTTTATTGGGTTCTGCAGCTTTTCTTTTACGCAATGATTGTTCGCTTTATTGCCGAACTAGTAATGAGTGTGAATCGCGGATGGAAGCCTAAGGGGTTGCTGTTGCCGGTTTTCGACCTCTGCTACACGGTCACTGATCCACCATTGAAGGTGTTGAGAAAATATATTCCACCGTTGCGCTTGGGCCCAATTGCCCTTGATTTGGCCTGGACCGTGCTGCTGATTGGCGTGCTTATTTTGCAGAGCTTTGCACGAGGGCTCTAACTGCCCATAACATAGAGATGTTGCGCGAGTAAAAACACTTAGAAGAGGTAAAACATGGCGATGTCGCCCGAGGACATTCTCAGCAAGAGGTTTTTGACCACAAAATTTCGTGAGGGTTACGACCAAGACGAGGTCGATGACTTTCTGGACGAGGTAGTTCTCGAGTTCCGTCGCGTTCTTTCCGAAAACCAAGACTTGAAATCTGACGGTAGTTCACCACTAGATGAGCTCACCGCCCCATCCAAGGCCGCCGCATTTCCAGTTGCCAGCGATGTAGCCGGAATCGGTGACCTCGAAGTTTCTGACTCGACACAGAGCATTATTGAACTTGCCCAGCGGCTTCACGAGGATCACGTTCGCGACGGCCAGGTAAAACGAGACCAGTTGGTCCGCGACGGCCAAGAACAAGCCGCGAGGCTGGTACGAGATGCCGAGGCTGAGGTTAGAGAACGTCTTGGAAAACTTGAACTTGAGCAAAAACAAGTTCTTGAAGTAATCGAGGAACTCAAGCTCTTCGAATCTGAGTACCGAGACAAACTGCGGATCTACATAGAAGATCAACTCATGAACCTTCAACAGGAAGGGCTTGTGGCAGCGGCAAATGAAACTGAGCCCCCGCAACAAGATGTCAGCGAGAGCGATTCGGCTGCCGAGCAAGACTCCGGGGATTCGGTTGATACCAATTCAGAGGGTGCCCAAAACTAGCAGCGGCACCAAGCGAGTACTGCTCTATCTTGGTACCGCAATCGGGGTTGTCATTATTGACCAGGCAACCAAATTTTGGGCTGAGGCGAACCTCACTTCACAATCGGTTCCTGTAATCGGTGACATTCTTAGGTTTCGACTGGCGTATAACGACGCGGCTGCCTTCTCACTTGGCGTTGGCTCAACCTGGGTTTTGACACTGATTTCAATCGCCGCAGTGATCGCCCTGCTGGTTTACGGGCCTCGCGTAAAGAATGCCTACTGGGCACTAATTGCAGGCTTCGTCCTCGGGGGAGCGGCAGGAAACGGGATTGACAGGATTTTTAAAGATCCCAGTTTCTTTAACGGGCACGTTGTTGATTTCATACAGGTCCCATTCAACTTTCCGATATTTAATCTGGCAGACAGTTTTCTTATAGTGGGAGTAATCCTCGCAATCATCCAAACAACCAGGGGAGACGAAATCGGTGGTGGCCGTGCAGCCTAAGTTTCTTCCGGTCCCGCCTGATATGGCCGGTCTTCGGGCAGACGCCGGAATTGCGAAGATGCTTGGGATGTCAAGAACTCAAATTGCCGAGCTGATTCAAGCTGGATCAGTACTTCAAAATGGCAATCCAATGGGTAAGTCAGACAGATTAGTCGCAGACACACTCCTAGAAATTCAGCTAACTGAAACCAGGGCAAGTATCGAGGTCACTGCCGAAGACGTCGAAGCGCTTAGCGTTGTATTTCAGGATGATCATATGGTGGTCATTGACAAGCCGACAGGAGTCGTTTCACACCCCTCACAGGGCTTTGTCGGGCCTTCTGTGCCTGGAGTGCTGCTTGCTCGAGGCATCCAACTAACAACCTCTGGGGCTCAAGAGCGTCAGGGGATTGTTCAACGCCTAGATGTCGGCACCAGTGGGCTTATGGTTCTAGCTAAATCCGAGGCAGCGTATTCGAATCTCAAGCAAGCATTTCGCGACCGTGTTGTGAAAAAGACCTACCACGCGCTAGTACAGGGGCACCCCGACCCGTCTAATGGAACGATAGACACTCCAATAGCCAGAAGCACCAAGCATGACTATAAGTTCACTATTTCAGCGGAGGGCAAACCCGCCGTGACTCATTATGAGACGCTAGAGCTGCTACCAGCGGCAGCGCTTGTGAAGGTTGGTTTGGAAACCGGCAGGACTCATCAAATTCGCGTTCACTTTGCACACTTCAGGCACCCACTGGTCGGAGACCCGCTCTACGGTGCTGACCCAAAATTAGCGTCGGCACTTAATCTAAATCGCCAGTGGTTACATGCGAAAAAGTTGGGGTTTGACCACCCAATTTCAGGAGAATTTGTCGAGTTTGAATCAGATTACCCAGTTGATTTGGAAATCGCGCTTAATCGCCTTCGCGATGTGAACTTTCGCCTCTAACATAGGGGTTCTAAGAAAGGTGGAGTATGTCTGATAAGTCATTCGTTCACCTTCATAATCACTCAGAATATTCGATGCTCGATGGAGCAGCTCGGATCAAGCAATTGGTCGCCAAAGCCGCCGAGCTGGCAATGCCAGCAATAGCAATAACGGACCACGGCAACAGCCACGGTGCATATGAGTTCTGGAAACAGGCAACCGCCCACAACATCAAGCCAATTATCGGCATCGAGGCCTACCTGGCTCCCGGCAGCAGAAAAGACAAAACCAGAGTCCGTTGGGGTGACGGAGGTGGCGATGATGTCTCAGGCGGCGGCGCCTATAGCCACCTGACAATGTGGGCAACAAACAACGATTCGATGCAAAACTTATTCAGGCTGTCCTCAGAGGCATACCTTTCCGGTTATTACTTCAAGCCTCGGATGGACCGCGAACTCCTTTCCCAATACGGCAAGGGGCTTATCGCCACGACCGGTTGCCCGGGTGGAGAAGTGCAAACCAGATTGCGACTAGGTCAGTATCAAGAGGCCCTCGACACGGCTTCTGAATTCAGAGACATCTTCGGTAAGGGAAACTATTTTGTTGAGGTGATGGATCACGGCTTGGAGATTGAAAAGCGGGTCCGAGACGATCTACTAAGGCTTTCAAAAGATCTCGATCTTCCTTTAGTGGCAACAAACGATCTGCACTACACCGAAAAGGAAGACTCGGTTGCTCACGACGCTCTGCTTTGCGTGCAGGTTGGCTCGAATCTCGACGATCCAAACCGCTTCAAATTTGAATCGCAGGAATACTACCTAAAGTCAGCAAAACAAATGCGCGACCTGTTCTCGGAAATTCCAGAAGCCGCGGACAACACTCTATTAATCGCGGAGCGAAGCGAAGTGAACTTTGCCAAGCGCGACCTAATGCCGAGGTTCCCGGTTCCAGAGGGACAAACAGAGGCAGCCCTTTTTGAGGCGGAAGTGTGGGAGGGAATGAATAAGCGCTTCCCGTCCGGCTACTCAGATGACCACAAGCGCCAAGCAGCCTATGAAATCGATGTAATCAAGACCATGGGATTCCCCGGCTACTTCCTCGTTGTGTCTGATTTCATCAGATGGGCCAGACAGCAGGGAATCAGGGTCGGTCCAGGTCGAGGTTCGGCTGCCGGTTCGGTTGCCTCTTACGCATTGGGAATTACGGAGCTTGATCCACTCAAACATGACCTAATTTTCGAGCGCTTCCTGAATCCAGAGCGGCTATCGATGCCTGACATCGATGTTGACTTCGATGACCGTAGGCGATCAGAAGTTATTCGGTACGTCACTGAGAAATATGGCGATGATCGTGTGGCACAAATCGTCACGTTTGGAACCATCAAGGCCAAGCAAGCCTTGAAGGATGCTGCACGAGTGATGGCATTGCCATACGCAGTCGGTGAGAAGCTAACAAAGGCTATGCCACCGATGGTGTTAGGTCGAGACATAACACTGGGTGATCTAGTGAATCCAGCCTCAGATCGTTATTCCGAGGCTTCGGAGTTCAGGGACATCATTGAACAAGACCCTCAAAGTGAAGAGGTGTTCAAGCTTGCCAGGGGACTGGAGTCCCTCAAGCGCCAATGGGGGGTTCACGCTGCCGGTGTGATTATGTCCGCTGAGCCATTGATGGACGTGATTCCGATCATGAAGCGAGAAGAAGACGGTGCGATTATCACGCAGTTTGACCAACCGCCGTGCGAGGACCTTGGGCTTCTAAAAATGGATTTTCTGGGCCTTCGAAATCTGACAGTGATTGACGATGCACTGCAAAACATCTTGCAGAACCGCGGCGAAACAGTGGTTTTGGAAGATCTGGACATGAATCAAGACCAAAATACATTTGACCTGCTCTCGCGAGGCGACACGCTAGGTGTTTTCCAACTGGACAGCGACAACATGAGGTCGCTACTCAGGCTTCTGAAGCCATCTGAATTTGAGCATATTTCGGCTGTTATAGCCCTTTACCGGCCCGGACCGATGGGTATGAACTCGCATACCAACTATGCCCAGCGCAAAAATGGGCAGCAAGAAATTGAGGGAGTACATTCCGAACTGGCCGGACCGCTAGAGGAGATTCTAGGCCCAACCTACGGGCTTATTGTCTACCAGGAGCAGGTTATGGCCGCGGCTCAGAAGGTTGCCGGTTATACCCTCGGCCAAGCCGATCTCTTACGCCGTGCAATGGGAAAAAAGAAGCCTGAAGAATTGGCGAAACAGTTTGAAATATTCAGTCAGGGAATGAAGGACAACAACTTTTCTGATTCGGCAATCACTGCGCTCTGGGACACCTTGCTGCCATTCGCCGACTACGCATTCAATAAGGCTCACTCGGCAGGATATGGGGTGCTGTCTTACTGGACGGGCTATCTAAAGGCCAATTTTCCTGCTGAATTTATGGCGGCGCTTCTGACCTCGGTCGGAGACTCAAAAGACAAGCTTGCGATCTACCTGAATGAATGTCGACGGATGGGGATTCAGGTCTTGCCTCCGGACGTAAATGAATCCATCGGTGTGTTCGCGGCGGTAGGCGAGAGCATCCGATTTGGTCTTGAGGCGGTCCGGAACGTGGGCCACAATGTTGTCGAGTCAATAATCAAAGCGAGAACTGAAAAACCATTCACGAATTTTGATGATTTCTTGACCCGGGTTGGACAGCAGGCCGCTACCCGCAGGGTTGTCGAGTCGCTGATTAAGGCCGGAGCATTCGACACCCTGGGCCACACTAGGCGCTCTCTAATGGCAATTTTTGAAGAGGCAATTGAGACGGCAACCGTTAAAAGAAAACAAACGGCCAACGGTCAAGTTGACTTGTTTGGGGGTGTCTTGGACGATGATCCGTCTGTAGTTCAGGTTCCAGAATTGCCAGAGTGGACCAAGCGGGACCTTTTGGCACATGAGAGGGAGATGCTCGGGCTATACGTGTCTGACCACCCCTTAGCTGGACAAGAGTCGCTCCTAATGCGTAACAGCGACATGGGGACCATTGCGCTGAAGGAAAGCGACATTCAAGACGGCGAAACTGTTACTTTGGCGGGTTTGATAACTCAGGTTCAGCACAAGGTCGCGCGATCAAGTGGAAATCAGTATGGACAGATAACCCTTGAGGATTTCTCGGGTGAAATCAACATTATGTTCATGGGTAAGACCTACCTGGCTAACAGGGAATTCTTGATAGCTGACCAAACGGTCTCTGTGCGCGGACGGATTTCCCGGCGCGATGAAGAAATGATGATTCAGGCATATTCCATTGATGTTTTGGACTCAGGTCGCGAAGATGGGGGTGTTCTGAAGCTTCGCATCATGGAAAAATTGGCGACCAAAGAACGGCTACTTAAACTCGGGGCAATTCTGGACTCAAATCCCGGACCCTGTGAGGTACAGGTAAGGCTGGTCGGATCCACCGATCGCCACTTTATGCTTCCTCAGCGCGTTTCGGTTGGTCACGACTTATTTGGTGAACTAAAGGCTCTGCTCGGCAGCGACGCGGTTAGCTAAAAGTTATCTTTGAGCCGCGTACCTACGGTGTGGTAGCCGCGCTGGAAATAGACCAGCGGTTCTTCTGGCGATCGATTTTGGTGGGCGCTTTCCGCACTGAGAACAACAAGAGCGTTTGACTCCACTTCCATTTTATTGACAACTCTTGCCAGCAGAATAGAAGAAGCTAATTTGAAATAGGGCGTGTTTTCCGGGCCAATCTCAAATTCCCCATCAATGAAGCGAGACTCCCTGCTGCCAGCAAGTTGCTGGGCTAGGGGCAAGTTGTCGGCATCCAGAGTGTGGATCGCCATCAACTTTCCAGGTCTGATGTGCTGGTAGGTGGAAGCACCTTGAGCGATGTTCAATGAAACCAGCGGTGGCTTGGAGCCGAGCGAGGTCACCGATGAAGCCGTGAATCCGATTGGGCCACCTTCGGAATCCGTGGAAGTAACAATCGCAATTCCAGTCGCGTGGTTTCGAAAGACAGTCATTAGTGCGTCACTGCCCGTTAGGTCAAAGTAGTTATTTTCAATAGTCATCTCCCGATAAGGTTAGGGCATCCAAAAAATTAGCGGGGTTGTAACTTGCGAAAAATCGAATTTGTGACCGCTGTCACAGCTGCGGAGGTTTCTTCTCAATTACCGCGCGCGCTGGTTTCTATTGAATCGGTCAAAGATGCGGTTTCTAAAATCATCAGCGAGGTCCAAAGCGAGTCTCTGAAAGCTCTTCAACGCCACGCACTCGAATTTGATGGTTTGAAGCTCGTAAATTTTCGAGTTCCAACCGAAAAGTTGAGTCAGGCCCTTGATGAATTGGATGAGGGTTTACGCCAAGCCATCGAAATTTCAATAGAGCGAGTGAGAAAAGTTTCAGAGGCGACACTTCCAAAGAGCGTGTCAATAGAGGTAGCACCGGGTGGGTATGTCGATCAGCACTACGTCCCCATTGACTCTGTTGGCCTTTATGCACCCGGTGGTAAGGCAGTTTACCCATCCAGCGTTGTAATGAACGTGGTTCCGGCTCAGGTGGCAAAAGTTCCAAGAATAGCGGTCACCTCTCCAGCGCAAGCTGATGGGTACCCAAGTAAAACGGTAATGGCAACCTGTGCGCTGCTCGGCATCGAAGAGGTCTACGCCATCGGGGGAGCCAGCGCTGTCGCAGCCTTCGCCTATGGGATTCCGGAGATTGATCTTGAACCAGTGCGAATGGTCACTGGTCCGGGGAATATTTATGTTGCTGCGGCTAAGCGCGCATTGCGAGGTGTGATTGGGATTGATTCCGAAGCTGGCCCAACCGAGATCTTGATTCTCGCCGACGCCAATGCGAATGCAAAATTCATTGCGGCGGATCTTATTTCTCAAGCTGAACATGACGCGAATGCGGCCGCGGTGCTAGTCACTGACTCTCCAGGTTTGATTGCAGCAGTTGAAGCCGAGCTTGACATCCAAATTCCAGGCCTGGCTAATAGAGAACGCATCGAGTCATCGCTAAATGCCATCCAATCAGCTTTGGTACTAACCAAGGACATGGCCACTGCAATTGAAATTGCAAACGAATATGCCACCGAACACCTCGAGATCCAGACTAAGGACGCCGCATCGATTGCAAAAAAAATCAGGAATGCCGGAGCTGTGTTTATCGGAGAGTATTCTCCAGTAAGCCTTGGCGATTACCTCGCAGGTTCAAACCACGTCTTACCAACCGGCGTCCAGGCAAAATTCAGTTCGGGATTATCGGTGCTGACATTTCTTAGAACTCAGCAGCACGTCAGCTACACCCAGAAAGCCCTTTCAGAGATCACACCAGCCCTTAAGATGTTTTCAGAGGCTGAGGGGCTTGGTGCTCACGGTCGTGCTGCAACAATTCGTCGAGAGGAGTCCTAATGCATTGTCCATTTTGTCGAAACTCAGACTCACGCGTGATCGATTCTCGAACCAGCGATGACGGCTCTGCGATTAGGCGCAGGCGTCAATGCCCAGAGTGCCAGAAAAGATTTACCACGATTGAGACTGCAAGCCTGATGATCACAAAGCGCAGCGGTGTCACTGAGCCTTTCTCCAGAGACAAGATTGTCTCTGGAGTGAGGAAAGCGTGTCAGGGCAGGCCAGTGACTGATGCAGACCTTGCCCTGTTGGCTCAACAGGTAGAGGAGGCATTACGCGCTACTGGTGCGGCCTCGATTGAAGCCCAGGACATTGGCTTAGCAATCCTGGAACCGCTCAGAAACCTGGACCATGTTGCTTTCATGAGGTTTGCCAGCGTTTACCAAGCCTGGGATTCCCTCGAGGACTTTGAGGCTGCTGTCAAGAATCTTCGAGGCTAGATTGCTGTACCGGTTTCTGTTCAGGGTGGTTTTTGTTCGCTTAAACCCGGAAGTTGCTCACGAATTGGTTGCTGGCGCAATGAAATTTTTGTCTGCTGTGGGCTTTCTTCGGGCGAAGAAAAGCGAGACAACAAAGACTGTCATGGGCTTAGAGTTTGCAAACCTACTTGGAATGGCAGCTGGCTTTGACAAGAATGGAACTCTAATCAGACCTCTGCATGCTCTTGGATTTGGTCATGTCGAGATTGGTACGGTCACTCCTGTTTCGCAACCTGGAAATCCAAAACCGAGGTTGTTTCGCCTTCCAAAAAATAAGAGCCTGATAAACAGAATGGGTTTCAATAATGACGGGGCAGCAGCGGTAGCAGCCAGAGTTTCAAGCCTCAGACTCAAGAACCAAAATCTTCCGATTATCGGTGTGAACATCGGTAAAAACAAAAACACCTCAGAGGAAAATGCGGCAGCGGACTACCTCGAAGCCACGAGACTGCTAGCTCCGGTCGCGGATTACTTGGTAATAAATGTTTCATCCCCAAACACCCAAGGTCTTCGAGATCTTCAGCGAGTAAGCGCTCTTCGTCCTGTTCTCGAAGCAGTCTTGACAGCGGCGGGTAAGAAGCCGGTCCTTCTAAAAATTGCGCCAGATCTCGAAGTTGAAGAGATTCTGGAGATCCTGCATCTGGCTAGCGGCTTAGAGCTCGCTGGTCTTGTAATCAGTAACACCACAGTCTCTCGTGAAGGCCTGGTTTCTGAAGCGGACACAGGGGAGCAAGGGGGATTGAGTGGTCCACCTCTAGCTAAGCGCGCGCTGGAAACGCTAATCCTGGCAAGAGCCACCGTTCCAGCATCGATGGTGCTAGTTTCTGTTGGTGGACTATCAGATGCTGCAGACTTTAGAAATCGACTAGCCCTAGGGGCGGACCTAGTTCAGGGCTACACCGGTTTTGTTTACGCCGGACCACTTTGGGCTAGACGCTTAACTAAGGGCTAGGGTCTGGTCTCGGGGCTCCTTGAAAGCTCTGGGTCATTGACAATCGAATTACCAAGGATCTTGTCCACTGACTCCATGGCTGCGCTTGGAATCTCGACGCCGGCGGCAGCGATATTCGAAGCAATTTGCTCGGGCTTAGAGGCCCCAACGATTGCTGCAGCAATGTTCTTATTTTGCAGAACCCATGCAATCGAGAACTGAGCCAGCGTCAGGTTCATCTCATCTGCAAGTGGCTTCAGTTGCTGAACCTTCGTGAGTGTTTCATCGGACATGAACTTTTCCATGAACCCACCAATTTCTGAATTTGCCGCCCTTGAATCGGCCGGAAGTGGTGCCCCAGGTAAGTATTTACCTGTCAGAACACCCTGTGCCAGCGGAGACCAAACGATTTGGGAGAGTCCCAATTTTTCGCTCATGGGAACGACTTTTTCCTCAATTACCCTCCACAGCATGGAATACTGCGGCTGGTTTGAGATCAGACGATAGCCCATCTGGGAAGCCAGCTCTTGACCCTGTTGGATCTGTTCAGCATTCCACTCGGATACACCGACATAGAGGACTTTGCCCATGCGGACCAAATCACCAAAAGCCTGCATGGTCTCTTCAAGCGGCGTCTCGTAGTCAAAGCGATGTGCCTGGTAGAGATCAACGTAATCGGTCTGCAGCCTTGTTAGTGAGCCATCGATGGACTCCATGATGTGCTTCCGGCTGAGCCCGACATCGTTTGGGCCCTTCTCTGCAACCGGCCAATAAACCTTGGTCAAGATCTCAAGGCCTTCTCGTCGCTGGCCCTTTAGGGCATTTCCCATCACTGTCTCAGCAGCCTGATTGGCATAAACATCGGCGGTGTCAAAAGTGGTAATTCCACCCTCTAGTGCTGCCTTCACGGTTTCAATTGCCTGCTTGTCCCCAACTTGGGAGGCATGAGTTAGCCAGTTTCCGTAAATTATCTCTGAGATTTTCAGACCAGAGTTTCCTAAATACCTGTGCTGCATCATTTCTCCCTAATTAGGTTTTAGCGAACTAAAGTTCAAGCTTTGTGAACCTTGCTACCTGTGGCTTTGGAATTCTAAGAGAGCGCATCTGAATAGAACGCATAGCTCCATACCAAGCAAGTCCCTTTTCTACATTTTCTATGCCAAATTTGGTTGCAGTCTTCTTTTTCACTGACTTTCCAACCAAAAATGAGTCAACGGCGACGATCGCAAATACACCCCACATAGCAAACAGTGCAATCAGCTGAATCTCGTAAGAATCTATGAAGGTAAGCATGACGACCAAAAAGAGCATTGGCAATACAAGCTCACCAGCTGTGAATCTTGCATCAACTACATCCCTTGCAAACTTTCGCTGAGGACCTTTATCTCTAGCTCCAAGGTATCGCTCCTCGCCGGCCATCATTCCCTGCCTGGCCTTCTGTCGGTCAGCGCGGACTTTTTCGTTGTCTACGCGCTTGGCTTCTTTACTGCGGTCTCCCACCAGTGGTCGCTTCCGGGCTAACTCCCGGTCCTTGCGAGAAGGTGTTGGGCGGCCTTTGCCTACCTGCGGGGAATCTTCCTGTGTCATCAAATCCTCTTATCCAGTTAACCACTAGATTACTGCCATGGCGTTTCCCTCAATACCGATGAACCCTAATTGGGTTAAACCTGCAAGTAAAATCGTCGATTCCCAGTTTCCAAGCGCACTTGGAACACTGGGCAAGCTGGTGAAGATACCCGGAATAGCTTGGCCAAGCTTTGACCCTAAGAATTTGGAGCTGTCTGCCCAAGCCGTCGCCGATGAGTTTCGAAATTTGGACTTTTTTGATTTTGTTGACGTTAGACGCTCGCTGAAACCATCCGGCGAGCCGGGCTCGCCAGCTGTGCTGGCTAGGCGCCAGGGCAGCCCGGATGCGCCTCATGTGTTGCTTTACGCGCATCATGACGTGCAGCCACCCGGAGATCGAAATCTTTGGAAAACAGAGCCCTTCGAAGCCACGTTGGTGGGGGAGAGGCTGTTTGGTAGAGGTGCATCCGATGACAAGGCTGGAATTATTACTCACCTGCATTCCATAAAGACACTGATTGAGCTTGCAAAAGAAATTCATCTTGGAATGACGGTATTTATTGAAGGTGAAGAAGAGGCTGGTTCAGAATCTTTCCCGGCTTTCCTCGACGATAATGAGTCGGAGCTTGCTGCCGACCTAATTGTGGTTGCCGACAGTTCGAACTGGACCGAAGATGTTCCGGCTCTGACGACATCATTGCGCGGTGCTGTATCTCAGACTTTCACTCTCTACACCTTGGACCATGCCGTTCACTCGGGAATGTATGGCGGACCTCTGCCCGATGCCGCAACTGCGATGATAAAATTGCTGGCAACTCTTAGCGATGCTGACGGCAACGTTGCAATAGAGGGCCTGATTTCTGATTCCACCGAGGGCCCCGTGATGACGGAAGCTGAATTCGCAAAAGTAGCCGGACTGCTGGATGGTGTTCAGCGCCTGGGGGACAAACCAATCACACAACAAATTTGGGGAGAACCTGCGGTTACGGTAATCGGCATGGATATGCCAGCTGTTGACGTTTCATCAAACACAGCACAGCCCTCTATTCGCGCACGTGTCTCTCTGAGGCTGGCACCCAGCCAAGACCCAGCAACTGGACTTGATGCCCTGAAGTCTCACATTTTGAAGCATGCCCCACTTGGCTCGAAAATTGAATTTGGCAGGCACGAAGTTGGTCCTGGATATCTGGCAAAGGATGGCTGGGCGGCGAGCCTTGCCCGCGAGGCTTTCTCAGAGGCTTGGCCAAATAAGTGCGTGAACATTGGCATCGGTGGGTCGATACCTTTTATTTCGCAGTTTTCTAAAGTCTTTCCAGAGGCCGAAATTCTTGTGACAGGAGTTGAGGAGCCAGATTCGAGGGCTCATTCTCCAAACGAGTCTCAGCACTTGCCTACCCTCCGGCGCGCGATTCTGGCTCAGAGCCTGATACTGCTAAATGGGAATGACCTGGCCAGGAATTAGTTAAACTATCTAACGGAGGTTTCATATGACACAGGCAACAGCTCACGGTGTAAAGCTCACTGATTTCGCGGTGAATAAGGTTCGTACGCTTCTTGAGGCGGAAGGAAGAGACGACTTACGTCTAAGGGTGTCTGTCCAGCCCGGTGGTTGCTCTGGCCTGATTTACCAGCTTTTCTTTGACGAACAGCTTGAAGAGATCGACGCGGTTGTGGATTTCAATGGTGTTGAAGTGGTTGTTGACCCAATGAGCGTGCCCTATCTGGATGGCGCCTCGATTGATTTTGAGGACACAATCCAAAAACAGGGATTCACGATAGACAATCCAAATGCGGATGGCAGCTGTGCCTGCGGTGATTCTTTTAGCTAAAGGCTTGTTTTTGAGCTCCTTCGCGGAACTCATCGGTTAGAATTGGACCACGTCTAAGGCGATTTTAGAAGGATATTTCATTGAATAAAAACCGTTCTCGAGTATTTGCGATAGCGATGGTCACAGGGCTCTCTTTGCTTCTGGCTGGTTGTTCTCCAGAACTGCAGCGTGGTTTCCTTCCAGACTCAGCCGGTGTCACCAATCACACCGACAGAATTATTGGTCTTTGGACAACTTCGTGGATCGTTCTACTGGCGGTAGGAGCTCTCTCCTGGGGCTTAATGGCTTGGGCACTGATTGTGTACCGTCGGCGTAAGGGTGAAACCGGTCTTCCAGCTCAGCTTCGGTACAACATGCCTATCGAGACCCTTTTCACAGTCGTTCCTCTGATTCTGGTGGTTGGGTTTTTTGCCTTCACGGCCAGGGACATGACAGCTATTGAGGCGAAAACCGAAAATCCTGATGTTTACATCGAAGTAATTGGTAAGCAGTGGAGCTGGGATTTCAACTACGTGGACGAAAATGTTTATGACAGTGGAATCCAGGCGCAGGTTGTTGGAAACCAGGACAATGTTTTTGAAACGCTTCCCACTCTGTATCTCCCGGTGGGAAAGACAGTCAAGATTGACTTGAGTTCCAGGGATGTTATCCACTCATTTTGGGTCGTGGAATTCCTATACAAAAAGGATACGTTCCCGGGCCACACCAACAGCATGTTCTTTACGCCTCTGGAAGAGGGCACTTACGTTGGAAAGTGCGCGGAGCTCTGTGGTGAATACCACTCAATGATGCTTTTCAATGTAAAGGTCGTGTCCCAGAGTGAATACGACGCAAGAATGTCAACTTTGGCTGCCCAGGGCAACATCGGGCAGCTTTCAACCGAATACGACCGTAATCAGAATCTCCCTGGCGGGGATCCTGCGATTAGAGGCTAGGGACCATGGCTACGATCACTGAAACCAGAACAAATCCTGCTGCATTCAAGCCAAAGCGAAGCAAGGGTGAGATTCTCGTTGATTGGTTGACAACCACTGATCACAAGAAAATTGGATATTTGTATCTGATTACTTCATTTGCTTACTTCCTAATAGCTGGAGTTATGGCGCTGGTAATCCGCGCCCAGCTCGCACTGCCAGGGTTGGAGATCGTGGCAACAAAGGAGCAATACAACCAGCTGTTCACAATGCACGGCACAATCATGCTTTTGATGTTTGCAACACCGTTGTTCGCCGGTTTCGCAAATGTGTTAATGCCGGTGCAAATTGGTGCACCTGACGTAGCTTTCCCCAGGCTAAATGCGATTGCCTATTGGTTCTTTAGCTTTGGAAGCCTTATCGCAGTATCCGGTTTCTTCACTCCTCAGGGAGCTGCAAGCTTCGGGTGGTTCGCTTACGCTCCATTGTCTAACACCACTTTCTCACCCGGAATTGGCGGTGACCTCTGGGTCTTTGGGCTTGCGTTGTCAGGCTTTGGAACGATCCTTGGAGCGGTCAACTTCATCACGACGGTCATTACCATGCGTGCTCCCGGTATGACGATGTGGCGCATGCCTATTTTTACCTGGAACACTCTTGTGACTTCGATCCTGATCATCATGTGCTTCCCTCCTCTTGCTGCTGCGCTGTTTGCTCTCGGTGCTGATAGGCAATTTGGGGCGCATATATTCGATCCACAAAATGGTGGGGCCATGCTCTGGCAACACCTATTTTGGTTCTTCGGCCACCCAGAGGTTTACATCATTGCCCTGCCATTTTTCGGAATCGTGTCGGAAATCTTTCCGGTCTTTAGCCGCAAGCCAATCTTTGGTTACCGGACGCTTGTTTACGCAACCATTGCCATTGCTGCCCTGTCTATGACGGTATGGGCGCACCACATGTATGTAACTGGTCAGGTGCTGCTGCCATTCTTCGCCTTCACAACAATGCTGATTGCTGTCCCGACTGGAGTGAAGGTATTTAACTGGATAGGCACGCTCTGGCGCGGTTCTATAACCTTCGAAACTCCAATGCTGTGGAGCTTGGGCTTTTTGGTCAGCTTCGTATTTGGCGGATTGACTGGAGTAATTCTGGCTTCACCTGCACTTGACTTCGCTCTGTCAGATTCCTACTTCGTTGTTGCTCACTTCCACTACGTCGTCTTTGGAACTGTGGTGTTTGCAATGTTCGCAGGCTTCTACTTCTGGTGGCCCAAGTTCACTGGAAAAATGCTGAATGAGCGATTGGGCAAAATTCACTTCTGGATTCTGTTCATCGGTTTCCACACCACATTCTTGGTCCAGCACTGGTTGGGTGTCTTGGGTATGCCACGACGTTACGCAACTTACTTGGTTGAAGATGGCTTCACAGAAATGAACCTAATTTCAACCGCTGGTGCAGCGTTGCTGGCGCTCTCAATGATTCCATTCTTCTTCAATGTCTGGATCACCTACAGAACTGGCAAGAAGGTCGAATTGAAGGATCCCTGGGGCTATGGCCGTTCACTCGAGTGGGCAACCGAATCTCCAATTCCAAGACACAATTTCCACTCAATCCCAAGGAT
Organism: Micrococcales bacterium UBA4448; assembly: GCA_002390305.1. Classification (GTDB taxonomy): domain Bacteria; phylum Actinomycetota; class Actinomycetes; order Actinomycetales; family Microbacteriaceae; genus Aquiluna. The sequence goes on along the minus strand of DGPE01000083.1, from coordinate 47,400 downwards.
CCGTTCTGAGTCCCCGGCTTTTGACTTGAATTACCCAGAACATGCTGCCCCCGAAGCTAAGGCTTCCTACAGCAAAGAGGGTATTTCCTAATGCGCTCAAACATTTGGCTCTTCCTGGTGATGGCCGCGTATTTCACAATTGCTGATATCGGTTATGGAGTTTGGTCTTACCTATACTTTGGCGCTATCGAGCCGATTGGAACCGCTGCCATTGGCCTATTGGTGATTCTGTCGCTATTCATTGCCTTCTACCTGTACAGCGGCATGCGAAGAACTGCAGAGCTACCCGAGGACAGTCTGGACGGAGAGATCTCCGATGATTCTGGTGAGGTTGGATTCTTTAGCCCTTGGAGCTGGTGGCCGGTAGCTCTCGGGCTCGGAAGCGCGATGTTGTTCTTATCGTTGGCTGTCGGCTGGTGGCTAACTTATATCGCCGTACCATTCGCCATTGTGGCGGTCATAGGCTTTGTCTTTGAATACTCCCGTGGAGCACACGCGCACTAAGTTGGTTTCACTGCGCGGATCAAGGCGCTGTTGTTACATCTCGCAAAACCTCTTGAGTTCTTGGGCTAACGCAGGCTGGAACACATCTTTATGCCCATCAGGTGCTTATGAGGTTAGCTGTAGGTTTGGGGGTTGATGTGCCACTCATGATGGCTCACTTCAGTCCTAGAAAAACTAAACCCCAGGCGCAAATACGCCCGGGGTTTCGTTCTGCCTAGCTTCTAGGCTTTGATTGACTTTTGCTTTTTCTTTGGCTTCTCCGCAATTGGCGTAGGAGCGTGATCGGCGTGAGCGAGCTCGTACTCAGCCTTGGAGACTGGAGCAATCCGGTCCTCGAAGTAGAGGTGAGACACCGCAGAGCGGAGTCTGTTTCCCAGCGAGATTCTACCGTTTTCATCCGGTCTTGCCAGAATCGGCTCGTAGTTCTTGTAGTCAACAAGCTTCCACAGCTCATACTCGTCTACCGGCTCGTGGACTTCGATAAATTCACCATGGGGCAAGCGCACGATTCTGCCGGTCTCACGACCATGCAGCACCATCTCGCGGTCTTTGCGCTGCAACGACAAGCACGCTCGCTTGGTCACCCAGTAGGCGATTACAGGCCCAATGATTAGCAAGATCTGCATGGCAACCAATACCTGGTTGAGTGACATCTGGAAGTTTGTGGCTATCAGGTCAGTTGATGCCCCTGCCCAGAGAACTCCGTAGAAAGTGACTCCGGCAGCACCGATAGCGGTTCTGGTTGGGTTGTTTCTTGGACGGTCCAGTACGTGGTGTTCGCGCTTGTCTTTGGTCACCCAGTTTTCGATGAACGGGTAAGCGGCAACAAGACCCAAGAACAGAAGTGAGACCACAATTGGCACCATCACACCCATTGGAATTACGTATCCGAAGACTGAAATATCCCAACCTGAGGGAGCGAGCCTGAGAGCGCCGTCTAACCAGCCGATGTACCAGTCTGGCTGGGTTCCAGCCGAGACAGGGGAGGGGTCATAGGGACCGTAGTTCCAAATTGGGTTGATTGTAAATGTCGCTGAAATGGCCGCGATGACACCAAATACTAGGAAGAAGAAGCCACCAGCCTTAGCAACATAAACAGGCGCTAGCGGGTAACCAACAACATTGTCATCAGTGCGTCCAGGACCTGAATAGTGGGTGTGCTTATGGATAACCACCATCATTAGGTGAACACCGATAAGAACGATGATTAGAGCCGGCACAATCATGATGTGGAGGCTGTAGAGTCTTGCGACAACCTCGGTGCCAGGGAACTCACCACCGAAGAAGCCAGAGCTGATTGCAGGGCCAATCACTGGAATTCCCTTGATCATGCCGTCGATGATGCGCAGTCCGTTGCCGGATAGAAGGTCATCTGGAAGCGAGTAACCTGTGAATCCAGCCGCCATGCCCATTAAGAACAGCAAGAATCCAACGACCCAGTTCAGCTCACGCGGTTTACGGAACGCTCCGGTGAAGAAAACTCTAAGCATGTGAAGTCCCGCAGCTGCCACAAACAGCAAGGCTGCCCAGTGGTGGACCTGTCGCATAATCAAACCACCGCGAATGTCGAAGCTGATGTCGAGGCTCGATGCATACGCGATAGACATCTGTGCACCCTTCAGGGGAGCGTAGCTACCGTCATAGTGCACTTCTGCCATTGAGGGCTGGTAGAAGAAAGTTAGAAAAGTTCCAGACAGAACCAAAATCACGAAGCTATAGAGAGCAACTTCTCCCAGCATGAAGCTCCAGTGATCTGGAAACACCTTCCGGCCGAATCCCTTAAGAACTCCGGCAACGCTTAGCCTCTCATCCAGATAGTTGGCGGTGTTTCCAACGAAACCGGATTTCTTTTCAGTCGTATTAGTCATTTACTTCCTCATGTCCCAGAACGATGGACCAACAGGGTCCAAGAAGTCACTTTGTGCGATTAGGTAACCCTCAGCGTCAACTGCTATTGGCAGCTGAGGTAGTGGTCTTGATGCGGGGCCGAATACAACCTCGCAGTGATTTGCCAGGTCAAATGTCGACTGGTGGCAAGGGCACAGCAGGTGGTGGGTGTGTTGCTCATACAGGGCAACTGGACAACCAACATGTGTGCAAATCTTTGAGTAGGCAACGATTCCCTGGTAGCTCCAGTCGGCCTTTGCCGGGTCTTCGTTGAGATCGCTAGGGTTTACTCGAACCAGAAGAACTGCCGCTTTGGCTTTTTCCTCAAGCTTGTGTTCTTCCATCTCGCTCAGACCTTCTGGAATGACGTGAAATACAGATCCAATGGTGACATCCGAGGCCTTGATTGGGATTCCGGTCGGGTCCTTCGTAAGCCTGGTGCCGGGCTTCCACATCGTGTGACGCAGAGTATCTCCTACTACAGGGCCTAAGTCTCCAAAGATGATGATGGCCGGAATCGGGAAAAAGGCAATCGCTCCGTACATACTCCTGCGGATCAGCTTTCGCCTAGTAAATCCTGATTCGCCATCGGCCAACTTGACGATTTCGAGAGCCTGAGCTCTGGTCTCGTCTGAGCTTCTGGCTTGGTGACGCATCTCTGAAACTTCGTTGTCTGGCATAAGAGTTTTAGCCCAGTGAACTGCACCAAAGCCAATGCCAAGCATGGAAAGAGCCATACCCAGGCCCATCCACAGTGCATTATTGCGCGTGGCTGACAGGTCTCCATCAATGATTGGGAATGCGAAGAAGCCCCAAACTGCGATGATTGCGCCAATAACGCTGACTCCAAACATCGCCGCAATTTGCTTCTCTGCTGTCTTAGCGTGCTTCTCGCTCTTATTGGTCATGCGAACCCTGTGTGGTTCGATGCCAGGGTCTTTGATTGGCTTCTGTATGTCTTTGGCTAGCCCAGGGGAGTAGCTCTTTTCAATCTCGCTCATAGCTATTCTCCTAGTTAGACTTTGCACCCAGCCACACTGTGATGGCAATAATGAAACCTAACCCAAAGATCCAAGTAAATAATCCCTCGGCGACCGGTCCAATGGAGCCCAATTCAAATCCACCGACGGAGTCATTCTCTTCGATGTACATCAGGTAGGTGATTATGTCTCTCTTGTCCTCGGGAGTGATGTTCGCGTCATTGAAAACAGGCATGTTCTGTGGGCCAGTGACCATTGCCTCGTATGTATGTTTCGGAGTAACTCCTCCAAGAGCGGGCGCGAATTTACCTTCTGTGAGTGCGCCACCGGCACCAACCGCGTTGTGGCACATGGCACAGTTGATGCGGAATAATTCACCACCGTGAGTTGGGTCTCCGTCTCCTCGCAAGTACTCTTCGTCTGGGATTGCCGGTCCAGGGGCCAAAGAAGCAACGTAAGCAGCCATTGCTGAGATTTGCTCCTGAGTGAACTGAACAGGTTTCTTATAAAGCTGGGGTCCTGAACCTTGGCCCGGCATTCTTCCGGTGCCAACCTGAAAATCAACCGAGGCAGCTCCCACACCGATAAGGCTAGGCCCACCGATTGCACCCTCACCATTGGTACCGTGGCACGATGCACAGTTTGCCAGGAACAACTTTCTGCCCTCTTCTACCTGCTCTGGAGATCCGAGCTCGGAAATCACCACATTTGTCGCTGCCGCATAGCCACCTCCAGAAAGAATTAGGCCAAGAAATACCACAATGCCGGCTGCCCAGGGGCGACGACGCATCGGTTTAGCTGAGTTCAAGTGCTTCTCCATTTGTTATTTGAGTATGTAAACGACTACGAAAAGGCCAATCCAGACAACGTCCACAAAGTGCCAGTAATAAGAAACCACGATTGCGCCCGTAGCTTCTTTATGGCCAAAGTTCTTGGCCGCGTACGCCCTTCCAATAATCAGCAGGAAGGCGATTAGCCCGCCGGTTACGTGAAGTGCGTGGAACCCTGTTGTGATGTAGAAAGCAGACCCATAGGAGTTTGAGCTGAGAGTGATGCCCTCTGAAACAAGCATTGCGTACTCCCAGATCTGACCCGAGACGAACACGGCGCCCATCACGTAAGTGAGGAAAAACCACTCGACCATGCCCCACTTTGCGGGAGACCAGCCAGTCCTTTGCGGCTGCAGTCTTTCGGCAGCGAATACACCAAACTGAGCGGTGAAGGAGCTGGCAACAAGAATCAGCGTATTAATCAGAGCGAAAGGGACATTTAGAACTTGCGTGTCATTGGCCCAAAGATCGGGTGCGCCTGCTCTCAGGCTGAAGTACATTGCGAATAAGCCAGCAAAAAACATGACCTCGCTACCAAGCCAAACAATCGTTCCAACCGATGTGGCACTGGGTCTATTAATTGCCATAGGGGCAACGGGCGTAAAAGAAGCAGTCATGGTTCCAAGTTTATCAGACAAGGTCCAGTCGAGCCTTGATAACGTCAAGGTTTTTCAACTTATTTGGAAAAGATTGGCGAGCGTCGCTCGGTAGACTTACAAAATGCAGGATTACAGCTGGAAATCGATATTTTCTGCCCTTATTGAGGGTGAAGATCTCAGTAAAAATGCATGCAAGTGGGCCATGAGTGAAATCATGAGCGGTAATGCCACTGAAACCCAAATAGCAGGATTCATGCTGGGGCTCCGAACTAAAGGCGAAACTAGCCAAGAGCTTGGCGGTTTAGTTGATGTAATGCTTGAAAATGCAGAGCCTCTTCAGGTTTCAGACGACGCCCTTGATATTGTCGGCACCGGGGGAGACCTGGTTGGAACAGTAAATATCAGCTCAATGGCATCAATTGTTGCCAGGGCGTCCGGTATCCCAGTGCTAAAGCACGGTTCCCGCAGTGCCTCGGGGAAAACTGGCTCTTCGGAAATGCTAGAGAAGCTTGGCATCAACCTCGAGCTCAACCCGCAGCAGGTTGCTCAGGTGTTTCAAGAGCAGGGGATTACCTTCTTCTTTGCTCCGGTGTTTCACCCAGCTATGAGGCACGTCGCGAAGGCGAGGAAGGAACTGGGAGTCCCAACTACATTTAACTTTCTTGGGCCACTGGCGAACCCTGCACAACCTTTGGCAACCGCTCTGGGGGTTGCAGACTTGGAAATCGCACCGCTCATGGCTCAAGAGCTTGCTCAGCGAGGCAGAACAGCCCTCGTTTTCAGGTCCAATGACGGACTAGACGAACTAAGCACAACGGCACCCAACACGCTATGGCAGGTTGCTGAGGGCACTGTGCAGCAATTTGAGCTGGATGCACAAGACATTGGAGTCGCTAGAGCGACCCAGGATCAGTTGCTAGGTGGCGATGCTGCGCACAATGCCAAGATCGCAATTGACCTATTTGAGGGAAGAGAATTTCCAAACTCTGCAGCCATTAGTGACATCGTGTGCCTAAACGCCGCCGTTGGCATAGTTGCTTATCAGCTCGCTAATGACCCTAAACAGCAATCGGAGCCGCTTGAGAGCAGACTCAAGGCCGGATTTGTAGCTGCCAAGGCGGCCATTGCCTCAGGAGCGGCCAAATTGGTTGCTGATGACTGGGCCAACGCAACAAAGGCCCTCTAAGACCCGAGCCCTCACAGAAGAGGGGGGTAAGAAATCCATTACTTGACATAATGTTTATTATCGGCGTTAGCTAGTTCCCTCGGATGAGTGAAGAGAGTTCGGTTACTAGACGCGACCGGATTTATCAGCGAGACCAAATAATCGCATGGAGAGCTGGTTCAGGTAGCCAATTGACAGAGCGAACAGCAACGTTCCTTCGCGGACTTGGCCTCCTAGGACAAATCCCAGTGTTACTACTATTATTTCGACGCTGGTTCTGGTGATCCAAAATGGTGCATTGAACTTTTTGGCAAGGCCCATCATCAGGCCATCTCTGGGACCTTTGCCAAAGCCGCAGGAAATATACAGTCCGGTTGCGTAGGAAATTACCAGCAGACCGGCGATGAAAAGCGCCAAATTGAGCAAATAATTATCGATTTCGGGCCAGAACGGCATTGTCAGGTCTGCGAACAAACCCACCAGGATGGCGTTTAGCACGGAGCCGATACCGGGTTTGACTTTTAGTGGTATCCAAAACAGCATCACAATCAGGCTCACAAGGATCGTTGCCTGGCCAAAGGTCAGGGTCGACTGGATTGACAATCCTTGGGCTAAGACGTCCCAGGGTGGAATTCCAATTCCGGCGTGAACCATCATTCCAAGGCCTGTTCCATAGATCGCAAGGCCAAAAATCAACTTGGCAAAGCGGTAATAGAAATTAGACTTGGACACCAGCACAGATTAGTGCCACCCGAGGAGTAATAATGGCCAAAACTGACTATTTCAGCTCCCCTAAGCCCAGGACATTCGCTCACAGGGGCTTTAGCCACGGGCTTGCAGGCATTGATGAAAACTCACTCGAGGCGTTCCGGGCAGCGATTGACCATGGCGCGCAGTTTATAGAAACCGATACTCAGGCAACAAGCGATGGCGCGGCAGTGGTTTTCCATGACGATGACCTAAAGAGATTGTGTGGCGTAGCCGCGAAAGTAGCTGATTTATCGCTTGCCGAGATTCAAACGCTCTCTTTGCCGAATGGATCGCGTATACCGACATTGGTGGAAACTCTGGAAGCTTTTCCAAATGCGAAGTTGAACATTGATGTAAAGTCCAAAAACGCGGTTGTTCCCACCGCGGACGCCATTGAAACAACCTCCTCTCATGCGCGGGTGTTGGTCTCCAGTTTTTCTAATCAAAGACGGCTTGCGACTTTGAAACTATTGACTAAACCGGTGGCAACCTCCGGCTCGATTAGGACCGTGATCCAGATTTGGATTTCCCATAAATTTCTAGGTGGTTTAGGGCTTAGGTTGCTAACTAAATCCATCGATGCCCTTCAACTGCCGGTGAGTTATGGCCCAATCAGATTCGCTGATACCAAGTTCTTGGTTCGGCTGGCAAGCCTTGATACCGAAACTCACTTTTGGACAATAAACGAAAAAGTCCAAATGGTGGAGCTGATTCAAATGGGAGCCGCAGGTATTGTGACCGATCGAATAGACATAGCTTCCAACCTGTGATTTATCTGTGAACGTGGCCACGGCTGGAATTGCCCGGGAGTCAAGTGGTTGTTCCTCTAACGGAGGTAACAATGTCAGAAACCATGCGCGGAATGCGCCTCGGCTCACAGTCGCTGGAAAGCGATAAGGGAGTTGAGTTATCTGCTCGCCAGCTGGTTGAGTTCAAATGCCCCAAGGGCCATGAGTTCTCACTAGCTTTCGCTGAGGGGGTAGAACTGCCGCTTGTTTGGCAGTGCCAACGATGCCAAGCATCTGCTCGGAGACTTGAGCAGGGGATGTTGGTCAATGGAGAAGGTATTGAAGAAGTTGCTCCGAGAACACACTATGAAATGGTCAAGGAAAGACGATCCGAGCAGGAACTAGAACAACTTCTAGAAGAAATGCTCGTGAGCATGCGAAAGCGCAGAGCGCAAGGGCAAGTTAGCGCCTAATCCCCCATTTGGTGCAGAGCCAGAAGGCCTCGAGGACTATCTTCATCGTCATTTTGCTCTTACCAACAGTTCTTTCGACAAAGCTAATTGGCACTTCTACAACCTCAAGTCCCTCTTCAATAGCAAGAAGGGTCATCTCTATCTGAAATCCATAACCCTGGGCCTGAACATCCTGCAATTTCATTTTGGCAAGGCTCGAAACTGGGTATAGGCGATAGCCGGCTGTCATGTCCATGACTTTCGTCCCAAGCAATCTTCGGGCGTATAGGTTGCCGAACCTTGAAATAACCTTTCGGTACCAGGGCCAATTTAGGACCTCTCCCCCGGGAATCCACCTGGACCCAATCACCAAACGACTTGGCCTGGCCTTTGAGATCAGATCCGAGAGATTTTTCGGTTGGTGTGAGCCGTCGGCATCCATTTGGATAACAAAGTCGAAACTGTTCTTTGCTGCCCAGGTGAATCCATCCAAGTAGGCCCTACCAAGGCCCTTCTTGGATTCGCGATGCAGCACCGAGACCTCTGAATTTTCTTCGCTAAGTTTGTCGGCAATGGCGCCCGTGCCATCCGGGCTGTTGTCATCGATAATCAACAGATTTATACCCGGTACTGCTTGTAGCACCTGCAGAACGCTATTTTCAAGGTTTTGACGCTCGTTGAAGGTGGGCATGAGTACCAAAAACTTCATCGACGTTTTTTCCTAAAGTAAAAAACTATTAGTGTGCCAAAGGCAGCGGTCAGATTTATGTAGTCAAACCCGGCACCAATCGCCATTGCGGGCGTAGTGCCCTTATATAGCGGCACCTGTTCAACCATTGCGCCCGGTTGGTACCAAACCAGCTCACTTAAGACCTTTCCGTTCGGAAGGTAGATGGCTGATAAGCCGACGGTTGATATGTTTACAACTGATCGCCCGGTTTCAATCGCTCTTAGTTGTGCAATACCCGCTTGCTGATATGTTTCATCGGAGTATCCAAAGTCCGCATTATTGGTCTGCGAAAGTATCACTTCGGCCCCGCCGGCCACTAATTCCCTGAGGATGCCGTCTTCGGCTATCTCAAAACAAATCAGTGTTCCAGCTACAAAATCTTCTTCAACCTCGTAGATCCCATCTCTAACTCCAAATGTGTAGCCCTCAGGAACTAGGTCAATTAGAGCCGGTGCGAATAGTCGCCAAAATTCTCGATCAGGCACGAATTCAGCGAAGGGAACCGGTTGCTTCTTGTCGTAGTAGTCAACCGCTCCAACTCCCGGCTTCCAAAGCAAGGTCGAATTGAAGCTCTCCCCTCCCCTCTTGGTGATTGTGCCAAACGAAAACGGCGCTCCAAGTCGGCTGGCAATCTCATCAATCTTCGTCGCAGCCGCAGCGCTTCTAAGCGGGTCAATATCGGATGCGTTCTCTGGCCAAACCAGAAGATCCACTTGTCCTGCCAGCTCGGAATCAAAGACAAGCTCGGTGGCATCCAGGTGGTTTTGGAGAATTGTTCCGCGGTCCAGGTTTGAAAACAGACCAGCATTGGCGTTTCCTTGCACCGCTGCTATCACTTTGGTGTCTGATGCACTGGGATTATTCAGCAACATAGTGGTTAAAGGGATAATCACCATCGCTCCGATGACCGCGATAGCAGGTCCCTTTCTAAGGGCGTTCCGCCCCTTCCGGTGCAGAATCCAGATTGCAATAATCGAACCCAGGAGCGCCAGAACAAATGACAGCAATGACAGGCCACCAAAATAAACCCACTGGCTCATGAAACTGCCCGGCTGTGTCATTGCCAGCCTCGACCAGGGGAATCCACCGTAGGGAAAGTTATTCGCCAGATATTCCCGGGCCGTCCAAATCGAGGCAGCAGCAAATGCGAAAATTATCAGTGATTGCTTTTTAGGTTTCCATTTTTTATGTAGCCAGGCGGTGGCACCCACTCCGAGCGCAAAAAAGAAGGATTGCAGCGTGCTTAGTGCCAGCAGTGGAATCGGGCCTAAGTACAGGGAAATCCACTCAATATGGGAGATATAGAACGCTTGGCTGGCAATAAACCCAACCAATACTGCACTCCAAAAACCAAGCCCCAGAGTTGCAAGCAAAATCAGCCCTGGAATTAGTGGAGCCAGAATCCAGATGTTTTCGGTTGGGAAGGCATAGAGCCCAATCAGACCGCCAACCGCGCCCAGGGGTATCCGCCACACTAATTGAGGAATCTTCACGCCTCTACTCTAAGTTCTAGACGTAGTAGCTGTATGCCACAATCCCTCTTTTTACCAAGTCCATAGCGTTATAGGCAGTTTCAGCCAACTCGGCGTCTGCGCCCTGAGCCAATTGGTCAAGAAGGTCGATAACCTGCTTGCTCCATCTGATGAAATCTCCCGCGAGCAGGCCGGAGAGCTTGAGAATGTCATCCAATCTTGCCCCTGTTGCCCAGCGGTATATGGGCCATGCCAGCCCCAAGTCCAGTGGGGATTCAATGGTCAAGTCAAATCTGTCTTGCAACTCTGCCAACTCTTCCTGAATCAGCTCAGTTTTTTCCAGTACATCCCGGAAGTTGCCTTTGGGTAGCTTTGGCTCATAGTCGCCGTCGTCACGCCTATTCTCATAAACCAGCGTCGCAGCCATGCCAGCCAGCGATGCCGCGTCAAGGTCTTTCCAGACACCTTGATTTATGCACTGTGCGATCAGCAGGTCTCGTTCGCCGTAGATCTTGCCCAGTTTCTTGCCAGCTTCGGTTATTTCAAGATCGTCATCGTCTGGCTGCAAGTAATTGAGTTCTTCGAGCAGGTTACAAATTCTGGTAAACACTTTTGCCACCTGATTTGTTCTGTTTTCAATTTGGTTCACCGCAGCATCAATTTCTTGGCGAAGCTTTTGGTAGCGCTCCCCCCACCGGGCGTGTGCTTCACGTTCACTGCAACCGTGGCAATTATGAGAGCGAAGAGTTCGTTTTAGGTCTGCAATCTCTGACTCGTGCTTCCTCATGCCCTTGGTTTGACGAATATCCTTGCCTCCCCGAGACCGCCAAGAGGCACCCTTTCTCTCGAGATCGGAGATGCGTCTTCGAAGCCCTGAATACTCTATGAAATCACCCAGGTGGCACTGCATTGCCTCTTCGTAGCCCTCAAGGGAGGCTTGCTTCTCTGCAATTCCCTGAGCCAGGCCGACCACTGATCTGTCGGCCTGAAATTGAGCGAATGAGCGTTCTAGCACCTTGCTTGCGCGCTGTGCTCCGAAGGCATCGATCAAGTTCACCGCCATGTTGTAGGTCGGTTTAAATGAGCTGTTCAGTGGGTAGGTTCTTTTTGAGGCTAGACCGGCAACCATGTTTGGATCTAGCTGCTGACCCCACAAAATAACCGAGTGGCCCTCGGTGTCAATTCCTCTTCGCCCTGCCCTGCCGGTTAGTTGGGTGTACTCCCCTGCGGTGACAGAAACTCTCGCCTCGCCATTGAACTTATCGAGCCTTTCAAGTACCACGGTTCTTGCCGGCATGTTGATTCCAAGAGCCAAGGTTTCAGTTGCGAAGACAACTCTCACCAGCTTGCGCAGAAACAATTCTTCAACAACCTCTTTAAAGGCCGGTAGCATGCCTGCGTGATGAGCTGCGTAACCTCGCTCTAGGGAGCTCAACCATTCAAAATATCCGAGGGTGTCGAGGTCCTCATCGGCGATTGAGCTGCATCTAGCTTCGGCCAGCTGTCTTATTTCTAAGGCTTCCTCTCTGGTGGTGAGACGCACCCCTGCTCGCCTGCAGGCAGCCACAGATGCCTCACAGCCCACCCTGGAAAATATGAAAAAGATTGCCGGCAGTAAATCAGCGCGGTCTAGAGCATCCACGACCTCAGGCTTTTCAAGTCTCGGAAACCTTCGGTCATGATGGCCCCTGAAATTTGAGTTTCCGCGTTGCTTTGGCCCTCGATGTGGCGCGCGCTGCCGGGCTTGGTGCTTTTGCAAGAGTTCAGGGTTTACTCTCATCTGTTTGCTGCCAGTTTCAAACAGCTCCAGAAACTCGTCTCCAAATAGCACGTGCTGATGCAATGGCACCGGTCTAATTTCAGAAACAATTACCTGTGTGTTTCCTCTGACTTCAGCAAGCCAAGCGCCGAATTCTTCGGCGTTGGATACGGTGGCGCTGAGCGATACCACCTTCACGTCTTTCGGGAGGTGAAGTATCACTTCCTCCCAGACCGCCCCCCTGAATCTGTCCGCCAGGTAGTGAACCTCATCCATCACAACGAACCCGAGTTCCATCAGTGTCGTGCTTGTGGCATAGATCATGTTTCGGAGGACCTCGGTTGTCATCACGACAATCTCAGCCTCAGAGTTGTTGTTTGTATCGCCGGTCAGCAGCCCGACTCGGTCCTTGCCGTAACGGGCAGCTAGCTCTGCAAATTTCTGATTACTGAGCGCTTTTATTGGAGTTGTGTAGAAAACCTTTTGACCCTTGGCAAGTGCCAGATGAATAGCGAACTCACCCACTATTGTTTTGCCTGCACCCGTTGGTGCCGCAACCAGCACTCCAGATCCAGCCTCAAGGGCCAGACATGCTTTTTCTTGGAAATCGTCAAGCGGAAACTTTAGTTCGTGACTGAATAACTCAAACTGGGGGTATTTCGCTTTTTCTTTGGCCCGCTGGTATTTCTCAGCGGGACTCATCTCATTCGACTTCGATGTCATCATCGACAAACTTCGCTAGTTTTCTAGCTCTGCGCTTGTCGTTGAGCGTTGCTATTCCGACAGCAGAGAAGAACAGGGCTGTCAGTGGTGCCATAAGTAGGAACATTGACATTGGCTCAGCCGTTGGGGTGGCAAGCGCAGAGACCAGCGCAATGATAGTTAGTGCTACTCTCCAGGATTTCAGAATGCCCTTACCGGTAACTAATCCGGCAAAGTTCAACAGCACTAAAACCACCGGCATCACAAATGCGAGTCCGAAAATCAGCAGAATTCGAATTGCGAAAAGCACATATTCGGCTGCGTTTATAACGTTCGAGCTTCCCTCTGGAGTAAAGCCAATCAAAACCACCACGAAGCCTGGGAGTGAAGTCCAGGCTAGACCGGTGCCGACCAAAAATAGTGGGAGTGCAGCAACAACAAATCCAATTGCGTATCGGCGTTCCCGGATCTTGAGTCCCGGGGAAACAAATGCCCATAGGTTCCATAACCAGACTGGAGAGGTCATGATCACTCCAAGAAAAATAGAAATTTGAATTCTTAGGTCGAACGCTGAAACGACTGTGCCGAAGTTAACAATTGCTTCGATGCCGCGCCTGCTGGTTACCTCCAAAAGTGGAGCCTGCAGAATTCTAAAGACTGGGTCGAATAAGAACCAACCTACGACTGTGCCGACGATTATGAACCCGGCCGACCACGATAGACGTTTTCTAAACTCCCTAAGGTGTGAGGAAAGGCTCATTCGGCGCTCTGTGTTTTTGCGCCGGAGCATTAGTCTTTCTTCTTCTCACCCTCGCTAGGTGTCTCGGCACTTACTTCCTCGGCCTTGGCCTCGGCAGCTTCGCCGTTCTTGTTGATTTCCTTCTTGAAGATTCTCATTGATTGCGCAGCACTCTTTGCCAAAGCCGGAAGCTTCGGTGCTCCCCATAGCAGAAGAACGATTGCAAGAATGATGATCCATTCCCAGCCTTGAAGCCTCATGGCTACCTCTTATCTATTTCGATCTCGCTGATTCGTTTTATTAGTCTACGCCTTCTTGCCTTGGCTTGTTCGTCCTTGTCTCGTTGCATTTTTCTTCGAGCCCGATACAGCCTCGGAAGCTCGGAAGCCGAATTGGGCTGCTGTTTTTCAGCAATAAACTCCTCCGCGCTTTGGAAATCAGCAATGAGCGCGTTGGTCTTGATAATTTCTTTGTTAAGCCTCTTGCCTGCCAGTACAACGCGATAGACAATCAGACCAAGGACATAAAGCCCGATAAAGGTTGTTATCAGTAGAAGCCAGCCTTCGATTCCCATCTAATCCTCATTCCCAGCTCGGTCTGTTTCTCCCACGGCCTTTGCGGCAAACTCTTTTACGGCAGCCCTTGCTTCTGAGGGGCTTAGAACTTCAACCTCTCCCCCGTATCGGCAGACATGCCTGCCTAGAGCCTGCAAGTTTCCCACTCTAATCTTTCCACTGCTGGAGCCATCCGATGCTCGGACGAGGTCAAAGGTTGGGAAATTCCAAAAGATTTCGCTTGCCTCGCTGCTGGCCTTGATCTCAACTGTAAGTTCGTCTGACACCGTTCCGAAGACTTCAACTGGAATATCTGCTGAGAGCGCCTGTTCCGAAAGAGTGATTCCTGTTTGTGCTGCTGAAATCATGCGGTCAATTCGGAAGGACCTAACCTCTTGGTTGTCGTGGCACCAGCCGCGTAGATAGTGTCTGCGACCGACAAACTCCACTCTCAGAGGGTCGATTGTCCTAGTTGACCTCACTCCAAGCTGATTCACATATTCCGCGGAAATCTGCATTTTGCTATCTACCGAGCGTTGAATCTCGAGCAGGACTGTTTCTGTGCCAACGGGTTGGTACGAGGTAATGGGCGCTGATCCCGAGCCTATGATGTTTCTAACCTGCCCAAGGGCAGCGTTGTCAGAGAACTGGGGCATTGAGCCCAAATAGTCAAGCCCTGCGGCTAGGGCGGTGGTTTGCCTTTTGGATAGAAGCGGCGGCCTGTCTAGTCTTGCCATTGCTGACGAGAAATCGACCTCTCCGTTTTCCAGTAACTCCTCATCAACATAGAAATGCGTCTCATAGCGTCCGACATCCTCGCTATTGGCGATAGTCAGAACCGCATTGGTTATGGTCTTTTCGCTAAAGCCGAAGTGTTCCGCGAGCTCACTTTTGAGCATTGGTCCGTCCCTTAGAACCAGTCCGACAATCGAAAGTGACAGGTTGAATAGGTCTTCTGCATCAATTTCCTGCTTAGGCATGGCTCTCCAAGACTTTTGTCAGGCCTGAGCTCACGCGAAGCCCAAGAGATTCCGGTGCCAATACTTTGATGTCAGCTCCAAATTCCAGCAGGTCCTCCGCCAGTAATGCCTCATCCATGAAGTGAATTGAAACCTCTGGCTCTGGACTTGCCCCAAAGTACCACCAGGCTTCTGTGCCCTGAGTAACGCTCAGCCGAGCCTCGTTCGTGTCAATAAATGTAGCCAGGTCGGCTTCTGCCTGAGCAATCTCAGCATCGCTAACAACTTTTCCGTCAAGTTCGCTGATTTCCACGGTGGAGATGATTCTTCTCAGTAGGAAGTTCTTGATTTGATCGGCTTGCTTGGCCAGTAGCACCCACTGTCCCTCAGCGAATCGCAACTTAAGCGGCATTAACTCTCTTACAGAGCTGTCGCCATCCGGCTTTCGATAGTTGAAGACAACCAGCTTTCCGGTGGCAATTGCATCAGCCAGCGGGGCAAAGCTTGCGTGTCTGGCAAGGAGCCGAGGAGTAACTATAGACAGTTCTCTGGATGCCTCTACTAAACCCAAGGACCGCAACCGAATCAGACCTGATTGTGCCGACTTGGCTAAAAGCTGGTTGTTCCAAGCTTTTGCAGCTAGCTCGAGCAATTTCATGTGTTCGCCAGTGAGCTGGAAGCCAGCGGGCCAATCAAAACTGCCCTTGGAGATTCGGTATCGTGAAGTGTCAGTGTCCTCGAAGCTGTTCGAGTCGATCACTTCGAGCTGGACTCCCATTTCTCGCAGTGAACTCTTGTCCCTCTCAAACATTTTGTTCCGAGCGGTGTCCGATGCTTGGTCACCATATGCGGCAACTGAGGCAAAGATATCATTCTTGCTCAGGCCAATGACTGGCGCAGCCATAAGGCAGCAGGTCAGAGTGAACAGCCGCTCCGCGGGCTTTTGCTTGTTCACTGCCACAGTCATAAGCGGTTTACTTACCCAATACGTCTATCACAAAGATCAGGGTGGAGCCCGCTGGGATGCTTCCCTGGGCATTATCACCGTAACCAAGCTCCGGCGGAATCACAGCAATTACCTGGGAGCCAATCGTTACCTGCTCGAGAGCCATCACGAATCCTTCAATCAGGCCGTCGTTAGTGATTGGGAAAGTTGAAGGGGCTCCTCGTTCCCAGGAGCTGTCAAACTGCTCGCCAAGCCAGGTCCAGCCGGTGTAGTGAAGCACTACGCTGTCACCAATTTCAATTGGCTCTCCGCCGCCTTCTATCAGGACGGCGCTCGCAAATTCAGCGGGAGCCTCTGAAGAAGGAATCTGAATCCCGGGTTGACCATTTGGTGCGGTGATTACCGTCGGAAGACCAGCCTTAGCGGGTTCTGATGATCCGTTTGCCCTTGGCAAGTAGGCATCTACGATGTCGAATACAAAAATCACGCCATCTTCGGCACCGATACCAAGGCTTTCAATTCCGACCGCACCGTGGGCACTTATCGCGTCAAGCAGCACTGCCACTCTTGATCCAACATTGACACCGGTCAGCGCCTTGCAAAAATCTGGTACGGCACCCGCAAAAAGGTCCTGCGGGACATAGTTTTCGGAGGTGAAGTCTGAGGCCTGTAGAGAGCCACCGGTTGCAGCATTGAATCCCATGAAGTGCAACAGCACCTGCTGGCCACCCAGCACTTCGCCGCCGGATCCCTCGATGACAACTGCTGTCTCGATACCAGAGCCAGTCAGGGGCACAGGGAAAGTAACTTCAGGCTGCTCGCCGATGTCACCCAGAACAGAAATTTGTTCTGCCCCAGCGCCACTTTCATATCTTTCGCACTGGGCATCAAGTCCGACGCTGAGCTGTGCGTAATCGAGGGGGCCTGACTCCTGAGCGGCACAGCCGGTAAGCAGAAGCGCGGAAAGGGAAAGCATGGCAATTTTTTGCAAGTTGGTTCTCATTTCTAGGTAGGACTAATTCTGCCGTGGATTGTCGTTTTGAGTAACCTTGCGGACTGTTTTTCTCAGTTTCTTCTCACTCAGAGGCCTAACGCCCATCGCTTGTGGAAGCCAGATATCCATATCTGTCTCGGTGTGCTCGGTCTTTGTTCCGCTCTTGGCCTTAAATGTTGGTAGCACCGTATCCGGAGCTAGGCGCCTTGCTGACAGCAAAAAGCCGGTGTGACCAATCATTCGGTGCTCAGGCCTCACGGCAAGGCCATCCAGGTGCCACGGTCGCACCATCGATTCCCATGCTGACGGTGCCGTAAAGCCTCCGTGCGCTCGAATTTCCTCAAAGGTACGACTGAGCTGAGTGACAGTCGCAACATAAACGATTACTAGACCACCTGGCTTCATGGCATTTGCGATCTCATCGATGCACTCCCAGGGTGCCAGCATGTCAAGAACAACCCGATCAACACTTGCAGGTTTGCAGTTTCTTGCCAGCTGCTCTTGGAGGTCGCCAATCACCACACTCCAGTTTTTCGGCACCGTTCCAAGGAAGTTTGCAACATTTCCCTTGGCAATCTCGGCGAACTCGGAGCGTCTTTCAAATGAGAGAAGTTTCCCCTTCTCCCCGATTGCTCTTATTAGGTAGCTGGACAAAGCTCCCGAACCGACACCGGCTTCAACGACAGTGGCGCCAGGGAAGATATCCCCTTCGACAATAATTTGTCCGGCGTCCTTGGGGTAAATGATCGCTGCGCCTCTTGGCATTGAAAGGACATAATCACTCAGCAAGGGTTGCATGGCGAGATACTGATCGCCATTGTGGTTTTGAATTACCGATCCGGATGGAATGCCAATGATGTCATCGTGGAGAATTTCGCCCTTATGGGATCCGAACCTGGCACCACTTTCAAGGGTGATGGTGTTCATAATGCCCTTCGGTCCAGTCAGTTGAACTCGTTGGCCGGCTTGGAATATTTCAGTCATGAATCCTTAGGGTTTCTAAATTAGCGGCAGTAAGGTCGGTGAGAGAACCAACTATTTTTTGCCTCGGTCCTTCTGGAAGGGCAATGATATTTGGAATTCCAACGGCGTGACAACCAGCCGCCACCGCCGAGGCCAAGCCGGTGGGCGAATCTTCTAGCGCAATGCACTGGTCGGCGCCAACCCCTAGCAATTCGGCAGCTTTCATATACGGCTCGGGGTGAGGTTTTCCGTGCTTCACGTCATCGCCAGCGACTACAACATCAAAGGCTGGAAAGTCGATTTGGTCGATTACAGCAAGCGCCATCGATCTCATTGACATTGTTACTAGGGCAGTCTTGATGCCGGCTTTTTTCAAGTCAATGAGAAGTTCTAGCGCGCCTGGCCGCCAAGGAAGCTTTGTCCGAAGCTGCTCGATAACCTCGTTTGTTAGCTGGTCGATGACCTCCTGGGTGGACATGTCGTCGATGCCGAATCGATTTTTTAGAAAGTCGGAAGCTTGGTAAAGGTTGTTGCCGATCAGTTGTTTTCCGTCTTCCTGGTTCCAGCTGCCACCGTATTGTTTGGCAAGTCTGGCTTCGGACAGCAGCCAATATGGCTCAGAGTCTATGAGGGTGCCAT
This sequence comes from Micrococcales bacterium UBA4448, assembly GCA_002390305.1. Lineage (GTDB taxonomy): Bacteria > Actinomycetota > Actinomycetes > Actinomycetales > Microbacteriaceae > Aquiluna. The sequence continues at coordinate 29,048 of DGPE01000083.1, read as the reverse complement.
CCAAGTCCCAGAGGACGGCCATCGGGAACTTATTTGCGGGCATTTCCCCAGTCTAGTTCCAGAGTCAATTAGAGTTTGTGGGTACAAAAGGAGAACAATTGCTGACTGGTCGGATTCTGATCGTTGCCTTCGAAGGCTGGAATGATGCTACCGAAGCCGCCACTGGCGCGCTGAAGGCGCTTTCAGAGCAGATATCTGCTGAGATCCTGGAGGCAGTTGATCCCGAGGATTACTACGATTTTCAATTCTCACGGCCAATTGCAGAGTTTGATGAGGAAGGCCAGCGATATCTTGCCTGGCCATCCACAGAGTTATTGCAGGCAACCGCCGAATCTGTAAAAGCACAACCGGGCCTAAAGGATATCTACCTGCTGTTGGGGACCGAGCCCTCCCGGCGTTGGCTAACGTTCGCAGCTGAAGTGCTTGAAATGGTTCAAGACCGAGAGATTGACCAAGTCATAATGCTTGGAGCAATGTTGGCTGATGTTCCCCACTCCAGGCCAGTTCCTTTTTTCAAAAGCTCGCAAAATTTGAAACTTCAGGCGTCTCAAGGCGTTGAAGCCTCCAACTACGAGGGCCCTGTCGGAATCCTTGCGGTCTTGGCTCAGGCTTTTGAATCAGAGAACATTCCGGTTCTGGCACTCTGGGCCTCGGTGCCTCACTACGTTCATAATTCTTCAAACCCGAAGGCAGCCTTGGGCTTCTTGTCTCAGCTCGAGCTGCTGATTGGGCTGAAGTTTGCAACCGATTCGCTATCCGAGCAAGCCCTCGAGTGGGAGAAGTCCATAAACGAGGTTGCCGAAGCCGATGATGAGCTCTCAAGCTACATTGAACAACTGGAATCCAGCCGAGATGCTCTTGACTCTGAAGCAGCATCTGGCGACTCACTGGCTAGAGAACTAGAAAAGTACTTGAAGAGTCGCCCAGATGCTCCAGAGGCCGGAAAAGCCTAAAGAGCTCTCAGACCAAGAGCCAGCAACAATGCGGTTCCAACACCGACTCGCCAAATAACAAAGGGCAGGTAGGAGCCCTTGGTCAGGTAACGAAGCAACCAAGCTATAACCGCGTAACCAACAACGAAGCTCACCACAGTTGCTGCAATCGTGGCTGCAAGCAGATCTGCCGGTAAGTCTTGGTAGGACTGTAGAAACTGGAAAACCCCAGAGCCCAAAACTGCTGGAATTGCTAGCAAGAAGCTGTATCGAGCCGCTGCCTCTCTGCTGAATCCAAGCAGCAGGCCAACGGTTATCGACCCTCCGGAACGAGAAACACCTGGAATCAGTGCGAGAGCCTGACCAAGGCCAAAAGCGACACCGGCTTTTAGATCCAACTCTCGAATAGACCTGGTCTTTTTCCCGATGCGGTCAGCGAGGCCTAGAAGTAAACCAAAGCCAATTAGTGCGACCGCGATGATCCAAAGCTCACGAAGCTCGACCTCGATGTAATCCTGAAATGCTAGACCGAATATCACTATTGGCAGGGTGCCGATGATTACCAGCCAGCCCATTTTCGAGTCTGATGCTTGAGATTTCCAAGGTTTGAGTGCATCTCTAAACCAAGACCTGAGGATTTCAATAATTGTCTTGGCAAAATATGTGACCACCGCAAGTTCTGTGCCGATTTGAATCGTGGCAATAAAGGCGGTGAGCTGAGCTTTACCAAGGGCTCCAAGCCCAAAAACTTCCTGAGCAATCTGCACGTGAGCGCTGGAAGAAATCGGCAGGAACTCGGTGATTCCTTGAATAAAGCCCAGAATTATGGCTTCAAGAGGGCTCATTCTTCTTCGGATATCTCAAACGGCAGGTACTCATCGAACGAGCTTGAAAGTGCCTCTTCGTAGCCTAAAAAGGCATCCTCAACCTGAAAGTAGGCCTGTTCAATTCCAGGGTCCTCGCCTTCACGCTTGGACAAAATCGCATCCAAGTGCCTCTCAAGCGCCCCGATGAGTTTTTGTAGTGCTAGCTGCGGCTCTTGATTCATATTCCTAAGTTACCCCTTTCCACGTTTCAATCCAAGTAACCAAGCTATTCGGCTTACTGTGTTCGTGCTAGATTTGGCAATCGTTGTCCATCTTAAGATGAGACAGCAACCACCTGTCCGGGTGGCGAAATGGCAGACGCGCTAGCTTGAGGGGCTAGTCCTCTTACGAGGGTGGGGGTTCAAGTCCCCTCCCGGACACACAGTCATCGAGCAGGCGCTTAGAATAGGCGCGTGCAAACCCCTCTAGATCCCGTTGTTGAATACGGCATTGAGCGCGCGCGGCAGTTGTTGAATGGTAAGAAGGTAATCGCAATAACCGGAGCTGGAGTTTCAACTGACAGCGGAATACCTGATTACAGAGGTCAGGGTCGGGTTGTTCGAGACCCACTTACTTTTGATCAGTTCTTGGCCTCAGAGGCTAACCAGGCGCGCTATTGGGCCAGAAGCTTTGCCGGCTGGAACAGAATCGCAACTGCTGAACCCAACCGGGCTCATAAGTCTCTGGCAGCCGCTGAGCATAAGGGGCTACTTTCACATTTGATTACCCAGAACGTAGATGGATTGCATCAACGAGCCGGGTCCGAAAATGTTTTGGAATTACACGGTCGTCTCGATCAGGTGATCTGCATAGATTGCAATGAATATATCTCGAGACTGGAGATGGATAATCAGATTCAGCTGCAAAATCCCTCACTGACCAGGCAGCTAGAGGTTGAGTTCACTCCGGATGGAGACGCAGAAATTGAAGTCCCAGCTGACTTTACTGCCCCTGCATGCAGGTCGTGTGGCGGCAGGTATAAGCCAGATGTTGTCTTTTTTGGAGAGCAGATACCGGTAGCTAGGGTAGAAATGGCGAGAGCCAAAGTCGAGGGGGCTGAGGCAATGCTGGTCGCTGGAACTTCGCTAACCGTGAACTCCGGTTTGAGGCTAGTAAAACAAGCCAAAGAACAGCGGCTTCCAGTTGTCATAATCAACCTGGGCGAGACAAAAGCCGACCAAATTACCGATGTGAAGATCAATGCCTCCGCTGGAGCTGTCCTGGAAAGCCTCTACCTATGACAAAAACTGTGTTGGGGTTATTCAGACATGGCCAGACTGACTGGAATATCGACCTCAGACTTCAGGGAACCGCTGAGATCCCACTTAATGCCTTTGGAATCGCGCAGGTGGAAACTGCCGCTAATCATCTAGATCTTGACAGCTGGGATCTAGTGCTGACCTCTCCCCTCGGCAGAGCAAAGCAGAGCGCAGAGATTTTGCTCGAGGCGGCGCCAGGCAAGGAAATGCTGGTTGAGCCGATGCTGATTGAGCGGTCCTTTGGGGTGGGTGAAGGAATGCTCTATTCCCAGTGGCATGACACCTACGGGCAACTAGAGGACATTCCGGGTGCCGAATCCAACAGTTCAGTTATCCAGCGTTCTAAGGACCTGCTTGAACACCTATCGACCACTTACTCCGGTGCCAGAATATTGGCTGTTTCCCACGGAGCACTAATTCGATATTTATTATCCGAAGTCAGCAACGGTGAGGTGCCACCTACCGGTGAGAGGTTGCAAAATGCTTCGCTTCACCTGTTGCGTCATCATGGATCTTGGACCCTGGATGCCTGGGCACCTAATCCACTAGGACAGGCGATCCAAGGCGGCTAATAGTGTCTTTGCACTGGCTTCCCAGGAGTAATTCATGGCTTGATTTATCGCTCTACTGGACTGCTGATTCCAAGTTGCCTGATCTTGCAGTTTGACAATGTGGTCTTTGAAATTGGATTCGTTGCTGGAATCGAAGTAAAAAGCGGCGTCTCTGGCAACCTCATGGAATATTTCTAGGTCACTGAGGACCACGGGTAACCCCTGGGACATGGCTTCGACGACCGGTATTCCAAAGCCTTCATCTTTTGATGCACTAACCAGGGCCTGAGCCTGTCCAAGCCAGTGGGCATACTCTTGCGGTGTAACACCGTCTATGAACTCTACGGAAGCTGAATTTCTCTCAGCAAGCTCACTCAGCCTTTTTCGATTCGATTCGGAAATCCTCGAGAGCAAAACCAGAGTATGTCCGGGGAGTGTTTTCATAGCCCGAACCAGAAACTCCACGTTTTTGTAGTCGATAAAACTACCCATGTAAATCAGGTATTTGGAATCGTGGCGCGATTTGGTTGGCTTGGTTGGTATCAAATCTGATGCATTTCCAATAACTTCAATGGGCCTTTTAGTGAGCTTCGCTTTTGCTATTTCTCGCTTGGATGTCTCGGAGACCGTAAGCACTAGGTTCGCTCGATTCAGTAGCAACCGCTGCGGAAAGTAAGTTAGGTGAAAGAGCCACCAAAGCACCCACACTCGCCAAGTAAAGCCCGCTGGGGGCTTGCGATGACGGTAGTAGATCATGTCATGCAGGCTCAGAGCCAGCTTGAAATCCCTTGGAATCGAAGACGTAGTCTGCATCGGACTCACCAGCCAGCTAATGCCGCGGCCTCTCAAGCTGCGCGCCAACACTAGCTCTTTTGGTGATGTGGGATCGTTGACCATTAGGCACTGAACCGCACTTGGTAGCATCTCCTGCTGCCGATTTGAGCAGATCAGCGCTGACACGGGAACAAGCTTGGCCAACTCTCGAATCAGCCCAAGACTGAAATTGGTTATCCCATCGGGGTTTTCAGGGTTGATGAACCTGGCATCAAACCAAATATTCATGAATTACCGCCTAGGAAATCAGCAATTCGGCTCGCTACTTCAACCGGCTTCTCGTAATGCGTCAGGTGCCCTACACCCGGGATAATCTCGAGCTCTGCGTTTTGCAGACTTGCACAGAATTGATGTTGCGCTGCAATTGGAGCTACTGAGTCTTTCTCGCCAGCAATTAGTAGCGTAAGCGAAGTCAGGTTCTGAGTGTAATCAAAAACTGACCCCGAACTGGCTGCTAGAAAGCCTTCCGTGACGCTCTTGGTGTCGTGAAAGCCAGAGAAATACTTTGCATGTTGATCGTGAACAAATCTCCTTGTCCGCAAAGATTTGGACTTTGATAAACCAATAGACATCGCCCTGGTTATCAGACCAGATCGCAACAGCCAGTCGCCAATGAACCTATTTTCTCCGAATCGGTAGAACAGCCTTGCAATCCGGTTCGCTGCATCATGACAGTTACTTGCTCGAGTTGAAATTGGGTTTATTAGGCAGACGAGTCTTTGGTCCAAACTCTTTGACATCGCGTTAGCAACAACCAAGGTCCCAAAGCTGTGCCCCACGACAAGGTCATATGGTCCAGTGTCTGAGTGGAATTTCACAAGCCAGCTTCCATAGGAATCAAGGTCGTGGGTCGGCAGTGGGCCACTCTTGCCAAATCCTGGAAGGTCGGGGATTGTGATTTCATAATCTGGTAGGGCGCCTGCTAGAGCTTGGAGGCCATGGTGGTCACCTCGAAATCCATGTATTAGTAGCACGCGCTTGCTCGAACCGGAATACACCCAACGCGCAGTGTCGCCAAAGTCATCTCGGTGGACCCTTGATTGGGCCCTTTGGAAAAGGCGCTCTGGCGAATCGTTCAACACTGTCACTGCTCCAGTCTAGGTTGGTTCTAACAGGACTATCGTTTTACCCAAGGAGCGAATTTGTTAGATTTCGATTTTGAACCACAAGCCCCAGCCTGGTCAAAGCGCCTGGCGGCTTTTGACCTAGAGACAACTGGCTTGGATCTAAAAACAGCCAGGGTGGTAACCGCCTGTGTAGTTGTCTTGGACCACAGTGGCGAACCAGAGCAGCTTCACGAGTGGCTAATTAACCCTGGAATTGAAATTCCAGAACCAGCAGCAGCTGTTCACGGAATAACAACCGAAATTGCAGTTCGAGACGGCGTGGATCCAGGCCCGGCAATATTGGAAATAACCGCTTTACTGAAGAAGCTGAGCTTTGAGATGCCCCTGGTCGCTTTCAACGCCCCCTATGACTTCACGATATTGGCCAACGAGTCAATTCGTTACGGTCAAGAGCCTTTAGACCCCAAACCAGTCTTGGATCCCCTGGTGCTGGATAAACAAGTGGACATGTATCGAAAAGGAAAAAGAAATTTAGGTGTAATGGCTGAGCATTATGGCATCGAGCTTGTAGACGCTCACAATTCAACCGCTGACGCGATTGCAGCCGGCAGATTGGCTCAGCAGCTGGCCAAAATAAAGCCGGAGCTGGACATTCCAATACAAGAGCTTCACGACGCTCAAGCCAAGTGGAGCGATGAACAGACTGAGAGCTTTGCAAAGTACATGCGACAAAACCGCCCGGAATTCCAGACGGTTTTGGGTTGGCCTATAAAGATTTAGCCGAAGTTCTTGTAGCGCTCGTTGAAGCGCTCTACGCGACCGGCTGAGTCCATGATGCGCTGCTTGCCGGTGTAGAAGGGGTGGCTCTCCGAGCTGATTTCAACATCGTAAACCGGGTAGGTGTTTCCATCTTCCCATTCGATTGTCTTGTCGCTGGTGATGGTAGCTCGGGTCAGAAATGAAACGCCAGAAGCTAGGTCGCGAAATACGATTGGCTCGTAGCTTGGGTGAATTTCAGCCTGCATGATTTCCTTCAAATTTTTGTTTGTATTGCAACTAGCAACAGCGCCCTAGCCTAGCAAGTTTTTGTGATGTCGTCTAGGAGGCGCTGGCAGAATACCTGCCATTTTGGTGGCTGAGAGTTAGTGGAAACTTGAATGCCTCTGAAATGCTTGCAGAGGTGAGGGTTGCTCCGATTTCTCCACGGGCCATGACCTTGCCATCTTGAAGAATGAGGGCATGGGTGAAACCGGCTGGAATTTCCTCGAGGTGATGTGTGACCATAACCATTGCAGGAGCTTCCCTAGACAGTGCGTAGCCGGAGAGTAGTTGAATCGTAAGTTCTCTCGCCGCAAGATCCAAGCTCGCTACCGGTTCATCGAGCAGCAATAGTTCCGGATCAGTCATGATTGCTCTGGCTATTTGCACCCTCTTGCGTTCACCATCGCTAAGGGTTCCAAATGCTCGATCCTCAAAAGCAGATAGCTCCCACTCCCCCAGAACGCGTCGCGCTCTTCGCTCATCAATCGAGTCGTAAGTCTCGTCTCTTCGGCCGGTGACACCATAGCTGGCAGTCATGACGGCATTCAGTACTAATTCGCTGTTTGAAATCTGTGAGGCCAATGAGCTCGACGCGAAACCTATTCGGGTTCGAAGTTCAAAGACGTTTACTTCACCAACTCTCTGCCCTAGCAGCGTCGCCGATCCATCCGTTGGTTGGATCTGGGCACCGGCAAGCTTGAGAAGGGTTGTTTTGCCAGCTCCGTTTGCCCCAAGAACCACCCAGCGCTCCGAGGAATCCGCTGTAAACGTGAGCGAATCAATGATGGCTTTACCACCTCGGACTACCGAAACATTTTGAAGACTAATTACCTCTGACACGCGCACAAGCCTAACTGTCGAGAGCGCTTTGATATACCTCTAGCGTGCGAGTCGCAATGCTTTTCCAGCTAAAGCTTTGGATTGCTCTTTCTCTTCCGGCTTTGCCAAAAGCATCGAGGTCGCCGGATGAAAATGCCCTCAGCATTGCCTGCGACCAGGACGCTATAAATTTCTCCGGGTCGATCGGAGTGCCACTGCCATCGGTGACCTGTTCTATTGGGACCAGCCAACCGGTCTCACTATCCAGCACAACCTCTGGGATTCCACCGGTTCTGGTGCCGATTACCGCTGTGCCGCAGGCCATTGCTTCAAGATTTACAATGCCAAGTGGTTCGTAAATCGAAGGGCAGGCAAAAAGGTCGGCGTGAGACAGCAGCACCGCGAGACTTCTTTGATCTAGGTGTTCTGGAATCCAGATGACACCGGATCTTGTGCTTGACAACTCAGTCACCAAAGTCTCAATTTCGCCCATTAGCTCTTCGGTATCTGGCGCTCCGGCGCAGAGAATTATTTGAACGTCTTCAGGTAGAGATTTGGCCGCCTGAAGAAAATAGGTCAGACCTTTTTGCCTGGTAATCCTGCCGACAAAAATAATGGAGCGACGGTCTCTGTCAACACCGTGGCTGGCCAGAACTGAATCATCGGTTGTTGGCTTCCAACGCTCGGAGTCAATTCCGTTATAGACGACCTCCACCTTTGCAGGGTCCACCTCTGGGTAGCTCCGCAGGATGTCCTCTCGCATTCCACTTGAGACTGCAATGATGCGACTTGCCTGCAGGTAAGCCGCTTTTTCCACGAAAGATGAAACCGCGTAGCCTCCACCGAGCTGTTCTTTTTTCCATGGCCGCAAAGGCTCCAGCGAGTGAGCTGTGATCACGTGAGGGATGCCGTGTAAGAGCGAGGACAAATGTCCGGCAAAATTCGCGTACCAGGTATGCGAGTGCACCAGGTCACTACCGGCGATGTTTTGAACAATAGCCAGGTCTGTGCCCAGTGTTTGAATCGCCTGGTTCTGGTTCTGAAGATCACCAAGGGGTTCATAGCCGAGGGTGTCTTTCTCATCGATTGGTTTACCAAACGCGTGGACATGAACCTCAGTAGTTCGTCGAAGATTTTTGACTAGCTCACTTACGTGAACTCCTGCCCCACCATAAATGTTGGGTGGGTACTCTTTTGTAACGAAATCCACACGCATGCAAGAATCCTACTTTCCATAACGGGGTTACCAGCTAACATTTGGACATGGGACGTACAAGAGTGTTCGGAATGGTTTTAGCCGGCGGCGAAGGCAAGCGGCTCATGCCGCTAACTGCCGAACGGGCCAAACCCGCCGTGCCATTCGCTGGCTCTTACAGACTTGTTGATTTTGCTCTCTCGAACCTGGTGAACTCTGGCCTTAGGCGCATCGTTGTTTTGACCCAGTACAAATCTCACAGCATGGATCGGCACATTTCGCAAACTTGGCGCATGTTGCCGCTACTTGGCGGCTACGTGACCTCAGTTCCCGCACAGCAAAGACTGGGCAAGCGCTGGTACACCGGTAGTGCAGATGCAATCCTGCAGAGCATGAACGCGCTTAGCGATGAAAAACCTGACTATGTCGTAGTCGTAGGTGCGGATCACGTTTACCGAATGGATTTCGACCAAATGCTCAAGTCTCATATTGACTCTGGGATGGAAGCTACAGTCGCGGCGATTAGACAGCCGATCGCACTTGCAACCCAGTTTGGGGTGATTGAAGTTGATCATGAAACCCCTACAAAGATCTCTCAATTCCGCGAGAAGCCGACAGATCCCCAACCGGTTCCCGGAGATGATACTCAAGCACTGGTATCAATGGGAAACTACATTTTCAACGCCGAGTCGTTAATCGAAGCTATTGAAAGGGACGCTCTTGATGAGAATTCGACTCATGACATGGGCGGCGACATAATTCCATATTTCGTAGAACAGGGCACAGCCGGTGCATACGACTTCACTTTTAACGAAATCCCGGGAGCCTCAGACCGAGACAAGTCTTATTGGCGCGATGTTGGAACTATTGATTCCTACTATGACGCTCACATGGACTTGATTTCAACCATGCCAATCTTTAATCTCTACAACGACGAGTGGCCGGTTTATAACCAGCAGATAAACATGGCACCTGCCAAATTTATCCATGACTCCGAGGGCAATCAGGGCAGGACAAATGACTCCATCGTTTCTCTAGGCGTGGTTGTGTCTGGCTCGGTTATTGAAAGAAGCGTCCTGTCCCCCAACGTCAGGGTTTTCTCAAGGTCTTTGGTAACAGACTCGGTGATTCTTGACAGTGTTCAGATTGGAAGAGACTGCACGATACGCAGGGCAATCCTCGATAAGGACGTTGTTGTGGCCGATGGGGCAAGTGTAGGAGTCAGTCGAGAACGCGACATCGAGCGCGGCTTCACTGTTACTGAAAGCGGCATAACTGTGGTTTCCAAGGGGCTTCTGGTTAAGCCTTGAGTAAGTACCTAGTAGTTTTCGATGTTGATTCAACCTTGATAGAAGAGGAGGCCATCGAGCTCCTCGCGGATTTTTCTGGAACACGTGAAAAAGTTGCAGAAATCACTTCACGCGCCATGTCTGGCGAAATTGACTTCAGCACTTCTCTGGTTCAGAGAGTCGCCCTTCTAGCAGGACTTGAAGAGTCAGTACTAGCAAAGGTCTCGAAAAGTCTGACTCCGACAAAGGGTGCCAAAGAATTAATCTCTCTGATTCACCAAACTGGTGGCTTTGTGGCTGCTGTTTCTGGCGGCTTTATTCAGTTGCTTGAACCGCTCAAGCAAGACCTCGGACTTGATTTTGCCAAGGCGAACACTCTTGAGGTCATCGAGGGCAAGCTAACTGGAAAGGTGACCGGAGAGTTGGTGGATTCCAACGTTAAGGCGGAAACCCTGCGGAGCCTTGCTCGTGATCTCGATGTCGAAATTCAAAACACGATTGCGATTGGCGACGGTGCAAACGATCTGAAAATGATGGAAGCCGCAGGATTGTCAATTGCTTTTTGCGCTAAGCCTGTGGTTCGCGAACAGGCCGACGTTGTGCTTTCAACCAGGGACTTGGGTTTAGTGGCAGCTTTTTTGCCTAAAAACTAGGCCCCTGTTGAGTGCAGCCCACCGTCGACATGAATCATCTCTCCGGTGGTAGCAGGAAACCAATCGCTTAGTAGAGCTACAAGGCCTCGCGCTGCAGCTTCGGTATCGGTTAGGTTCCAGCCAAGCGGTGCTCGGTCTGTCCAAAGCTCTTCCATAGTTGCAAAACCTGGAATGCCCTTAGCTGCTGTTGTCCTCAGAGGTCCTGCGGAGATCAAGTTCACCCTGATTCCTTTGGGTCCGAGGTATTTTGCCAGGTAGCGAGAAGTTGACTCAAAAGCTGCCTTAGCCACTCCCATCCAGTCGTAGACCGGCCAGGACACTGTTGCATCAAAAGTAAGGCCAACAACCGAACTGGGGTTATTAAGCACCGGCAAACACGCCGTAGTGATTGCTTTCAGCGAGTAGGCGGAGACTTCAACTGCGGTTGATACATCAGACCACTCAGTCTCAAGGAAGTTGCCACCTAGAGCAGCCTGAGGGGCAAATGCAATGGCATGCACGATGCCGTCGATGTTCCCAATTTCTGTTTTTAGGGTTTCGGCCAAGCTGTCGAGGTTTTCTTGATTGGTTGCATCTAGTTCAATCACCTTGACCGGCTTCGGCAACCTCTCTGCAATCTTGGTGGTAATCGGGAGCATGCGCCCAAATGAGCTGAGAATTACTTCGGCACCCTGCTCTTGAGCTAAGCGTGCTGCAGTGTATGCAATCGAGGCTTCTGTTAGTACTCCGGTGATTAGTATTTTCTTGCCTTCAAGAATTCCCACGATTGCTCCTTATTTAAGATTTCCTGCTAAACGCTACTACTTAGTGACCCATTCCAAGCCCACCATCGACTGGAATCACAGCTCCCGAGATGTAGCCGGCTTCTTCAGAAGCCATAAACCTCACAACTTTCGCCACCTCTTGGGGGCTGGCGAATCGGCCTGCAGGAATCCTGGCGCGATAAGAATCCGCTAGCTCGGTTGTTAGCTCAGCAGTCATGTCGGTGTCGATGAAGCCTGGAGCAACCACATTCGCTGTAATGTTCTTGCCGCCAATCTCACGAGTTATAGATCTGGCCATTCCAACCAGAGCACTCTTGGTCGCCGAATAGTTCACCTGACCGGCACTGCCCAGTAACCCCACGACACTTCCGATCAGGATAATCCTGCCGAATTTTTGTTTTAGCATTCCCCTGGTGACGCGTTTTATCACGCGGAATACCCCGTTGAGATTTGTGTTCACCACGTCTTCAAATTCTTGATCGGTCATTCGTAGCAGTAGCGTGTCCTTGGTGATACCGGCGTTTGCAACCAGCACTTCAATTGGCCCAAGTTTCTCTTCAACCTCGGCAATGGCAAGATCCAGTGAACTCGAATCTGTAACGTCGGCCCTGACTGTGAGTGTCCCAGTTGGCCCTTCGCCGCTTCTGGCGGTTACTGCGACCCTGTAGCCGGAGGCCAAGAACTCCTCGGCGATTGCAAATCCAATGCCACGATTACCTCCGGTGACAAGGACAGTCCTAACTATTTCCATGATGTTGTTTATCTCCTTGCGGGAATACCATTGACTAGATTTCGTTTGTGAATAACGACAGTCTAGTTAGGTCACCCTTCAGAGAAAGCGGCAACACTTGAGTAAGCGCCAGAGCGCCACTTCACTTGCACAAAGCCCCGACGAGGAGCGACGCTCACGCATGGTCAAATACAGCGTTGCAATGTCGGTGAGAATGGTCTGTATCGTCCTGGGAGTGGTTACCCAAGGTGTTCTGATGTGGATTTTCTTCGCACTCGCGATATTCCTACCGTACTTCGCGGTTGTTTTGGCAAATGCTCAGGGTGCGCCAAAGCAGTCAACCAGCAGGGCAATAGCACCAAAGGGAAGCATTAGGGCAGACCAGTTCAAGTTTGATGACTGATTCAAAATGCTCTAGGGCTGGGTGCACTTCGCTTGCCTCGCACTTGATCTACTGGAGAAATCCCAAGGTCCATAGCCCTGAGCGTGAGAAAACCTGGGCCGCATGCCCAGAACACAGGGTATATTTGGTGGAGTACCTATCTGCAAGGAACTTCTACCTCAAGGACGAAGAGTTTGACTCAAAGCACCCTTAGACGCTGGGGCCCATGGCTGGCACTAGTAGTGCTTTTCTCGATTGCTACATCGCTACTGAGCTGGTGGCAATTCTCTCGAAGGGCAGAGCGGGTCGAGAAAATAAACATGGTAATTGAGAATTACGACGCGGCAGCGGTTGGACTTGAGGACGTGAGGTGGACCTTCACCTCAAGTGGAGAGCCTGAAAATGAGTGGAAACCAGTGAGCATTACTGGCAGATACCTTGTCCAGGAGGCAGTCCTTGTCAGAAATCGACCACTAAGCGGGCAATCCGGTTTTGTTCAAGTTGTGCCATTTTTGATAGACAGCGGTGAAATTCTGCTTGTCGAGCGCGGTTGGTTGCCAACCGGTCAGCGCATCACTGAACCGCAGCTAAACCCAATGCCAGCTGACGGGTACCACGATCTAACAGTCAGGTTGCGGGCGGCAGAGCCAGACTTGCAAAGAGACAAAGTTCAAGGTCAATTGGCCTCCATCCACCCCGCAGATCTAGAGCAAGAGCTTGCAGGCCGCGGCACGCTAATAACCGAGTTCTACGGACGACTTGCAGCTGAAAGCCCAACTTACGAAATAAGTCCAATGCTCATGCCTAAACCTTCTCTGAACGAGGGAAATCACCTTTCCTACGCCTTTCAATGGATCATCTTCGGCCTGATGGCCTTTATCGCTTTCGGTTGGGCTTTTAGAAATGAACGCAGGATTCAAAAGGAACTTTCGGGCGAATTGACGCCCAAGAAGCAAAAAAACACGCAAGCTCGTCAGGACGCAGTGTTTGAAGACGCAAACCAATAGACTAAAAAATAAAATACGCCAAGAAGGAATCCAATTATGAGCATTACCACCGCGCCTCTGGTCGACCGATTTATAAGTCGTACTCTGGTTAACAACATCTCTCTGGTTTTCGCAGGAGCACTCTTGACTTCCATCGCAGCTCAAATTCAAGTTCCAATGTGGCCTGTCCCACTTACCCTGCAGACTTTTATAGTGCTACTTCTTGGAGCAACCTTGGGTGCCGGCCGTGCGTCAGCATCGCTTTCCCTCTACCTTGCAATGGGTGCAGCTGGGATCCCAGTGTTTGCTTCGGCGAAGACACTGACCGGCGTGCTACCAACTGCTGGCTTCTTGGTCGGCTTTGTGTTTGCAGCGGCGCTTGTCGGGTTTCTGGCCTCTAAGGGGTTTTCCAAGACGCCTGTGAAGGTTGCTCTCAGCTTTGCGGCTGGATCAGCCGTGATTTATGCATTTGGTGTTGTAGGCCTAATGCTCGCCCTCAACTTGTCTTTCTCTCAGGCTATTGCCGCAGGAGTGGTCCCATTCCTGATTGGAGATGCAGTGAAGGCTGCAGCTGCAGCTGCCCTACTGCCTCTTGCTTGGAAGTATGTGAAGTAGAGATTCACCCAAAAAAATAGACCCGAGGTTCGGGTCTATTTTTTTTAGATTGAAAATCCGATTGCTCGCATCATTTCTCTGCCGTCGTCGGTTATTAGCTCAGGTCCCCAAGGTGGCATCCAAATCCAGTTGATTCGAAACGCATCGACAACCCCATCTAGAGCCTGAGCGGTTTGCTCCTCGATTACGTCTGTCAGAGGGCAGCCAGCCGAGGTTAGGGTCATGTTGACAAGAAGGGCGCCGTCTTCGGACTCCTGGAGCCCGTAGACCAGACCGAGGTCCACAATATTAACGCCGATCTCTGGATCAATGATGTCTTTCATTGCTTCGATCACGCGGTCATATTCGGCCGGCTCTAGTTCCTTGACCTCGGTCATGCGTCTGTTTTCAGATACCGGTCGTAGCCCTCGGCTTCTAGCCGATCTGCTAGTTCTGGACCGCCCTGCTCCGCTATTTTTCCAGCAACGAACACATGCACGAAATCTGGCTTTATGTAGCGCAGGATTCTGGTGTAGTGAGTAATTAGAAGCACGCCCAGGTCGCTAGTATCTTTGGCACGGTTGACGCCCTCGGAAACTACTTTCAAGGCGTCCACGTCTAGACCGGAATCAGTTTCATCTAGAATCGCAATCTTTGGCTTCAGAAGTTCAAGCTGAAGAATTTCGTGACGCTTTTTCTCTCCGCCTGAAAAGCCTTCGTTGACATTTCTCTCGGTGAAATCCGGATCCATTCTCAAGTTGGTCATCGCCTTTTTAAGGTCACCGACCCACTCGCGCAGTTTCGGAGCTTCCCCATCAAGAGCGGTCTTCGCTGTTCTCAGGAAGTTTGAAACCGATACTCCCGGAATCTCGACTGGATACTGCATCGCCAAGAACAAACCGGCACGGGCTCGCTCATCAACGCTCATCTCAAGCACGTTTTCACCATCAAGCAGGATTTCACCGTCCGTGACCTCGTACTTCGGGTGACCGGCTACAGAGTAGGCCAGGGTCGACTTACCAGATCCGTTTGGCCCCATCACAGCATGAGTCTCACCAGACTTGATTACAAGGTCCACTCCGCGGAGGATTTGCTTTTTGCCCTGGTCGGTGTCCACAGACACGTGTAGGTTTTTGATTTCTAGGGTTGCCATTATTTTCCTTTACGCTTCGTACTCAATAAAAACTTCGTCATTTTCAACCAGCACCTCGTAGGTGTTGACTGCTTCATATGCCGGCAGGCTCAGGGGCTTACCGGAGTTCAGGTCGAATTTGGCACCGTGTGCCCAGCACTCAATGGTGTCATCCTCAACAAAACCCTCACTGAGTGAGATTTCCCCGTGAGAACACTTGTCATCTAAGGCCTTGAAACTGCCATCGGCAGTTCTAACAAGTGCAATCGGATGGTTTTCAATCGTCACACGCAGTGCGTTTCCTGGTTTTATATCCTCAACGGCGCATATTCGTATTGCCATCCCTATGCCCCAACCTGTTCGAGTTCTTTTTCGATGGATGCGATCAGTCGGTCTTCGACCTGCGAAATCCCAACTTTTTGAACAATCTCGTGCAGGAAGCCTCGAACTACCAATCTCTTGGCCTCTGATTCGCCAATGCCTCGAGCCATCAGATAAAAAAGCTGTTCATCGTCAAAACGACCGGATGCGCTTGCGTGTCCGGCGCCCTCAATTTTCCCAGTCTCAATTTCCAAGTTTGGAACGGAGTCAGCTCTAGAACCGTCGGTTAGCAGCAGGTTGCGATTCAACTCATAGCTGTTGGTGCCAACTGCGGTCTCCCTGATTAGTACGTCACCAACCCAGACTGTGTGCGCGCCAGCCCCCTGAAGTGCGCCTTTATAGGCGACATTGGATATGCAGTTTTCGGCAATGTGGTCCACGTATGGTCGATGCTCAAAATAGTTACTCGAGTCAGCCAGGTAGACGCCAAACATCTGTATTTCGGCACCTGGTGAATCAAGTGCTGCAGATGGAGTTACCCGAACCAGGTCTCCCCCGAGGGAAACTACGACGTGCTTTAGTGTCGAGTCTTTCCCTAGGCGAGTGAACTGCGTGGAAACATGAGCGGATCCCCTGTTCCAGTCTTGGATGGATACGAAATCCAGTTTCGCACCGGAATCCAAAACTATTTCGACATTTTCGGCCAGTGAACCAGATCCAGTGTGATCCAGAACTACAGTGGCCTTGGAATTAGCTCCCGCCCTTACGAAAATGTGAACTGCCTTGGCGCCAATTTCGCCAAGGTCAAGTGTTAGAAATGTTGGCTCCGCGACCTCTAGGTTTTCTGGCACTTCAACCAGCAGTGTCTTCGAAGCATTCGTCCAGGCTATTGCGGATATACGGTCTTCTGGAAGCCCGGCGGACCCAACCGGTTTTGAGGTGCTCTCGATCCAGTTCGCTGAGACACCAGTTGCCAGTTCAATTTGAATTTCCTCGTCAGTGACCTCACCGATAACTTCGGCGTCTAACCCGTTTAGGCGATCCATCGGTAGGTAGCGCCAGATTTCCTGGCGATTGGTTAGCTCCTGAAAATCCGAAATCGAAGTTGACCGAGGTCGTTCATTGCGTGTTTGTAAGGGAACCAATCCGTGAGAATGTGGTTCGATGCCGTGCTGTGCCATCTATCCGACAGCCCCTTCCATTTGCATTTCGATCAATTTATTTAGCTCAAGGGCATATTCCATTGGTAGTTCCTTGGCGATTGGTTCAATAAAGCCTCGAACAATCATGGCCATCGCCTCGTCCTCTTGCATTCCCCTTGACTGGAGGTAGAAAAGCTGCTCGGCAGAAATCTGCGAAACAGTGGCCTCGTGGCCCATGGAGACGTCATCCTCACGAACGTCATTAACCGGGTAAGTGTCTGACCTGGAAATCGTGTCAACCAAAAGTGCGTCGCAGCGAACCGTGTTTGCCGAGTGATGAGCACCGGGATTCACCCTAATCTCGCCGCGGTAGGAGGTTCGCCCTCCACCCCTTGCGATGGATTTTGAAACGATCGAGCTTGTTGTGTACGGAGCTAGGTGAATCATTTTTGCACCGGCATCCTGATGCTGGCCCTCGCCCGCGAATGCGACAGATAGGGTTTCGCCTCTGGCTCGCTCGCCAGCCAGAATCACGCTTGGGTACTTCATGGTCACCTTTGAACCGATGTTCCCATCTATCCACTCCATGGTTGCACCTTCATGGGCAATAGCCCTCTTGGTGACAAGGTTGTAGACGTTGGTCGACCAGTTCTGAATCGTTGTGTAGCGAACGCGCGCATTCTTTTTCACAATTATTTCTACTACTGCGGAGTGCAGTGAGTCCGACTGGTAAATCGGGGCGGTGCAGCCTTCGATGTAGTGAACGTAAGAGTCCTCGTCTGCAATGATCAGCGTTCTCTCGAACTGGCCCATGTTTTCGGTGTTGATTCGGAAATATGCCTGCAGAGGAATCTCGACCTTTACACCTTTTGGCACGTAGACGAATGAACCGCCAGACCAGACGGCAGTATTCAAGGCGGCAAATTTGTTGTCACCGGCCGGAATAACAGTGCCGAAGTACTCTTGAAAAATTTCTGGGTGGGTCTTCAGGGCCGTGTCAGTGTCCAGGAAGATAACTCCCTGTGCTTCCAGGTCCTCACGAATCTGGTGATAAACAACTTCGGATTCGTACTGAGCAGCAACACCGGCTACCAGCCTCTGCCTCTCGGCATCAGGAATGCCAAGTCGCTCGTATGTGTTCCTGATGTCCTCTGGAAGGTCTTCCCAGCTCTGGGCCTGCTTCTCAGTGGAGCGGACAAAGTACTTGATGTTGTCAAAGTGAATTCCGCTTAGGTCAGAGCCCCACGTTGGCATGGGCTTTTTCTGGAAATAGCCATAGCCCTTCATTCGACGCTCCAGCATCCATGCTGGTTCGTCTTTCAGGCCCGAAATGTTTTTGACGACCTCGTCTGAAATTCCGCGTTTGGCAGTGTCGCCCGCGGCGGACTTATCTGACCAGCCGAACTCGTATGTACCTAGATCATCCAGTTCTGGGCGATCGATAATTTTTTCTGACATTTGGGCCTTCCTGTTTCACTTCACTACAACTGATTTTGCCTAAAGGTATTCCAGCGAACTTTGTCGTGAGAAACTTGAACTGCTAATTGACTCATAGCCTAAGCCTTTGTAGCGAAATAAAACAGTAAGGCTTACCTAAGTAGAGGTGAAAATGAAAGCAGTCCGGGCGCTTTGGTTCGACAAGCTGGTCGCTCCGGCCAGGTTGCGACTTTTTGTCTGGCTTTCCCTGGTAACACAGGTGCTAATCGTTGTAACTGGTGGGGCTGTAAGGCTGACCGGTAGCGGACTCGGGTGCCCAACTTGGCCAAAGTGCACTGAAGAATCCCTGGTCAGCACCGCTGAAATGGGCTTTCATGGCCTGATCGAGTTTGGAAACAGGGTTCTAACTTTTGTGCTGCTGATTGTTGCGCTTTTGACCTTTATCGTTGTGGTCCGAATCTCCACCTCAACTAGCAAAATTGGAAAGCTCTCAATTGGCTTTTTCTCTGGAGCAATTCTGCTTGTTTTTGGCCTCGTTGCCCACGAAGTCTTGGGGCTGGTGGTCGCCTCGATTCTGGTCTTTTCTTTATCGTTTGGGTTAATGGTTTTCTTTGGAGCTCTTATCATTCGAGTAGCTCGGGGTGAATCTCGTCACGGTCTTGTTGTGCCAGCGTTTTTGCTCGGAGTCGGCATTATTTTGCAGGCTGTAGTCGGTGGCATAACTGTGTTGACGGGGTTGAATTCTTGGATTGTGGGTGTTCATTTTGTAATCTCAATGGTCCTGATTGCCATTGCTTCGCTGCTTGTCTGGCGGGCACTACCAAAGCCATCCGGCGAGATTGCGAGCATGACTTCGGCCTTGGCTTGGCCAATAACCGTTTTTGGTTCGCTGACTATTTTGGTGGGCGTTGTTGTAACAGGAGCAGGCCCTCATGCTGGCGATGCAGCAACACCGCGAAACGGTTTCAGCCTAGAGATTTGGCAGCATTTCCATTCCTACCCCGGATATGGGCTGCTCGCCCTAATTTTGTTGGCCGGTTATGGGCAAGCTCGAGTCTCGGGTCTTAGGTTCAAGCCCTTGCAGATGCGGGTCATTTTGATTCTCTTGGTTGTCGCAGTTCTACAGGCACTGATCGGTGTTATTCAGGCAAGAACGGGAGTGCCAGCGCTATTGGTTGGTTTTCACATGCTTGGAGCTGCAGTCTTGGCTTCACTGCTGGCGTTTCAGCAGTTCAGTGCTAGAAAGATCACAAGATGAAGACTATTTTTTGGTTCCGAAGAGACCGGAGGCTGCAGGATAATCAAGCCCTGAAATTCGCCGCAGACACCTCCAGCAGTGTGCTGCCGGTATTTGTTTATCCCGCGGCAGTAACCGACATGTCTGAGCGCAGAAGAGGGTCGATCGAGGCATCAGTTCAAGCCCTCGCGCGCTCGCTCCCCCGCGGTCTCCAGGTCCTATCCGGAGAGCCGTCGGTGGTTCTCAAGGCCCTGGCCAATCAAGTCGCTGCAGTTCGTATTATTGCCACCAAGTCCTTCGATCCAGAGGGGATCAGGCAGCAGGAACAAGTTTCTTCAGTTCTGGAGGGAACCGGTATTGAACTGGTACTTCTCGGTAGCTATTACCAGGTCGAGCCTGGAACCGTTTTGAAAGACGATGGCACCGCGTTGCGTGTTTACACTCCATTTTTTCGGCGGTGGCAAAGCTTCGCATCTGAGAAACCCTGCTCTATCGACATAGCCGCTGTGAAATGGGAGACCCCTGATTCGGAACGTCAATTCCATGTTGCGATTGACACTCAGGCTGAGCAGATAAAAGCAGGCGAACAGTTCGCATTGGAAACATGGAGGCGCTTCAAAAAGCAGCGAATCATGGACTATTCGGAAAACCGGAACCGACCTGATTTCAACGGCACGTCCAACCTGTCACATGCCCTGGCGCATGGCGAAATCCACCCGCGGACACTATTGGCTGACA
The DNA here is from genome assembly GCA_002390305.1 of Micrococcales bacterium UBA4448. Lineage (GTDB taxonomy): Bacteria > Actinomycetota > Actinomycetes > Actinomycetales > Microbacteriaceae > Aquiluna. Next base: position 9,079 of record DGPE01000083.1, on the reverse strand, counting down.
TCGGCAATTCGCCCGGTGAAGAAGTGTTCCGAAAGGAGATCGCTTGGCGTGAATTTTATGCCGACGTGCTGTTTCATAATCCCCACACTTTCGAGAAGTACTACGAGAAACGCTTTGAGCAGTTGCGCTACGACGATCCAAATGAGTTCGCTGAAAAGCTGGCAGCCTGGAAGACTGGCAACACCGGGTACCCAATTATCGACGCTGCAATGCGGCAATTAGTTCAGACCGGTTGGATGCATAATCGCTCTCGCATGATCGTTGCGAGCTTTCTGGTCAAGGATCTTCATTTCGAATGGCAAATTGGCGCTCGATTCTTTGAGCATCACCTGACCGACTTTGACCCCGCCTCAAACTCTCATGGTTGGCAGTGGACGGCCGGTTGCGGAACTGACGCATCTCCCTTTTACCGGGTATTTAACCCGATACTGCAAGGCCATAAGTTTGACCCAAACGGCGACTACGTGAGGGCTTGGATACCCGAGTTGGCGCATCTAACTGGTGCTAGCGTGCACGAACCCTGGAACGACATAGCAGGGTATGAACAAGGTTATGCCCCACCGATTTTGGATCATGCTCAAGAACGTGACGAGGCACTTAGGCGGCTGGAAGAGATTAAGCGCTAGATGTAGATCAGCGGATCTATTGCAATTGCCAGGAATAGCACTGTCAGGTGCGTGATAGAGGCATGAAAAAGCCTCATCGGATTCTTTGGAACTTGAATTCTGGCCTCCGAGTAGAGCCGGTGAGATTCCCAGGTGAACCAAAAGCCGGCTAAAACGGCAGCAATTGTGTAAACCAACCCCATATTTGCCACTGGAATTAGCAGCAGGGTTGCTGCCAGGTAGGCGTAGGCGTAAAGAATGATTTGGCGGCCAACTTTTTCGTTTTTGGCTACGACTGGAAGCATTGGCACGCCTGCCTCTTTGTACTCCTCGAGGTATCTCATAGACAGCGGCCAGTAGTGCGGGGGCGTCCAGAGGAAAATAATCAAAAATAAAACCCAGGCCGAGACAGTGAGCTCGTTGGTCACTGCTGCCCAGCCAATCACAGCGGGCATGGCTCCTGCAGCTCCACCCCAGACAATGTTTTGTGGGGTTCGCCGCTTAAGCCCCAGCGTGTAGACGAAGACATAAAACAGAATTGCAATCAGGGACAAAACTGCCGAAAGCAGATTTATCAGCACCGCGAACCAAATAACTGAGGTTATCCCGATTGCCCAGGCAAAAATTAGGGCTTCTTTGTGACTCAATTCGCCGGTAACTAAAGGGCGATTCTTGGTGCGCCCCATCACCTTGTCAATGTCACTGTCGATGTAGCAGTTGAATGCGTTAGCACTGCCTGCGCTCAGGGCTCCACCGAAAACAGTAGCGAGAATAAGCCAAATTGATGGAAAGCCACCGGCTGCAAGAATCATTGCCGGAACCGTCGCTATCAACAATAACTCGATCACTCTTGGCTTAGTTAGCAGAAAGTAAGCGCGTAGCTTTTTCAAAAAGCGCGCCGAAGACGTGATTTCTACTGAGGTCATTTCGCCCAAGTCTAATCGATGTTTCAGGGCGGGACGGCGCTCTCGGTATAGACTCGTGTCCCAAGAAGACAGCAGTGTTGCTGCAAGAAAATTCGGGCCCTGTGCGCCTCAATACTAAGGAATGACATCTTGTTGGAATGGAATGAAGTTGACGACCTCGCTGTAAAAACTGCCAAGGTTCTGGCGGCGGATGCGGTTGAGAAGGTAGGGAACGGGCATCCCGGAACCGCGATCAGCTTGGCACCGGCTGCTTATCTGCTATTCCAGAAGGTTATGAAACATGACCCACGAGACGATAGGTGGATTGGTCGAGACCGATTCATCTTGTCTGTTGGCCACTCCTCGCTCACTCTCTACAACCAGCTTTACCTGGGTGGCTTCGGCCTCGAGTTAGATGACATCAAGAGCCTAAGAACCTGGGGCTCTCTGACACCGGGTCATCCCGAGTACGCACACACCAAGGGTGTTGAGATTACAACCGGTCCGCTTGGACAGGGTCTAGCCGCTGCCACTGGCTATGCCATGTCCACTCGCTTTGAACGTGAGCTGTTTGACCCGAGCTCTACAGCCGGCGAATCAGTGTTTGACCACCACGTTTTCGTTGTTGCCGGTGACGGGGACATGCAAGAGGGCGTCAGTGCCGAAGCGGCCTCACTGGCCGGACACCTGGGCCTTGGCAACTTAGTTGTCATTTACGATGCCAATAAAATCTCGATTGAGGATGACACTGACATCAGTTTTTCCGAGGATGTCGCTAAACGCTATGAAGCCTACGGTTGGCAAACAATTGAAGTGAATTGGACCAAGGGCGCCTATTCGGAAGATGTGGCTGAGCTGAACGCAGCCATCGAACTGGCAAAAAAGAACACCGACCAGCCGACACTAATTACCCTGAAAACAATCATTGGATGGCCAAGCCCTACCAAGCAAAACACCGGAAAGATTCATGGATCAAAGCTCGGCGCAGAAGAGCTCTCGGGTCTAAAGCTGGCTCTAGGCTTCGACGATTCAAAGACTTTTGAAGTTGCCCCCGAAGTAATTGCGCACACCCGAAAGCTTGTGGATCGTGGAGCAAGTGTGCGCGCAGAATGGGACAAGCGATTCCAAAACTGGAGACTGGCAAATCCTGAGCAAGCCGAACTTTTTGACCGAGTCGCTTCCGGATCTTTACCGGCAAATCTTGAGCAGAGCCTTCCAGTGTTCGCAGCCGGAGAGGAAATTGCCACCAGGGCCGCATCCGGAAAAGTACTTAATGCCATTGCGGCGCACATGCCAGAACTTTGGGGAGGCTCCGCAGACCTTGCGGAGTCAAACAACACCACAATTGAAGGTGGCGGCTCATTTGTCCCTGAAAAGTGGCAGACAAGTGCTTGGAGCCCAAAACCAGCCGGTCGCATTCTGCACTTTGGCATTCGTGAGCATGCTATGGGCGCGATTCTTAATGGAATCACTCTGTCTGGGCACTCGCGAGTGTTTGGCGGAACGTTCCTAGTTTTCTCTGACTACATGCGGCCAGCCGTGCGGCTGGCTGCACTGATGGGGATTGCACCAATCTACGTTTGGACCCATGACTCGGTGGCACTTGGAGAAGATGGGCCAACTCATCAGCCAATAGAGCACCTAAATGCACTTCGCTCGATTCCAAATCTAGATGTCGTTCGACCGGCAGACGCAAATGAAACCGCCCAGGCTTGGCTTCAAGTTTTGAAGAACTCCAAAAGCCCGGCAGGAATTGTGCTCACCAGGCAAGGCCTGCCGGTGCTAGAGCGCTCAGCCGACTTTGGACAGGCGGCAGAAGTTTCCAAGGGTGCCTATGTTTACGCTGATGGCTCCGAGGCGGCAAAAGTTGTAATCATTGCAACGGGAAGTGAAGTGCAGTTTGCCCTCGAAGCCCGAGAGCAACTCGAAGCCGAGGGAATTCCAACCCGCGTTGTTTCAGCACCCTGTCTTGAGTGGTTTGACGCCCAGAGCGAAGCATATAGGAATTCAGTGCTTCCCCCAGCTGTCAAAGCCAGGGTCTCGATTGAAGCCGGACTGACAGCCGGCTGGCATAAATACGTCGGGGATAATGGCATCTCCGTAGGAATCGATCACTTTGGTGCATCGGCCGACTACAAAACCCTATTTTCCAAATTTGGAATTACAACCGAGGCAGTCGTCGCGGCAGCCAAACAGAGTCTTGGAGGCAAGTAGATGAATCAGAACCTGAAGCAACTGACTGATGCAGGGGTATCGATTTGGTTAGATGACCTATCGAGAGAGCGAATTGAAAGTGGAAACCTCAAGGACCTAATTGAGAACTACTCGGTGCGCGGTGTAACCACCAACCCAACTATTTTTGCAGCAGCCCTGAAGGGCAGTTCCTACGGTGCCGCGATGACGGCTGAGCGGTTGCTTGGCAGTTCCGCCTCGCAGGCAATTGCAAATATAACCTCTGCGGATGTTGCGGCAGCCTGCGACATTTTCAAGCCCGTCTACCTTGAATCCAAAGGTGTAGACGGCAGGGTTTCAATCGAGGTTGAGCCGGGTCTAGCAAACGATGCAAATGGCACAATCACTCAAGCACTTCAGTTGTTTGAACTGGTTGGTCGTGAAAATGTCATGATCAAGATCCCGGCGACAATCCCGGGGCTTGAGGCAATCACCGCAGTTACCGCGGCCGGCATCTCCGTCAACGTGACACTGATTTTCTCTATCGATCGCTATAACCAGGTAATTGATGCATACCTTGAAGGACTTGAGAAAGCACTTGCTGGAGGTAAAGACATCTCCAAGATTCACTCGGTGGCTTCCTTCTTCGTTTCCCGCGTGGATACTGAGGTGGATGCTCGATTAGAAGCTCTTGGTAGGCCTGAACTGAAGAGCAAAGCGGCTCTTGCAAACGCACAGCTTGCTTACGAGTTGTTTCTCGATCGTTTCCAGGGGGCCAGCTGGGAGGCGCTTTCAACTAAGGGTGCAAACCTGCAGCGCCCGCTCATGGCTTCAACCGGAGTCAAGGATCCGGCGCTTCCCGACACTGCCTATGTAACTGGGCTGGTATCAAGAAACATTGTCAACACCATGCCAGAGAAGACGATGGTGGCCACAGCAGATCACGGGGTGATTCCTGCAGAGTCAGTAATCGCATCCTTTGCAAGCGCAAGGACGGTTCTCGAGAAAATTTCTGACACTGGTATCGACATGGATGAAGTGACTAATCTGCTGGAAAAAGAAGGTGTCGAGAAGTTCATCGTTTCCTGGAATGAACTTGTTGAGACCGTAGAACAGGCACTGGAGGCTTCGGCCTAATGCAAATTTACGTAAAAAATGATTTGCGTGATCAATTGGCACCCGTTGTTGCAAGGCTGTCGGCTGACAAAATTGCAAGTCGTATCTTTTCGAAAGATCCAACTATCTGGGGTCCGGAAGCAGAAAAAGAATCCGCTATCCGCCTAGGTTGGTTGGAATCAGCGCGAACTTCGGTAGACCTAATTCCTGAAATTCTAAACCTGAGAAATACCCTGAATCAAAGCGGCATCGATCGAGTCGTACTTTGTGGCATGGGCGGATCTTCCCTGGCACCAGAGGTGATAGCAAAAAACACCGGAACCGAAATCGTAATCCTGGACTCCACCGCGCCTGACCAAGTGTTATCGGCAATTCGAGAACTTTCTCGAACCGTCGTGGTTGTTTCTTCTAAATCCGGCTCAACTGCTGAAACCGATAGCCTAAAGCGCGCGTTTGAAACTGCTTTCAGGGCTGAAGGACTTGAGCCGACGGAAAGAATCGTGATAGTCACTGACCCCGGTTCGCCGCTCGATGTTAGCTCGAGGGAGACCGGTTACCGTGTATTCAACGCCGACCCTCATGTTGGCGGTCGCTATTCCGCGCTAACCGCATTTGGGCTTGTTCCAGCTGGACTTGCTGGCGCGGACATTGCATCCCTCCTGGCCAGTGCGGCAAATGCCAGCTCTGAGCTACAACAAGATTCGCAAGATAACCCTGCGTTTTGGTTGGCTGCTGTTCTGGCAGAAACTAAAGGCGCCAATGGGATCAAAGATAAGTTTTTGATCGAAACAGATTCCCTGCCTGGTTTTGGGGATTGGGTCGAGCAGTTGGTAGCCGAAAGCACCGGAAAGGACCAGCACGGTGTTTTACCGGTTGTAATTTCAAAAACTGCTCCCGAATACGATCTAGGCCTTGATGACACGCTATTAATCAGTTTTAGCTCGGCCGTTGCCAGCAATCAGGATCTTAGATTCCATGGCAACCTGGGTGAACTGTTCTTGCTCTGGGAATATGCAACAGCAATCGCGGGCTACCTGATGGGTATTAATCCCTTTGACCAACCTGATGTTGAATCTGCCAAAATCGCCGCACGCTCGCTGCTTGACTCCCCCCAGGTGGGCAAGCAAGCGGATTTTGTCGATCGTGGAATGTCTGTGACTGCCTACGGTATGGAAATTGTCGGTGCGACAGTAGAGGCCGCGGTCGAACAACTATTAGCAAGTGCAAATGACACCAGTTTTATAGCGGTTCAGGTCTACCTGAGCCGCCCTGAGTATCCGCAATTTGAAGCACTTCGCGATCTAATCGCGCAGAGAACCGGCAGGCCGGTCACCTTCGGTTGGGGACCAAGGTTCCTTCACTCCACCGGCCAGTATCACAAGGGTGGTCCAAGGCAGGGTCTCTACCTCCAGATAACGGGCGAGCACGGGATTGATCTGGAAATTGAAGGTAGGCCGTTTAGCTTTGGCGAGCTGATTTCGGCGCAGGCTGCTGGCGATGCAAATGTATTGAGTGAGAACGGGTTACCGGTGGTTGCGATTCACATGCCAGAACCTCTTCAGAATCTTGAATTTCTAGAAAAAGTGATTGCTTCGTGACCCTAAATCCTCTGAGAGATGCTCGCGACGGGCGACTTCATAAAATCGCAGGTCCGAGTGGGCTGATCATGTTTGGAGTCACCGGTGACTTGGCAGGCAAGAAGTTGCTGCCTGCTATCTACGATCTTGCAAACCGCGGGCTTTTGCCGCCGGCGTTCTCCTTGGTTGGATTCGCAAGAAGAGACTGGAGCGAGAAAGATTTCAAAGAGGTAGTCAAAGATTCAGTAAAGCAACATGCCAGGACGGCCTGGTCAGAAGAAGTTTGGGCCCAGCTGGCAATGGGTATCAGATTCGTTTCGGGCAGGCATGATGATCCTGAAGCATTTGAAAGACTGAAGCGAACCGTTGACGAACTCGACCAAGTGCGCGGAACAGCCGGAAATCACACGTTCTACCTATCAATTCCACCGAGGGACTTTCCGCTGGTGGTTGATCAACTCTCTGCCTCGGGGTTGGCCGAGGCTAAACCAGGGCAATTCCGGCGAATTGTGATTGAAAAGCCATTTGGATCAGACCTGGAATCTGCCGTAGCGCTGAATCAAGTGGTGGAGAGTGTTTTTCCGGCCGACTCAGTGTTTAGGATCGACCACTATCTCGGAAAAGAGACCGTCCAAAACATCCTTGCGCTGAGGTTTGCCAATCAACTTTTTGAGCCAATTTGGAACAGTAATCACATTGACCATGTTCAGATCACGATGGCCGAAGACATTGGCATTGGCTCTAGGGCTGGCTTCTACGACGACATAGGTGCTGCGAGAGACGTTATTCAGAATCACTTGCTGCAACTTTTGGCCCTCACCGCCATGGAGCAGCCGGTCAGTTTTGAGGCTGCCGATCTGCGTGCTGAAAAGGAGAAGGTGCTAGCTTCGATCACTCTCCCGGAGGACCTCGCCGATAACACTTCCCGAGGGCAGTATGAGGGTGGCTGGCAGGGCGGAGAGTCCGTCAGGGCATATCTGCAAGAAGATGGCATGAACCCGGATAGTAAGTCTGAAACTTTTGCTGCCATGAGGCTGGACATCAATAACCGCAGGTGGCAATCGGTCCCCTTCTACTTGCGAGCGGGGAAAAGGCTTGGCAGGCGGGTCACAGAAATTGCTGTGGTATTCAAAAGAGCCCCGCAGCAGATATTTGGGGAGTCACAAACTGGTCTTTTGGGTGAAAATGCGCTCGTTATCAGAGTGCAACCAAATGAGGGCGTCACCATTAGGTTTGGGTCCAAAGTACCCGGACCAAGCATGCAGGTAAGAGATGTGACGATGGACTTTGGATATGGCCACGCCTTTACCGAGGACTCCCCCGAAGCCTACGAACGATTGATCTTGGATGTGCTCTTGGGAGAACCACCGTTATTCCCAAGGCAAAAGGAGGTCGAACTCTCATGGAAGATACTCGATCCAATCGTCAATTTTTGGGCCAGTAATGGTCCGCCTGAAGGTTACGCCCCGGGCTCCTGGGGTCCAGAATCTGCCCACCGAATGATGGCGCAGGATGGCCGCACTTGGAGGCGACCTTGATTGTGAACATGGCCAAGACCACCTCCTCGAAAATTGGCAAGAAGCTCCAGGATCTTCGTGAGGATGGTGGAGTGGTAGCGCTTGGCCGAGTGCTAACAATGATTATTGAAACCAAGACAGACGAATTGGAAGCCGCAGTAGCCGCCGCCAACGGTGCGTCTCGATTGCACCCGAGCCGGATTATCGTTTTAGTTAGCGACCTAAAATCAGCCAGGGATGAATCAAGGCTGGATGCGGAGATTCGAATCGGTGGCGACGCCGGAGCGTCCGAGGTAATAATAATTCGCGCTTTTGGTGAGGCTCACGCGAACACTGAGTCAATTGTCACCGGCCTTTTGCTTCCCGACGCCCCTGTGGTTGCTTGGTGGCCCTCAGAATGCCAAGCAAACCCATCGGCAAACCCAATCGGAAGAATTGCCTCTCGAAGGATTACCGACTCTAGTAGCCAACCGGATGCGGCTGAATTTCTGGAAGAACTAGCTAAAAACTATCAGCCTGGTGACAGTGATCTTGCTTGGACCAGACTCACTCTTTGGCGCTCCCAGCTCACTGCCGCAATGGATGGACACACGGGAAAGACAGTGACTGCAGCTGAAGTAATTGGCTCAGCTGTCTCGCCGAGCTCCATGCTGCTGAGGTCATGGCTGTCATTGAGGCTTGGCGTTGATGTGCAACTTGTTCCAAACTTCGATGGTGAGGCGGTCCAAGGTATTGCAGGCGTGAAAATCGTATTCGAGGGTGCAGCACTTTCTCTTATCAGAGCTGGCGGATCTGCAGCTATCACCCAAACGGGCTTTCCTGAAAGCTCGGTGCTTTTACCGAAGCGTTCTGATCAGGATTGCTTGATTGAAGACATGCGCTTTTTGGGTGAGGATCTCACCTATGGCCAAGTGCTCGCCTTTGGAAGAGCATCATGACAGCGCAAATAATCAAGGTCCACAGCGATTCGAGCTCATTATTGATTGCTGCTGTAACCGACTTCCTGAAATTGGTTGAGTCTCGTGATGAGGGGTCGAAACAAATGTCTGTAGTCCTGACCGGCGGGAGTCTGGGAATAGGATTCCTCAAAGAACTTTCAAGACAAGGCGCAGATCTGTCCGGAGTTGACTTTGTTTTTGGGGATGAGCGCTTTGTTGGATTATCGGATGATGATCGAAACGAACACC
>DGPE01000002.1:801-42679 GCA_002390305.1 Micrococcales bacterium UBA4448 | reverse complement strand
GCTGATAGGCCGCGAGCTCATCCTTGACCGAAATTCTTTCTTCCCCAGTGGATGCCCACCGAGGAAAGTATCCGGTATTAGCTACAGTTTCCCGCAGTTATCCCAGAGTCAAGGGCAGATTGCTCACGTGTTACTCACCCGTTCGCCACTAATCCACCGGAGCAAGCTCCAGCTTCATCGTTCGACTTGCATGTGTTAAGCACGCCGCCAGCGTTCGTCCTGAGCCAGGATCAAACTCTCCGTAAAAATCAATTTCGCCGATAAATCGGCAAAGCTTCTACGAACGCCTCGGAAATGAGGCGAACAATTTGATTTGGCTTTCGAACTGTCAACTGACAATTCTGTTTTATATCTTTATCCAAAAGGATCTCCCCCGGAACAAGTTCCGGACGAGGTTTTTGGCATTACATAGTGCACGCTGTTGAGTTCTCAAAGATCGGATGCTTCTGAGATTTCCCTTCCGGGTCCTACGCAGAGCAACTTCACAAGTCTACCGAATCCGGGTCCGCTGTCAACTACCAGTTTCCCAGTAATTTCCAGTGGTTTTCCTAGTCGGAAGACCTAAATCCTAGACACTAAAACACCTGGCCACAAGGGCCAATTTTTAGGTCTTGGAAGTGTCGCACTTGAGCCGGCTTTTCTAGAAGAAATCTGCCAAACTTTGGACAACTTTGGAAAGCTTAGTCACGATTTGGTAACCATGTCAAATCCAAACCACAAACTTTTCTATTGGCTAAAAAACAGCCCCGCCAGAGACTTCTTTCCACGTGACAAAACTGCCATTTTTCCAGCTAAATACTGGTCTATCACGGCATTCTCATCGGTGACCTTTAGCTTGTTTACGCTTACTGAACCTTGCGCGATAGAGCGCCGTGCCTGGCCATTAGATTCGGCTAATCCTGTTTCAACTAGCGCACTAACGACAGTGACCCCTGCAGAGCATTTAATATTTGGCAATTCATTGAGAGCACTCCTGAGAGTTTTTTCGTCTAATTCTTTAAGTTCACCGGCCCCAAACAGCGCCGCAGAGGCGTCCTGAGCGGCCTGAGCTTCCTGTTTCGAGTGGATCAGCTCTGTGACCTCGAGCGCCAGTCTTTTCTGCGCTGCTCTCTTGAACGGTTCGTCCCGAACTTGAACTTCAAATTCAGCAATTTCAGCTCTTGTTAGAAATGTAAACACCTTTAGGCGATCAACAACGTCTGCATCGTCGGCGTTTAGCCAGTACTGATACATCGCGTAAGGGCTTGTCAACTCGGCATCCAGCCAAATGGCGTTGCCCTCACTCTTGCCAAACTTCTTGCCATCAGAGTTTGTAATTAGCGGGGTTGCGACTAGGTGCACGTTCGCGCCCTCAACCCGGTGCACCAGATCGGCCCCTGAGGTCAGGTTGCCCCACTGGTCACTACCACCGGTTTCAAGGACGCAGTTGTACCTGCGATAGAGCTCAAGAAAGTCCAAGCCCTGGAGTATTTGATAACTGAACTCGGTGTAGCTAATTCCACTATCTGAATTCAGCCTGGCACTGACCGCATCTTTGGAAAGCATTTTCCCAACCCGGTAGTGCTTTCCGATGTCCCTCAAAAATTCAAGAGCTGTGTACTGACTGGTCCAATCGAGGTTGTTAACCATCTGAGCCTTGTTTTTGCCCTCGAAATCTAGAAAGCGACGATTCTGATCCGCTAGTTTCTCAACCCAGTTCGCAACCGTCTCATGGTCGTTCAAGTTCCGCTCGGCCGAAGGTTTCGGGTCTCCAATCAGCCCTGTGGCCCCGCCTACCAGAGCCAGCGGGTGATGGCCTGCCAGTTGCAGCCTTCGCATTGTTAGCAGCTGCACCAGGTTGCCGAGGTGCAGGCTGGGCGCCGTAGGGTCAAATCCGCAGTAGAAAGTTATCGGGCTGTTCAGCGCTTCTCGGAGTTGCGCCTCATCCGTAGAAAGAGCCACCAGGCCTCGCCACTGAAGCTCATCAATGATGTGAGCGAAGCTCTCGTCATTTTGCTGATTTTCAAGAGTGGTCTTTTCCGCCATTAGCTCCTCCTTGACTTGGTGAGCTTACGAAGTGAGACCAGCTGGTCGATTACCTGCGAGGTAGCAGTGCCCCCGGCACCGTTTCTGGCTTCGATAGAGCCCGATACCCCAAGAACCTTCCGAACTTCTGGTTTTAGGTGCTTAGAAACTTTTTGCAGATCTTCATCGACGACCTGATCCAATTCAAGTGACTTATCTTCGCAAAACTGAACCAGTTTTCCGGTTATTTCGTGGGCATCTCTGAAGGTGACACCTTGCTTGACCAACCATTCGGCGACATCGGTAGCAAGCGAGAAACCCTTGGGTGCAAGCGACTCAAGTCGCTCTCGGTCAAATTTCAATGTGGCAATCATGCCGTTGAAAGCGGGCAATAGCACCATGAGCGTGTCAACTGAATCAAAGACAGGCTCCTTGTCCTCCTGGAGGTCCCTGTTGTAACTGAGGGGCAGTCCTTTCAGAGTTGCCAGCAACCCTGCGAGGTTACCGATCAAGCGACCAGATTTTCCACGAGCAAGTTCGGCTATGTCAGGATTTTTCTTCTGAGGCATAATCGAGGACCCGGTTGAGAACTCATCCGCCAACTTTGCATATCCGAACTCGAAACTGACCCAGGCAATGACTTCCTCACTAATTCTGGAAAGGTCAATTGAAATCATGGCTAGCACAAAGGAAAACTCCGCCACCAAATCCCTGCTGCTTGTGGCGTCCATGCTGTTCTCACTAACACCATTTAATCCAAGTGCTTCAGCCACCAATTTTGGATCCAGACCAAGAGTGTTTCCAGCAAGAGCACCCGCGCCATAAGCAGACTTATTGGCGCGCTTGCGCCAATCCTCAAGACGCTGCAGGTTCCTGACCTGTGGCCAGGCGTGGGCAAGCAGATGATGAGACAACAAAACTGGCTGTGCATGCTGAAAGTGAGTTCTTCCTGGCATTGCCACGCCGATATGCTCCTCAGCCTGTGTGCACAAAGCATCTAGGTAGTTCAAAAGCTGAAGTTCAATCTCATCGGCAGCATCCAGCATGTAGCTTCTTATCAAAGTTGCTATTTGGTCATTTCTGGACCTTCCGGCGCGAATCTTTCCAGCCAGCTGAACACCGGCTATTTGAATCAGGCCGCGCTCTAGGGCCGCATGCACATCTTCCTCGGTTGCCTTTGGTGTGAATGATCCGGCCTCAACCCGTTTTGCAAGTTCAGTAATAGCGGTATTCAGCGACTTGTGCTCGTCGTCGGTGAGATAGCCGGCGGCATTGAGCGCAACTATATGAGCTGAGGTTCCTTTGAGGTCATAAGAGGCCAGCCTCCAGTCAAAGTGAGTGGACTTCGAAAGCGCGGCTAGAGCTTCGCTGGGGCCACCGGCAAACCTGCCGCCCCAGAGAGCATCATTACTTTGAGCCATTTTTTACACCTGTCCTAATCAATTTATCAAGCTTAGTTTTGGTCGGCCAGCCAAGCCATAAGAGCTTTCTGGGCATGGAGGCGATTCTCTGCCTCTTGCCAAACTCTTGACTGTGGTCCGTCAATTACACCCGCTGAAACCTCAAATCCTCGATAAGCAGGCAGGCAATGCAAGAAAACTGCGCCTTCCGCCGCCCTAGCCATCAAATGCTCGTCGACAGTAAAACCCTTGAACTGAGCTTTACGCTCATCCGCTTTCGATTCCATACCCATGGAAATCCAGGTGTCAGTCACAACAACATCTGCATTCGCAACAGCTACTTCGGGGTCTGTGGTAATCAGGATGCTGCCACCGTTGGCTGCGGAAATCTGCCTTGCCCTGGCTACTACCTCATCGGTTGGCAGGAACCCCTCCGGTGCCGCTATAGCGACACTCATGCCTGCCATCGCGCAAGCTACAAGGTAGCTATTTGCCATGTTGTTATTGGCATCTCCGACATAAGCCAACCTGAGCCCAGTTGTTTTGCCAAAGCATTCCTTTATGGTGACTAAATCTGCCAGTAACTGGCACGGGTGCCACATATCACTCAACGCGTTGATCACTGGAGCTGAAGAGTTGGCTGCCATTTCTTCGAGACCTGCCTGCGCGTATGTGCGCCATACAATCTGGGCAACCTGGCGCTCTAACACCTTGGCTGTGTCGGCCACCGATTCCTTCTTTCCCAACTGGGACACTCCGCTGTCGATTATTAGCGGCACTCCCCCGAGGTCGGCTATACCAACGGCAAATGACACCCTGGTTCTAGTTGAAGTCTTATCAAAAATAACCGCTACGGTCTGTGGACCTGCAAATGGTTTTTCAGCGAACCTGTCTGCCTTCATTGCTATGGCGCGGTCGATAATCTCGGCCTGCTCTTGAGCAGTGATGTCGTCGTCCTTCAAAAAATGTCTTGTCATTAGCCAATACCTAACTTGTTACCTGGGTTCCAACCCCAGCTTTTGTAAAGATCTCCAGCAGGATGCTGTGTGGCTGCCTGCCGTCGATGATATGAGCCTTTGGCACGCCGCCCTCAACCGCGTTGAGGCAAGCTCGCATCTTTGGAATCATGCCAGATTCCAGCGAAGGCATCAGCTCTTTTAGCTCTTCGACTGAAATTTCAGAAAGCAGCGAGTCAAGTGTCGGCCAATCTGCATATAGACCTGCGACGTCGGTCAAAACCATGAGCTTGTCGGCCCCGAGTGCGATTGCGAGCGCCGAAGCTGCCAAATCAGCATTCACATTCAAAAGTTCACCGGAGGTGGTTGGGGCAACCGACGAAATAACTGGAACCTTGCCTTGATCCAAGGCCTTGAGCACAGCCCGGGGATTCACAGTGGTTACCTCTCCCACTAGGCCGAGATCCACCTCGCCCTCAGCTGTCTGGCCCTTGACTTTTACTGCCCGAAATAGCGAGTCGTCTTCACCGGAGAGCACAATTGTCTTTGCCCCCGATTCTTCGATAAGGGCTGCGAGCCCCTTTGAGATCTGCTGTCTTAGGACATCCCTGACAACCAAGATCGTCTTGTCATCGGTGTATCGCATGCCAGCTCGAAATTCGCTCTCGAGTCCAAGTTCTGCGAGCCTGGCAGTTATTTGTGGACCGCCCCCGTGGACCACAACCGGCTTGATACCGACAAACCGCAGGTAAGCCATATCCTGGGCAAAAGCCAGCTGTAACTGCTCATCGACCATTGCGTTTCCGCCAAATTTGATTACCACGATGCGTCCATGAAATTCGCGCAGCCAGTCCAGAGACTCGATTAGAGTCTCTGCCTTGATTCTGGCCAGTGCTTGGTCAGGGGTCGCTGGAATCATTAGCTTGAGTATGCGCTGTTCTCTTCGACGTATTCGTGGGTTAGATCATTTGTTATAACCGTAGCCTCGTGAACGCCCTGGTGGAGGTCTATCTCTATCCAAACATCCTTCGAGCTGAGATCGACGTTTGACCTATCGAGGGCCGGTTCACCGTTGGCAGACACGAGTACTCCATTTATTGAAACATCAATGCCGTATGGATCAAAAATGGCGTTTGTAGTTCCAACAGCAGCCAAAATCCTGCCCCAGTTAGGGTCATTGCCGTAAATCGCAGCCTTGAAAAGATTATTTCTTGCTACAGACCTGGAAACCTCAACCGCATCGGTCTCGCTTTCCGCCCCGAGAGTTTTAATGTGGATATTGTGGCTTGCACCCTCGGCATCATCCAGCAGCTTCAAGGCAAGTTCCTTGCAAATGGCAATTAGCAGATCTTGAAATTCTTCAATGTCTGGAATGACCCCGCTGGCACCAGATGCCATCAGAGTGACCTGATCATTTGTTGACATGCAGCCGTCAGAGTCCAACCTGTCAAAGCTCACCCGAGAAGCTTCCCGCAGAGCTGCATTCAGAGCGGAGGAGTCAACAACTGCATCGGTGGTGATAACAACCAGCATCGTTGCTAAGCCGGGGGCCAACATGCCGGCGCCCTTGGCGATAGCGCCCAGCTTCCAGCCCGAGTCAGACTCACGGACCGACATTTTTGGCACGGTATCCGTGGTCATAATTGCCATAGCGGCATCCTGACCAGTCCCGGCTTTCAAAGCGGTGTGTGCAGCTTCTAGCCCGGACAGCAGCTTAGATCGGTCCAACTGCTCTCCGATCAGACCAGTGGAACAAACCACCACTTCTGAGGCAGCAATGCCCAGCAGGTCAGCTGCTCTTTCAGCAGTCAGGTGCGTTGTTTGAAATCCTTCGGCACCGGTATAGCAGTTGGCACCGCCAGAATTCAGGACAACGGCCTTCGCTTGTCCTCCGGCAACTACCTGCTTTGACCAAATTATTGGGTTCGCAAGGCACCTATTGGCGGTGAACACCGCTGCAACTGAATCCAGCGGTCCACCGTTGGTAACCAGCGCTATGTCCAACTTGCCGTTGGACTTCAACCCGGAGGCGACACCAGAGGCCAAAAACCCTTTTGGCTCTGAGACACTCAAGGTGCGATCCCGTTTTGGTCAAGCCCAGTTTGTTCGGTGAGTCCGAGAGCGATATTCATGCTCTGGATTGCTGCTCCCGCGGTGCCCTTTACCAAGTTGTCAATTGCAGATACGACTACAACCCGATTGGCGTGTTGGTCAAAGCTAAGAGAAATTTGGGCATTATTGCTCCCCAAAACACTGGCTGTCCGGGGAAGCTGACCCTCTGGCAAAAGCTGAACGAAGTGCTCTTCGTGGTAAGCATTGCCATACACCTCGCGCAAATACTCCAAAGAAAATCTGCTGGAAGGCTTAGCGGTATTGACCGCCAGGATACCCCTTGACATTGGCACCAATACTGGCGTCATTGAAACCGTTACCGGCTTTCCTGCTGCCAGCGATAAATTCTGCTCAATCTCAGGAGTGTGCCGATGAACGCCGCCAACACCATAGGCACGTGCCGATCCGAGCACCTCTGCGGCAAGCAGGTCAATGTTGCTCGCTTTTCCAGCACCGGAGGTTCCGACTGAAAGCACCGAGACTATGTCGTCGGCCTCAATAAGTCCCGCACTTAGAGCGGGCGCTAGGGCCAAGCTCACAGCCGTCACATTGCACCCTGGAATGGCAAGCCTTCTTACCTCCCTGAGCTCAGTCCGCAGCTTGCCCCCGCTTGCCAAGGTCAGTTCTGGCATTCCGTAGGGCCAACTGCCGGCATGAGTACTTTGATAGTAGGTTTCCCAGGCTCCCGCATCTTGAAGCCTGAAATCAGCACCACAATCAATGATCATCGTGTGAGCTGGAAGAGCCTCTGCAATCTCAGCACTCTTAGTGTGAGGAAGCGCTAAAAAAACTACTTCGTGCTCAGCAAGGTTCTCGGGACTGGTGTCAACAATCACTCGATCTGCAAACTCAGGAATGTGCGGTTGAAATTCACTCAGGCGGTGGCCAACATTACTGTGTCCGGTAACCGCACCTAGGTCAAGCATTGGGTGGGCGGAAATCAGGCGCAGTAATTCTCCGCCTACATAACCGCTGGCTCCTGCTACTGCCACATGAATAGTCATTTAGCCCCTTAGTGTTGCACCAAATTTGTTGTTAGCCATCTGGACGGCGCTGTCCCTAGCTGCGCTGGCTTCAACCTGGGTGAGCGTCCGATCCGGTGCTCTAAACAGCAGCGCAAATGTCAGCGACTTTTGGCCTGCCTCTAAACCCTTGCCTCGATAGTCATCCACCAATACGGCGCTCTCCAGAAGCTCTCCAGCACCTTCAACTATTGTCTTCCTAATCTCTGCTGCCGTAACTCCAACTGGCACTACCAGTGATAGATCTTGAGACGCTGCAGGCATCAACCCAAGTTCTTGAGCCATCAAGATTGCAGGAGCAGCAGCAAAAACCACGTCGAGATTAATTTCAAAGATTCCGACTCGCCTTGGAAGGTTAGTTTCTTCCGCTATGTCTGGGTGCAGCTCGCCAACAAAACCAGCTTCAACACCGGAGGCCATAATCTTTGCGCCTCGCCCCGGGTGGAGGCCAATTACTTCTTGTTGAGCAATTTCAAGCGCCAGCCCAGCCTGCTGAAAGACCAATTCTGCAGCTCCAAGAGCTTGGGCGAACCCTGCCGGAATAGATTTTTGGCCCGGCCCCTGAGGGGTCCAATCTCCAGCCAGCACTCCAGAGATAAATCTGGGCTGGTCTGGAATTGAAGCATTTAACGATGCCAGCACATCTTTAGAAGGGCGTTCATTGCCCATCGGTAGTGAAGAAACTGCAGAGCCTTGGGTTTTCCAGAACACCGAGCCCTCCTCGATCAGAGCGACATCAGTGCTTGCCCTGGAAATGTTTCTCGCCGCGGCGGCTAAAAGACCTGGGATTAGTGAGGTGCGCATGAATGCCGCCTCACTCTGAATTGGGTTAGCAAGCTTCACTGCATCAGGCATACCCATCAGGGCGTTCTGGTCCTCGGACGCGAATGGGTAGTTCAAAACTTCAACAAAGCCGGCACCGGTAAGAGATGACAGCACTCTTCTGCGCAGTTTTTGCCTTGGCGTCAATCCTCTACCGGGAGGTGCCACTGGAAGTCTGGCTGGAATGGCATCATAGCCAACCAGTCTCGCGACTTCCTCAACCAAGTCAGTCTTGTGAATAATGTCAGGTCGCCAGGTTGGCGCAGTGACGCTCACCGAATCTCCAATCACTGAAACCTTGCAACCAATCTGCTCGAGAGTGGAGACCACCTGCTCGGGTGGGTAATGGACACCCACCAGCTCAGTTGGATAGTTCAGCTTCATCTCAATCGAAACAGGAAGCTTTTCTGTTAGGTACTGGGCACCTAATCCATCTAGTGAACCTCCGGCAAGTTCAATCAGCAGCTCAGCTGCTCTGGAAGCTGCAGCTCCTGAGATTTCTGAATCGACACCGCGTTCGAAGCGCTTTGACGCTTCCGAGGGGAGCTTATGACGTCTGGCGCTTCTCGCAATTGAGATCGGGTCAAAGATGGCAGCCTCAATCAGCACCGCAGTGGTCTGAGGGCCAACTTCAGTGCGGGCGCCGCCCATCACACCCGCTATTCCAACTGGTCCCTGCTCATCTGAAATTAATAGATCTTCAGCGTCAAGTTTTCTGGTTTTCTCATCCAGGGTCTGAATCTCTTCTCCGCTATTGGCACGTCTAACGGAAATACCGCCTACCAGCTTGCCCTGGTCATAGGCGTGCAACGGCTGACCAAGCTCCAGCATTACGTAGTTGGTGATGTCAACGACTATCGAAATAGAGCGCATGCCGGCAAGCTTCAGCCTTGTTGCCATCCAATCGGGAACCTTGGCATTTGCATCTATTCCGGAAATACCAAGCAGCACAAACTGGCTGCAGCCGTCTAGGCCGTGGATTGGCATCGAATCACTAACATTCAGACCAAAACCTGATCCGGATAACAGTTTGATCTTGGAACTTGGGTCTGTGAACTTCGATCCGGTTGCATGCGAGTACTCACGAGCAATCCCCCGCATTGAGAGGCAATAGCCGCGGTCAGGGGTGACATTGACCTCAGCAGCGGAGTCGTCCAGACCAAGAAGAGAAATTGCGTCTAGTCCAATATCTGGATCAAGACCAATTTCGCTAAGAATCAAAATTCCGGCGTGCTCATCGCCGAGTCCAAGCTCTTTGCTGGAGGCGATCATGCCATCTGAAACATGACCGTAAGTCTTTCTTGCTGCAATTTCGAAGCCACCGGGAAGCACCGCGCCCGGCAGGCTGACCACAACTTTGTCACCAATGGCGAAATTAGATGCACCGCAGACTATTCCGCGCACTGACTCATCTCCGGATTGCGCAACCTGGACCTGGCACCACCTAATGGTTTTGCCGTTGCTCTGGGCCTGGTCATCGAAAGATAAAACCTGACCAACTACAACCGGGCCAGATATGTCACCGCCGTGGGAACCCTCTTCCTCGAGTCCAACCTTCACCAATTCGGCCATCACGTCATCAGCGGAAGCGCCGGCCGGCAATTCAACAAGTTCACCCAACCACTTCAATGGCACTCTCATCTAAATCACCGAACCGAACTGGGTAGAAAAACGGACATCGGCCTCAACCATGTCGTGCATGTCCTTCACGCCATTCCTAAACATTAGGGTGCGCTCAATGCCCATCCCGAACGCGAACCCTGAATAAACCTCAGGATCAATTCCAGCGGCAAGCAAAACATTTGGGTTGACCATTCCGCAGCCGCCCCATTCGATCCACTTAGGTCCGCCCTTGGCATCCGGGTGCCAAACGTCGAGCTCGGCCGATGGCTCAGTGAACGGGAAAAAGCTTGGGCGCAACCTGATTTTGGCCTCGTCGCCGAACATCACCCTGGCGAAATGCTCAAGGGTTCCGCGTAAATCGGCCATCGTCAGACCCTTGTCAATGGCAAGGCCTTCTACCTGATGAAAGACCGGTGTGTGAGTGGCATCAAGCTCGTCAGTTCTAAAAACACGTCCCGGGCACAGTACGTAAACCGGCAGCTCTCTTTCCAGGAGTGACCTGACCTGAACCGGTGAAGTGTGAGTGCGGAGCAGCAGGTGATCTTCCACCGGTTCCACAAAAAAGGTGTCCTGCATCGCACGTGCAGGGTGATCCGGGTGGAAATTCAGAGCATCAAAGTTAAACCACTCATTCTCAAGCTCTGGGCCATCTGCAATCTCCCAACCCATGCCGATAAACACATCGCTGACTTGATCCATCAACAGCGAGAGTGGGTGTCTAGCACCGAGTCTCAGTGCTTTGGGCGCAGCGCTGAGGTCTACTGCTTCACCGGCAAGAGCTTCGGATCGCTCAACTGCCTCAAACTCTTTTTCCTTAGCCGCAAAAGCTTGATTGATTTCTGCTCTGGCTCCGCCAACCAACTTGCCGGCTTCGGCTTTTTCATCATTGGCAACGGTCTTGATAAGAGCGTTCAGCTTGCTGACCGGCGATGCTTCGCCGACGATGTTAGCCTTCTGCGCTCTAAGACCTGCGGCATCGCTAATACCAGCGAGTGCAGCTAAAGATTCTTGCAGCGCTTCGGCCACGACTTCTGGGGATAATTTCATCGACACCAGAACAAGTTTAGTGATTAGAGCGCTGAGCCACCGCAGTGAAATACAGGCAAACCGAAGCTGCTGTCGCAAGATTCAATGACTCCGCCGCTCCATATATCGGCAGAGCAACAGTTTTATCGGCAATCGATGCAACTTCCGTCCGGACGCCATGGGCTTCGTTGCCAAAAATCCAGGCTGTCGGCTGCGCTAATTCAGTGGGGTGCAAATCCGTGATCGGAGAGCCATCTGAACTAGACGACAAAACCTGCAGTCCGATTTTTTTGAGCATCGAAATTGCTTCCACTAAATCTGCATCGATCACGATTGGAATGTTGAAGATGCTTCCTGCGGTTGACCTGGTGACCTTTGGGTTATACAGATCCACAGAATCCGCACTCAAGATAATGCCATCGGCTCCGGCTGCGTCGGCTGCTCGAATTATGGCTCCCAGGTTGCCGGGATCCCTGGCTTGATCAATAACCGCGACGAGTTTTGGCGTTGCAGACATCAGGTCTTCCAGTTCAACGTCAAGATGTTGGACAACCGAAACAATGCCCTGGGGCGTCCTGGTGCCGGCAATCTGAGCCATGACCTGATCAGAAACTTGGGTTATGGTGACTCGCTTTTTGGAGAGCGAATCAATCAACTCAGCTTGCCTCTCAGCACCATCGATTGTTACAAGAACCTCTTCGATGAGCTTCGGGGATGAGACAAGTTCTTTAAGGCCCTGTGCCCCCTCAAGCAAAAAGAGCCCGGTTTCATACCGGGCGTCTTTTTGATTTAGGCGGACAATCCCTTTGACCCTATTGGATCTGGGATCGTCCAGCACTAGCTTGCCCTAGGAGCGTTCACGTCCTTTGGCAATGCAGCCTTCGCGGTTGCAACCAATGTTGCAAACGACTTAGCGTCATGGATTGCCATATCAGACAGAATTCTGCGGTCAACTTCAACGCCGGCCAGGTTTAGGCCCTGGATGAAGCGGCTGTAAGTCATTCCATTAAGACGAGCTCCAGCGTTGATTCGCTGAATCCAGAGTCTGCGGAAGTCACCCTTGCGCTTACGTCTGTCGTTATAGGCGTAAACCAGTGAGTGCAATAGCTGCTGCTTTGCCTGACGGTAAAGCCTGGATCGCTGGCCGCGGTAACCCTTGGCGCGCTCGAGTGCAACCCTGCGCTTTTTGTGCGAGTTGACAGCATTTTTTATTCTTGCCATTTTCTTATACTCCCTTTGAAGCTAGCCCTAGCGGCCTAGCTGCCTCTTAAGCTTCTTGAAATCTGCAGGTGAAACCACCTGGTCCTGGTTTAGGCGACGCTTGCGCTTAGAAGACATGTGCTCCTGGTTGTGTCGCATATTGATCTGCTGCTTCATCAGCTTGCCGCTGCCAGTAAAGCGGAAACGCTTTTTGGCGCCCGAGTGGGTCTTCATCTTCGGCATGAGCTCTCCTTCTAGTTCTTCTCAGCCACAGCAGGCTTCTGCTGTGCTTTTTTCGCATCGGCGCGTGCCTCTGCCTTGTTCTTGAGCGGACCAATCACCATGACCATGCTGCGGCCATCGATTGATGGATTCGACTCAACGCTTCCAAATTCAGTAACTTGTTCGGCAAGTTTCTGCAGCAACTTAACTCCCATTTCAGGCCGAGATTGCTCTCGACCACGAAATACGACCATGACCTTGACTTTGTCTCCAGCCTTCAGGAACTTTCGAACCTGAGAAGCCTTTGTTTCATAATCATGGTCATCAATTTTCAAACCGAATCGAACAGTCTTCAAGACTGTATTGATCTGATTCTTGCGAGCCTCACGTACTTTTTGCGCAGCTTCATACTTGAACTTGCCGTAGTCCATGATCTTGCAAACCGGTGGGTTCGATCCGGGAGAAACCTCGACTAGGTCGAGGTCTGCCTCACGAGCCAACTTCAATGCCTGATCAACGTCTACTACGCCAACTTGCTCTCCGGCTGGACCCACAAGACGAACCTGTGCCACCCGAATACGCTCATTAATGCGAGGATCGCTGATAATTGCTCCTTAAGTTGCTTTGGTCTTGACCACGTTTTTAGCGTGCAGAAATAAAACAACTCTCTTACCCGGCAGCCTATTAAGAGGCGGCTGAAAGGTGGGATTGTAATCCTCTTCTGACTGAGCAATAGCTCAGAGCCTCAGGTAGCCTAGCAGAGCATTACACAATTGAGAAGAGGAAAAGTGCAAGAAGATTTAGCGCGAGACATTGCGGATGTGCCTGCGGTCGAAGTTATCAACACAACTGCAGTTCACCTGATGAGCGCCGCGGCCGTTCAATGCGGGCTATCTGAAGATGCACCAGCCGACCTCGATGAGGCCCGAAAGCTAATCAATGCTTTGGCCGGATTGGTAAGCGCAGCCGCTCTAGAAATTGGAGATCACCACGCGAGGCCGCTGCGCGATGGCCTCAGATCACTTCAGCTAGCCTTTAGAGAGGCTTCAGTAATCAAGGATGCCCCAGGTCAGGGTCCAGGAGAAAAATACACCGGTCCGGTTAGCTAACTGCTATCAGTCGCAACTTGAATGAATCAACAAGGGACTCAAAATCCGCTGCCTTTAATGCTTCGACAAAGCCCGACACTGATGCCTCTAACTCTTGACTTGATAGTCCAGGCCGAAGCCCAATCTCAATTACCAATTCCTCGCCAATCAATCGAGCCTCCGGATCTCCGTCGGTGATTGCTGCCATGACAACCCCGTCTATTGCCTCAACCGCCGAAGCAAGCATGTGAGCAACTTCGGGGCCCGACACTAAATCTGGAAGAACCTTGCTCTGCGCCAAAGCAGCTAACTGATTTCTTCGAATCGCCCTCGAGTCCGTGCCAGGATTCACCACGACGCGATCGTGGCCCTCACTAACAGCGGCAAGGCAGAGTTTCTCTATGGACACAGGCACTGGTCTGGCAGTCGCATTCCACTTACTCATGGCCTCAACACACGTAAAGGCGGGGATTGCCGTTCTGCCATCGGGGGTTGCCACAGCAACGATTGCAAGCTCGGCGCTCTTGTCAACCAATTGTCCGTGCGGCCCAATGCCCACTTCACCAACCTCTGCAAGCAGTGGCACCAGCAACCGCTGCCCTCGCAGGGACTCGATAAATGCAGTTTTGCTGAAAGGCGAAGCCTCCAGGCTCTTGGTGATTACTTCTGGAGTTTTTCCGTCATCCTTTGCCCAGGGGTTCTGCTGAAAAGAACGCCCATCCCAAGGAACGCCGGCTGAATCCACAAATGGGTTATCGCTCAATGACCAGCTGCGATCTCTAGCGCCTCTTCAAGGCTGAATCGCCCCGCGTAAAGCGATTTTCCAAGAATCGCGCCCTCTAAACCCTTTGGAACAAGTTCAACAAGGTTCTCAATATCCCTGAGGACCGAAATTCCCCCAGAAGCCACAACGGGTTTATCAGTGTGCTGCATTACAAGCTCCAAGAGCTCTAGATTGGGGCCCATGAGAGTGCCGTCTTTTGTCACGTCAGTAACCACATAACGGGCACAGCCATCTTGCTCAAGACGGGCAAGAACGTCCAACAGATTGCCACCGTCTTTAGTCCACCCCCTGGCCGCCAGGGTCATTCCTCTAACATCAAGGCCGACTGCAATCTTCTCGCCGTACTTTTTGATAATTCTCGATGTCCACTCCGGGTCCTCAAGCGCTGCAGTGCCAAGATTCACCCTGGCGGCCCCCAGATCTAAGGCCGCTTCCAGCGACTGGTCATCTCGAATTCCGCCGGAAAGCTCGATCTTTACGTTTCCGCTTTGCCTCACAACCTCAGCAATTACCTCGCGATTATGCCCGCGACCAAAAGCCGCGTCCAGATCAACCAGGTGAATCCACTCAGCACCGGCATCAATCCAATCTTGAGCTGCCGTGACTGGATGGCCGAAATCCTCTTCACTCCCGGCCTCGCCCTGAGTGAGGCGCACAGCCTTGCCGGCTGCGACGTCAACGGCGGGTAATAATTCCAGCTTCAATGTAGGCCCTCCTAAAGGGATTTAATCCAATTTGACAACAACTTCAGCCCGGCCTCACCGGATTTTTCAGGATGAAATTGAGTTGCGGAAAGTGGGCCGTTTTCCACGGCAGCCAAAAACCTCTGGCCATGCTCAGCAAAGGTCAGATGGGCCGGTATAAAAGGTGGTCGGATATCCAATTCCCAATCTGTGACTGCGTAGGAATGCACGAAGTAGAAGTGTTCCTGCTCGACACCATCAAAAAGAGCAGACCCGCTGTCTGGGGTCACCTTGCTCCAACCAATGTTGGGCAATCTCGGTGAATCCAACAACCGAACTGTGCCGGGCCACTGACCAAGACCTGGAGTCTCAATACCGTGCTCCATGCCAGTCTCGAACATCACTTGCATTCCCACACATATGCCCAAAACCGGCCTGGTGGCAGTGAGTCTTTTGTCAATAAATCGGCCTGCGGCTTTGCTGGAGAGCTTTTGCATCACCGAGCCAAAGGCTCCAACCCCAGGAACCACCAAGCCGTCCGCTTCATAGATGGCTTGTGGGTCCGCTGTGAGTGTTACTTCCGCTCCCGCATGCGCAAGAGCCTTGCAGGCGGAGTGAACATTGCCGGAGCCGTAATCAAGGACGGTGACCTTTTTGGTCACAGGCTCCCCTTGGTAGACGGGACTCCATCAACACGAGAATCCAGCGCAATCGCGCTGCGAAGAGCCCGAGCGAATGCCTTGAACTGTGCTTCTGCAATGTGGTGAGGGTCTCTACCCGCGAGAACCGTTATGTGTACGGTCAAACCAGCGTTGTGCGCTATAGCTTCGAATACGTGGCGAACCAACGAACCCGTGAAGTGCCCGCCGATCAAGTGGTACTCAAATCCAGCCGGCTCCCCCGAGTGAACCAGGTAGGGCCTTCCGGATACGTCTACAACAGCCCTTGCCAGTGCCTCGTCTAAAGGAACGCTTGCATCCCCGTAGCGCGCGATTCCAGACTTATCAGCCAGTGCCTCGCTCAGAGCCTTGCCAAAAGCTATTGCAATGTCTTCAACGGTGTGGTGAACATCAATGTCAACATCGCCTTTAGCCTTGACTGTCAGGTCGATCAGGGAGTGCTTTGATAGCGCAGTCAGCATGTGATCATAGAAGGGCACGCCTGTTGAAATGTCTGAGACTCCAGTGCCATCAAGGTTTATCGATAATTCAACACTTGACTCACTAGTTTTGCGAGTTATCTGGGCTTCACGCTTCAAAACGGTGTCCTAACCTAATTTGCTTCTAAGTTTAGTCAAGCAATAGGGCCAGTTCACCAAGAAGCTTGTCTGTTTCGGCTTCAGTTCCAGCGGTGATGCGCAGGCAACCCGAAATACCGACATCCCTGACGATAATTCCCTTTTCAAGTAACTGCTCGAAGACGAGCTTGGAATCTTTGAACCCGGCAATCAGCACAAAGTTGGCCTCCGAAGCATATGGCTTTAGCCCAAGGGTCTGAACCTGCCGAATGATTCGGTCCCGCTGGTGCTTTATCTGCTCAACATTTTTCAGTAGTTCATGACTTGTCTCCAAAGCCGCCATAGCTGCAGCCTGAGTAAGAGCCGAAAGGTGATATGGCAGCCGCACTATTCTCATCGCGTCAACTACTGCTTGATCTGCGGCCATATATCCGACCCTTGCTCCCGCGAACGCAAAGGCCTTACTCATGGTGCGACTTACGACCAACCGCGGGCGTCCTTGCAGCAACCTAAGCGCGCTGGGGCCTTCAGCAAACTCCTGATAAGCCTCATCGATTAGCAACATGCCCTCGAAGCTCTCGTAGGCCGCCTCAATTGTCTCCAGAGACAGCGCGGTGCCGGTGGGGTTATTCGGGCCGCAGAGAATTACGATGTCGGGTTGGTGTTTTGAAATTTCACTGCGAACAAAATCAGGAGTGAGGACAAACTCAACTTCTCTATTAACTGAGACATACTCCGTGAGGGTGTTGCGAGCAATATTTGGATACATCGAGTAAGTGGGGTCAAAGCTGAGAGCCTGTGCCTGTGGACCACCAAAGGCTTGAAAGAACTGTTGCAAAACCTCGTTTGACCCGTTTGCCGCCCAAATTTGTTCGGCGACCAGGCCCTCTCCCAAAAAATTCGCAAGCATTTCACGCAGTTTCATGCACTCACGATCAGGGTAGCGATTCAAAGTTAAGGCGGCTTCGGCGATTCGTTCCACGATTCTCAAGGCAACCGCCTCCGGAATCCCGTGGTTATTTTCATTGACGTTCAGCCGAATTGGCACGTCAATCTGAGGTGCGCCGTAGGGCAGTTGCCCAGCAAGGTCTGGTCTTAGCGGGAGGTCTTCTAGGTTTGTCACTCTAAAAGAATAACGAATTGGTCTATGGAAGTGCTATTTGCTGTCCAGGTCGGAGCTCGACGGTAACAAGCGCATTTAGCTTTACGACCTTTGCAATCCAATCTCTTGGGTCCTGACCAGCGCCATGCTGATCAGCAAGATTCCAAAGAGAATCTCCGGCCTGAATGGTTACAAATTCGAGAGCGATAGGTTCAGCATTTCCGGCGAAGGATCCCGTGATACCCAGAATGCTGATGCCAAAGCTCATCGCAAGAATTGCAGCCAGGCGCATTAATCGACGAGGGTGAGTCAGCTGGTACCTTCCAAGAACTAACATCTCTGCTCCTTCTGTTCGATTCTTTGTTTCGAACATTTGTTCTATTATCAACTTGAATTTGGCGAAATGCAAGCGTATTTCCAAACTATTTGTGTTTTTTATCGAAAATGTGTTTGTTTTTATTGCTAAATCCGAATACAGTTTCGATAGGGATAGTAAACAGCTACCCTCAGACATTTTCGAAGGGACTCCCGTGGACACCTCTGACTTATCCAATGTTCAGCAGCGAATTCTGACAGTTATTCAAGAATCTATGACTTCGAGAAATTACGCACCTTCGATGCGAGAGATAGGTGAGGCAGTAGGCCTTTCCTCAACGGCAAGCGTTTCTCATCAGTTGAATAAGCTGGAGTTACTGGGGTTCATAAGCCGAGACCCGAGACGCCCTAGAACCATAGATCTCTTGGGTGTTGAACCAGCGATTCAAGAGTTGGTGCCGGACGCAGCCATGGTTCCACTGGTTGGAAGGATTGCGGCCGGAGGGCCAATTACGGCCGAGCAGAACGTAGAAGATGTCTTTGCGCTCCCAAGGCAGTTAGTTGGCCAAGGAGAGTTGTTTCTATTGAAGGTTGTCGGTGAATCGATGATCGATGCAGCAATCTGTGACGGGGACTGGGTTGTCGTCAGGCAACAACAGACTGCGAATAACGGAGACATCGTTGCTGCCCTTCTGGAAGAAGAAGCAACCGTAAAGACCTTCAAGCAGCGCGATGGCCACACCTGGCTGCTACCCAGAAACTCTGCCTTTGAGCCAATTCTCGGAGATCACGCGGTAATTCTTGGAAAAGTAGTCGCTGTTCTTAGATCTGTATAGCGGCTTGCTTGAGTTCAGCTGCTAGGTCCTCTTCAACCAGAGCGTTCAGTTGAGTACCTGCTTCGACGTAGTCAATACTCTTAACTTTCCCAACCAGGTGAACCTTGGAAACCAAGTCTCCCCTGTCATAGGGAATGACACCTTGAAAAATAATCTCGGGCTTTGGTAGCAGCGAAGCAATCTCAGTCTCTAATTGCTCAATGCCCAGTCCAGTTCTGGCAGAAATCAGCAGTGCTCCGGGAACCAGACCGCGAAGCCGGACCTGATCTTCATCAGAAATCAAGTCGGCCTTATTAAAAACAATCAGCTCCTCGATCGCGGAGGCTTCAACATCAGCTATCACCTCATGAACGGTTCTAATCTGACCAAGTGGATCCGGGTCTGTTGCATCCACAACGTGAACAATCAAATCAGCTGCTGAAATCTCTTCCAGCGTGGAACGAAAGGCCTCGACAAGTTGATGAGGCAGAGACTTCACAAAGCCAACAGTGTCGGCAAGAGTGTAGGAGCGGCCGTCTGGCGTCTCGTGACGCCTAATTGTTGGATCCAAAGTTGCAAACAGGGCGTTCTCGACCAAGACTCCAGCCCGCGTGAACCGGTTCAGAAGAGAGGACTTGCCGGCGTTGGTGTAACCGGCGATTGCCACCTGCGGCACCCCGGCCTTCTCTCGCTTGGAGCGCTTGGTGTCACGAGCGCTCTTCATCTGAGAGATTTCCTTGCGCAGCTTTGCCATCTTGGTGTTGATTTTTCTGCGATCCAGTTCGATTTTGGTTTCACCTGGACCACGAGACCCAATGCCAACACCGCCGGCAGCTTGACCACCTGCCTGACGAGACATCGATACACCCCAACCGCGCAGTCTGGGCAAGAGATATTCAAGCTGAGCGAGCTCGACCTGAGCTTTACCCTCTTTACTCTTGGCGTGCTGAGCGAAGATGTCCAAGATAATTGCCGTTCTATCGACAACCTTGACCTTCACGATGTCTTCGAGAGTTCTTCGTTGTGATGGGGCCAACTCGGCATCGGCAATCACAGTGTCTGCTCCAAGGCTTTTCACAAGGTCTCTAAGCTCATCGGCCTTGCCTTTACCTAGGTAGCTGGCAGGATCTGGTTTTGCTCGCCGCTGCAAGAGCCCGTCCAAAACCTGTGCTCCGGCCGTTTCGGCCAGTGCTGCAAGCTCTCGAAGTGAATTCTCGGCTCCAGTGACAGTTCCGGTGCCCCACACTCCAATTAGAACGACCTTTTCGAGTCTCAGCTGTCGGTATTCAACTTCAGAGATGTCTTCAAGCTCTGTGGAAAGCCCGGGAACCCTTCTCAGAGACGCACGCTCTTCAAGATCTAGCTGGTCGCCATCGAATTCAGAGGCGGGCGCGAGTGAACCTCTTCGCAGGATGCGATCGATAGTTGATTCAGATTCCATTGTGGTTAAACCCTAAGGCTGTATTAGGTTTGAGGCATGTCTCAGGAGCACTATTTCAGCTCAGAGCCGACAACCAAGAAAACAGAAACCAAAATCTCGTTTGAAGTTGCAGGTCGGGAATTCAATATGTCCGCCGCAAGTGGGACCTTCAGTGCCACAAAACTAGACCCCGGCACAAAAGTGCTGCTGGGTAATTTTAAGCTTTTCCCGAAGGACGGAAACGTTCTGGACCTCGGATGTGGCTGGGGTCCGATTGGTGTAACTATCGCTTGCCTAAGCCCTGAAACCAAAGTTTTTTCAATAGACATCAATAAACGCAGCGTCGATCAGACGCTCGCGAATGCCAAGATTTCTGATGCCAAGAACCTCGAAGCCATGTTGGCCGATGAGCTACCAAAAAATTTGAGATTCACCGCAATTTGGTCTAACCCACCAATCCGTATCGGCAAGGAAGCGCTCCATGCACTTATGCATAGCTACATCCCAAAATTAGAGCCGCTTGGTAAGGCGTACTTTGTGGTTCAAAAAAACCTGGGCTCGGATTCATTGCAGCGCTGGCTTGAGGAGTCCTTTCCAGACCACCAAATCCGACGCGTTGGGACCGAGAAGAGCTATCGGGTTCTTGAGGTTATTAGCCCTGCCAATGTCCTGAGTAAGTAAGTTCTGCGGGGCCGCTAATCGCGACGTGCTCCCCATCTTCAGTTGGAAACATCCTCACAGCAGCATCTCCACCGGGAACACTGACTTTCCAAAAATTCTGACTACCGCCAGCCCAATGTCTAATTGCAATAGCTGCAGCTGCAACTCCAGTACCGCAGCTAAGAGTTTCCCCTGACCCACGCTCGTGGACCCTCATTGTCAATCCAGCAACACCTTGGGTAACAAGCGGTTCGTCGAGAACTACGAACTCGACATTTGCACCTTCCGGTTGAACCGGTTCAAGCAGCGGGGCCTTGACAAGCTCTAACCCAGTTAGCTCTGTTAGGTCGGCAAGAGCCACAACAACATGCGGGTTTCCAACATTTATCTCTAGGCCAGGTCTTGCAACCTGCAGGCCTGCGGCGCTAACCAAAGTCTCATCATCACCAATCGTAAATAACCCCAGATCAACTGCAAAGCCGTTGACGGTTGCGGTTACGTCTTTGATGCCATCCCTGGTGGCAATCGGTAACGTGCTGCCATCGGTGAGAGTCGCAAGGTTATTTTCAAGCAGAAACTTTGCAAAAACTCGGATTCCATTGCCACACATCTCCGCTTCGCTGCCATCAGAGTTGCGATAGTCCATAAACCATTCGGCACCGGGCTCAGCTTCTAATAGGTGACTGACCTCCGGGGCCTTTGAGGTTGGTTTGACGATAATCAAGCCGTCGGCACCAATACCAAAATGACGGTCACACATTTTCTTGACCTCGTCTTTGCTGAGCGCCAACTGCCCTGGTTTATCTAAAATCAAGATGAAGTCGTTACCAGTTCCGTGGCCCTTGGTGAATTCGATAGTCATCGCTCCAGCCTAATTCGCTCTAGGGCGCTGACCGACAATTCATGATGATCCGGTAGCCATTGGATTCGCTTATCACGCCTAAACCAAGACATCTGACGTCTTGCATACCGGTTGGTTAGCTGAATCGTGTTCTCGATTGCGGACTGACGTTCGCTGACGCCCTGAAGATAATCAAAGGCCTGTTGGTAACCGATAGCGGCTCTTGCAGTCTTAGAAAGAGGCTCGGAGCTGTCCAGTAAGCCCTGGGCCTCATCGAGTAAACCTTGAGACCACATGCCATGAACTCTTTGTTCAATCCGGTTCTTCAGCTCTGTGCGATCGACGTCAATTCCTATTGTCAATGTCGGCCTGAGATATTGCTGTTCTGGCAATGACGCGCTGAAGGGTTTACCGGTTAGCTCAATCACCTCAAGAGCCCTGATCACCTTTCGAACATTTCGAGAATGAATCCGCGAGGCAGATATTGGGTCCTGCTCCTGCAGCCTCCGGTGCATCTCGAGGTTTCCCACAGAATCTGCTTCCGCCTCGAGCGCCTCCCTGAGATTTGAATCCGTTGGCGCAAAATCGAGCTTGTCCAGTGCTGCCGACAGATAAAACATGCTTCCACCAACAAAGACCGGCAATTTTCCGGCCTGGATTATTGACTCAGCTTTCGATTTGGCCAGCAGGCTGTATTCGACAGCAGTCATTTCCTGACTTGGAGAGATTTCATCTATCAGGTGATGAACAATGCCTTTTCGATGCTCAACCATTAGCTTTGCAGTTCCGATGTCAAGGCCCCTATAAAGCTGCATGGCATCCGCGTTTATTACCTCAGCGTTATATCCCTGCTCAGCTAAAGCTTCAATCACATTCAAGCTGAGGTTAGATTTCCCAGATGCAGTAGGTCCGATTATCGCCAGCGTGCTAAATGGCACTTTTCACTCGAATCGGCAGACCCAACCCAACCTTGGTTGAAGATGCGCTATCCACACCGCAGCTCTCAAGCTGTCTTCTATCGTGAGCATCGCCACCGGTCGTTCTGCGCACTTCATAAAGCGATCCCGGGCTGTGGTCAGCCACCAAGAAATATGGCGCAGCCCGAGTGATTACAACTCGAACCGCGTCCCCTGGCCGCGGCACAATCCCGCCCTCAGGAACTTCAAAGTGAACCAATCGGTTGTCCTTGGCTCTTCCGGTAAGTCGGTTGGTCTTGCCATCTTTGCGTCCTGTTTCAGAGGAAACCAATAACTCAACCTCCGTTCCAACAATGAGCTTGTTTTCCTCCCATGAAACTTCGTTCACAACCGCCAATAAACGTTCGTAGCGATCTTGAACCACCTCTTTTGGAAGCTGGTCATCCATCTTCGCCGCGGGAGTCCCGGGACGCTTTGAGTACTGAAAGGTAAACGAGGACACGAACCGAGATTTTCTTACGACTTCGAGTGTGTCTTGAAAATCCTCTTCAGTTTCGCCGGGAAAGCCGACGATGATGTCAGTGGTAATGGCAGCTTCGGGCATGACAGCCCTCACCCTGTCCAGAATGCCTAGGAATTTAGCCGACCGATACGACCGCTTCATCGCTTTCAAGACCTTGTCCGACCCGGACTGAAGCGGCATGTGTAACTGTGGCATCACATTTGGAGTTTCCGCCATCGCGGCGATGACATCATCGGTGAAGGCGGCCGGGTGCGGGGAGGTGAATCTAACCCGCTCCAGCCCTTCGATCTCGCCACACGCTCTAAGCAGTTTGGCAAACGCCCCACGATCACCAAACTCAACACCGTAGGTGTTCACATTCTGACCGAGCAGAGTTACTTCAATTGCACCGTCCAAGACCAGAGCCTTGACCTCGGCCAAAATGTCCCCGGGTCGTCGGTCCTTTTCTTTTCCCCTCAGGGCTGGAACGATACAAAATGTGCAGGTGTTGTTGCATCCCACGGAAATGGAAACCCAGCCGCTAAATGAGCTCTCTCGCTTCGAGGGCAGAGTCGAGGGAAATACATCGAGCGACTCTAAAATTTCAATTTGTGCTTCGGCGTTGTGCTTTGCACGGTCCAGAAGCGCAGGTAAGACACCCATGTTGTGAGTCCCAAAAACCACGTCGACCCACGGCGCTTTTTCCAAGATGGTGTCCTGGTCTTTTTGGGCTAAGCAGCCTCCGACAGCAATTTGGAGCTTGGGGTTGGCTTCTTTCTTCGGAAGCAGCATGCCGAGGGTGCCATAGAGCTTATTGTCCGCGTTTTCCCTAACGGCGCAGGTATTGAACACGATTACATCTGGATCGGCTTCAGCAGCCAGCTCGTAGCCGGCACTCTCAAGCAGTCCCGAGATTCTCTCAGAGTCGTGGACGTTCATTTGACACCCAAAGGTGCGTACTTCATAAGTTAGAGACATGACATCCCCGATTTTAGCCTCTTGAGCTGAGATCCCGAAGTACGGAAGAGACCAGTTGTGAGTTGAAACCCCTGCGCATCAAAAAACCAGACACTCTGCGGTACTTGGCTTGCTTATCTATGCTGCCGAGTTTGTCCCACCTATTGCTGGCAAGTTCGAAGGCCATCTTGGCCTCATCCTCTGGGTCTATTTCCTCTAGAGCGAGGGCAATCAAGTCTTTTGGAACACCCTTTTGGGAAAGTTCGCGGTCAATTATTCTTGCTGACTTACCCCGCTCCACTCGAGATCGAACGTAAGAGTAGGCAAACGCCTTATCGTCGATCAGATTTACTTCTTCGAACCGATCCAGCAGCGGCAATGCTATCTCGGCGGGTATTTCTCGCTTTTCAAGAATTATGGCTAATTGCCTCTTGGTCTTCATGCTACGAGAAAGCTGGAAAAGCAGCACATTTCGTGCCCGCTTTTCCAGCTTCTCGGGTGAAGGCTCGTTAGCCATCGTTAGCGGCCTTGGCCACCGGCTCTATTTCCTCAACTACTTCTTCTGCTGCTGGAAGGTCCGCGACTGGCCTTGGAACTCCAATACCTAGCTTCACCTTGATCTTGTGCTCGACGGTGTCAGCCAACTCAGGGTTGTCCTTCAAGTACTTGCGAGAGTTTTCTTTACCCTGGCCAAGCTGTTCGCCCTCGAAGGTGTACCAGGCGCCTGACTTGGTAACCACATCGTGCTCGACACCGAAGTCAATAAGGCTTCCCTCACGAGAGATACCCTCACCAAACATGATGTCGAATTCAGCCTGCCTGAAAGGTGCTGCGAGCTTATTTTTCACAACCTTAACTCTGGAGCGGTTACCAACTGCATTCTGCCCGTCCTTAAGAGTTTCAATCCTGCGGATGTCCAAGCGCACCGATGCGTAGAACTTCAGCGCCTTTCCACCGGAGGTGGTCTCAGGTGAACCGAAGAAAACTCCGATTTTCTCTCGCAGCTGGTTAATAAAGATTGCCGTGGTGTTGGTGTTGCTCACCGCGCCGGTCAGTTTTCTCAGCGCTTGCGACATAAGCCTGGCCTGCAATCCAACATGAGAATCACCCATTTCGCCTTCGATTTCAGCGCGCGGCACCAGTGCCGCAACCGAGTCGACAACAACAATGTCAATCGAGCCAGAACGGATAAGCATGTCCATGATTTCTAGGGCCTGCTCACCGGTGTCAGGTTGGCTCACCAGCAGTGAGTCAATGTCAACGCCAAGTTTGGCTGCGTAGATCGGATCTAGCGCGTGCTCGGCATCTATAAAGGCTGCAGTTCCACCTGCGGCCTGTGCGCTTGCAATGGCGTGCAGCGCGATTGTCGTCTTACCTGATGCTTCAGGTCCATAAATCTCTACTATTCGACCCCGTGGTAAACCGCCGGTTCCCAAAGCGCTGTCCAGCGCAATAGAACCGGTTGGAATTACTTCGATTGGTGCTCGCTCTTCTGAGCCCAAGCGCATGACCGAACCTTTGCCGAACTGGCGATCAATCTGCGCAAGCGCTGTGTCTAGGGCTTTGTCTCTATCTGATGCACTTGGCATTACGACCTCTCTCTGACGCTTGGCGTCTTGTTTCAATCGAAGCTACGCTCCGACTGGGACATTTTGGAGAATGATCAAGAACCCTCTTGATAAGTCACTTATTTGCCCAGCTGTTTATAACACTAAGCGTTCGAACAAAATTTCGAATGATTACTTTTCGGCGTGTTGCTTTGTCTTGGGCTTTCCGTGCCAACGCTCTTTGGGGATGCCCAGATGTAAGCAGAGTGTGAGCCAGACATCTTTCGGGTCTTCACCCTCCGAAATAAGCTCCAGAGGGGTTTTATCAGAGCTTGCAGTCAAGCGCGTGTCGGCAAGAACGACTGCCGCGAAAGCTTTTCCAAATTCATCATCCGCTAGCTGTCGAAATTGAGATAACTTCACTGGAGAACTAAAGGAGGCCTGATTACTCGGACTTATTTACTGACGTGAAAAGAGGTCTGCTTCGGCAACAAAAGCATCCGGAACCGTGTCCGGAATGAAAGTGTTGTCTTCGAATAGACCCTCGGAGGTGGCAACTCGATCAGAAACTTCACGAAGCAGTTGTGCGAGTGGAACGTTAAGGGCTTCTGTAACGGAAGCCAAGATTTCGGAGGAGGCTTCCTTTTGACCACGTTCGACCTCGGATAGGTAACCGAGCGCAACTGACGCCCTAGCCGCAACCTGTCTCAAGGTCTGACCCTGTTCGAGTCGGTGATTGCGAAGCACATCACCAATTTCATGTCTAAGCAGTACCAAGTTTCCTCCTGGCCAATAATCTATCGGCTGTTAGCGACAAATTTAGTAAAACTGTCTGAATGTTTCCTGATGGATAACAAACCTAACGGCTCAAATGTTCCCTGAGTATTTCGATCGCACGCGCAACGCTTGCGCTTCTTATCTCATTTCTCGAGCCTGAAAAGAATTCACTAAAGACCGTTATTCCCCGGTGTGAGCTGATTCCGATAAAGACCTCACCAGCCCTGTGCCCCGGTGAATCCTCTGGCCCAGCTAATCCAGTAGTTGATACTCCGATTACCGAAGAAACATCGAGGGCACTCGCCTTCGCGAATTTTTCCCGCACCCCCTGAGCCATTTGAGCGCATACCTCTGCGTCAACAGTTCCCTGATTTGCAATCAGCTGAGCCGATACTCCGAGCAATTGCTGCTTAATCACATCCCGGTAGGCAACAACCGATCCCAAGACCACATCCGACGCACCCGGAATGGAAATCAGCTCCGAAGCCAACAGTCCTCCGGTCAACGACTCAGCAGTAGCGATGAACAGCTCCTGCTCCCGGCAAAGGGCTATAACTTGCTCGGCCACAGGATTTTCACTCCAGACCACAGGGTCAGCACTACGGTAAACCACAGCACGGCCTGGCCCAGCCCCACAAACCAAGCGCCCAGTGCCTCGAACGGCGCCAGCAAAAGCGAGACCGCAATGATCTGCATCACGGTTTTAAACTTTCCACCACCGGTTGCCCCAATCACACGCTTCTTGGCAACAACGAGGCGATAAACCGTGATAAAAAGCTCCCTGGCAAGTATTAGCGCGGTCGCAACCCATGGGACTGCACCCTGAATCGAAAGTGCGATCAACGACCCCGACAAAAGCGCCTTATCGGCAATCGGATCTAGAAGTTTTCCAAGGTCCGAAACTAAGTTTCTTTTCCTGGCAATCGCTCCGTCAATCCCATCGGTCGAAGCTGCCAGCACCAGCAGCACCAGGGCGATAAATCTCCCCCAAAAATCCCAGTAGTCCAAAACTAACCAGAGCACGATTGGCACCATTGCCAATCTGGACAAGGTGATCAGGTTTGGGGTTTGCCGGTATAAAAAACTATTAGAACTCATCACGCCTGCCGGTCAGCTGCCACGCGTCTTCGTCTGGCTCGTCATCGCTACCAGATGCAGGTGAGCCTGATTGAGCGTGACCTGTGTCACCTTCTACGACAGCGGTAGTTTGACCGCTCAGCTTTGCAAGCAGAGCTGGAAGATCATCCGGGCGAACCAGCACATCTCTTGCCTTTGAGCCCTCTGATGGTCCGACCACTCCCCTAGATTCCAGCAGGTCCATCAATCGGCCAGCTTTGGCGAATCCCACTCGAAGCTTTCGCTGCAGCATAGATGTAGAACCAAACTGCGAGTTCACGATTAGATCGCAAGCAGCCAGCAGCACCTCTAAGTCATCACCGATATCGCTGTCAATCACTTTGCTCGCGGCGTGCTGGGTAACATCGCTTCGATAATCAGGGTCCATCTGAGCCTTGACGTGATCAACAATCTTCTGCATTTCGTCCTCGGAGACCCATGCTCCTTGCACCCGCAGGGCTTTATTAGTGCCCATGGGAGCAAACAGCGCATCTCCCTGCCCAACCAGTTTCTCGGCGCCTGGCTGATCAAGAATCACCCGAGAGTCAGTGACCGATGACACCGAAAAGGCAAGCCTTGAGGGCACATTTGCTTTGATCAGGCCAGTCACCACATCGACCGATGGTCGCTGGGTTGCAAGCACCAAGTGGATTCCAGATGCTCTTGCCAACTGCGTTATTCGAACCACCGAATCTTCAACATCACGCGGGGCGACAATCATCAAATCCGCTAGCTCATCGACCACAACCAGCAAGTAGGGGTAGGGCTGCAATTCCCGCTTAGATCCATCCGGGACCCTAATTGTTCCAGCGACTACTGCCCTGTTGAAATCATCAATGTGCTTAAACCCAAACGATGCCAAATCGTCGTAACGCGAGTCCATCTCGCGGACCACCCACTGAAGTGCTTCCGCAGCTTTCTTAGGGTTGGTAATAATCGGTGTGACCAGGTGCGGGACGCCCTGATAAACCGATAGCTCAACCCGCTTCGGGTCAACCAGAACCATTCGCACCTCAGCCGGGGTTGCGCGCATCAAAATTGAACAAATCATGGAGTTTACAAAGCTTGACTTACCGGCTCCGGTGGCACCCGCCACCAATAGGTGAGGCATTTTTGCGAGGTTTGCAACCAAGAACCCACCCTCGACATCTTTACCGACACCGATCGTGAGTGGGTGCTGCACACCGGTTGCGCTCTTCGATTTCAAAACGTCTCCGAGCGAGACGATTTCCCGATCGGTGTTTGGGATTTCAATACCGATGGCACTCTTACCTGGGATTGGAGCCAAGATTCTGACTTCGTTAGAGGCGACCGCGTAGCTGATGTTATTGGTCAAGCGAGTGACCGCCTCCACCTTCACTCCCGGCGCCAGTTCCACCTCATAACGGCTCACCGTTGGACCGCGCTGAAAATCAGACACCCTAGCCTGAATGTCAAACTCCTTGAAAACATCGTTGATGGCCTTGACTATCAGCTCATTCGCAGCGGACTTGGTCTTGGGAGTGGTGCCAGCGGCCAAAAGCCCCGGAGCTGGCAAGAGGTAGGGGCGCTTGACCTTTTCCGCCTTTGGAATTTCTATCGGCTCGGTTAGGCCCTCTTCCTGTGAGAAGAATTCTGGCTCTTCATCTGCAATATCTTCAACGGGGGCAACCTCGAGAATTTCCGCAGCGAGGTCTTCTTCGATGAATTCGGCTATGTCACCAACAACTGGGGAATCGAATGCTGGATCCGAATCCTTTTCTCTTTTCCACCAGTTCGATTTCCTGGCATCAAAAGCGTCGGTTTCTGACTCCGGGTTTTTTTGGCCAAAAAGGTAGCCGTAGAGTCTTTTTAGGTTCTCCAGCACTTTATTTGGTGCGGTACCGGTCATCACCAGAGCGGCAATTATGGCCAGCAGCAGCAGCGCAGGAACTGCCCCATAAACACTCAGCACGCTTACCAGCGGTCCACCGATCAGCCATCCAAACAGGCCGCCAGCCTGAGCAATTGCGTCTACACCTTCCTGCGGCGATGGCAATGAAGAGAAAACATGGAAGAATCCGGAAATCACAGAAAGAAATAACCAGAAGCCGAGTGCGAATCTAGAACTGTCACGAACCGAAGCGGGATGCCGAAACAAATACAGCGCGTAACCAAAAAAGATAACTGGCAGTGCATAGGAAACCAGTCCAAACAACATGCCAAAGCTGTAATTGTGAGCAATCTGCGCCCAGGGCTCTTGAATTAAGAACCAGGCATTTAGGCCACCTGCGACACTCAACAGCAGCAGAAAAAATGGAGCGCCGTCTCGGCGGTCTTCCCTGGCCAGTTTCTCGGTGCTAAAGGCTCTGATGATTCCACCAAAAAAATGAGCAACGGCTAAATATCCGGTTGTCAGTTTCGCACCCGCGCCAACAGTAGCTTTTGACCTGGGCGCAGCAGCCCTGGGTCTTGCAGTCGAGGCCCTTTTGGGCCTAGCCCTTGAGGCCGAACGGCGCGGAGGTGGAGTCTTTGTAGCCATGAGGAAAAACTAGCAATCTATTGGCAAAAACCCAGTTAGGCAGGGCGAGAAGAGTAAACAACGATCGGAATGATCATCGGGCGCCTGCGGTGCGCTCTTGACACCCAGGTCCCGATGGTTCTTCTAATCACCTGTTGGAAAGCATGAGTGTCTCTGGTCCCCTGAGCAGCCGCTGCGATAAGAGCCGTGCGAATTTGAGGCAAAATATCATCAAAAACATGATCCTCTTCTGCATAGGCTCTTGCCTTAATTTCCGGGCCCTCAACAATGTCGCCGGTGGCCTTATCAACAACAACAAAGATCGAGATGAAGCCCTCCTCCGACAATATCCTTCTGTCTTTGAGGTCATCCTCGCTAATTTTGCCAACAGTTTTGCCGTCCACGTAAAGCATGTCGCAGCTGACTCTTCCAACAATGCTGCAGAGACCATCCACCATGTCGATAACGGCGCCGTCTTCAGCCAGCAGAGTTCTCTCGACAGGAACACCGGTCTTAATGGCAAGATCCGCATTTGCCCGTAGGTGTCTGAACTCACCGTGAATTGGCAGCACGTTTTTGGGCTTCAGAATGTTGTAGCAATAGAGCAATTCGCCGGCTGCTGCGTGTCCGGAGACGTGGACCTTTGCATTGCCCTTATGGACAACATTTGCCCCTATTTTTGTGAGCCCGTCTATCACTCGATAGACCGCGTTTTCATTGCCTGGGATCAAAGAGCTGGCGAGCAAGACCGTATCGCCTCTGCCAATTTCAATCTGGTGGTCCTGCCTTGCAATTCTGGAAAGCACTGCCATCGGCTCGCCCTGACTGCCAGTGGACATGTAGACGACTTTGCTATCTGGGATGTCCCCAGCCTTCTTCAGATCAACAACCTGACCCGCTGGAACTCTTAGATAACCAAGATCCTCGGCAATGGTCATGTTTCTCACCATGCTGCGACCTACAAATACAACCTTGCGACCGTTTGCAGCGGCAGCATCGATAACCTGCTGGATTCGGTGGACGTGCGAGCTAAAAGACGCAACCACCACTTTGCCCGGTGTCTTAGCAATCACGTTTTCGATGACCGGTCCGATGTCCCGCTCTAGCGGTGTGAAGCCGGGAACATCGGCGTTGGTGCTGTCGACCATAAAAAGGTCTAGGCCCTCTTCACCAATCTTGGCAAAAGCGCGCAAATCAGTGAGACGACCATCAAGTGGCAGCTGATCCATCTTGAAATCACCGGTGGCCAAGACTGTCCCTGCGGAGCTTCTAATAATTACCGCAAGCGAATCTGGAATCGAGTGATTTACCGCAACGAATTCAAGCTCGAAGGGTCCAAGCCTCTCAACCTGCCCCTCTTTCACAGTGAGCGAAAGCGGTGTCATTCGATGCTCTTTGAGCTTTGCCTCCAGGAAGGCAAGCGTCAAGTTCGAACCAAGAATTGGGATGTCCTTTTTGTGACGGAGCAAAAACGGCACGCCACCGATGTGGTCCTCGTGACCGTGGGTTAGAACCATTCCGATAATGCGATCTAGCTTGTCTTCTAGGTAGCTGAAATCAGGGAGAATTAGATCCACACCCGGCTGAGTCTCCTCGGGAAAAAGCACGCCGCAGTCAATTATCATTATCTGCTCATCGAGCTCAAACACGGTCATGTTGCGACCAATTTCGCCAAGGCCACCAAGTGGGATGATTCTAAGTGTTCCGCGCTTGAGCTCAGGGGGAGTTAGAAGTTCCACTATCTGGTTGTCCCGGCAACTTTCGGCAGCGCTCCGCCGGCTGCGGCGTTCCTATCAGGTCGGAAATTATCAAAGCTTAAACCTGGAACACTCAGCACCTGATCAATTCCGGCCTCAATCGCAGCAGCCTCGCTGTCCTCTGGCCCAACCAGTGGCAACCGGACTCTTGGAGAAGATATCAGACCAAGTCCGTGGAGCACATACTTCGCAGCAACCGTTCCAGGAACATGGGTCATCACCGCACGTTGCAAAGGCTCGAGCGCATTGTGGACGGCTAAAGCCGAATGAAAATCGTTGTTATTGGTTGCATCAACTATTGCTCGGTACGCGTGCGGTGCAATGTTGGCTGTAACACCAATCAGGCCGGTAGCTCCAATAGACAGGTGTGGCAAGACGTAGGGGTCGTCCCCTGAAAAATACATAAGACCGGTTTCAAGCAGCAGCCTGGAAACCTGAGCAAGGTCACCCTTAGCGTCCTTGATGGCAACTATGTTCGGGTGCTTTGCCGCCCTGTGAAAGGTGTCATAGCTGATAGCCACTCCGGTTCTACCGGGAATGTCATAAAGGATCACCGGCAAATCGGTGGCGTCTGAAATCATTCTAAAGTGAGTAAGAATTCCGGCTTGAGTGGGCTTGTTGTAATAGGGAGTGACGATCATGACGCCATCGGCGCCGGCTTTTTCGCTGGCCTTATAAAGCTGAATCGCGTGAGCGGTCTCATTCGAGCCACCCCCGGTAATGATCTTGGCCCTGCCGGCAGCAACCGACTTACCGACCTGAACCAACCGAATCTTTTCGGCGTCCGTGAGGGTAGAAGTCTCGCCGGTGGTGCCGGTCACGACCACGCCATCGGCGCCGTTTGAAATTACATAGTCGATGTGCTTTTCACCCGCAGCCCAGTCAACTTCGCCGTCGGGGGTCATTGGAGTAACAAGCGCAACCAGCACCTGCCCAAAAACATCTCTTTGTTCTATCGCCATTCAGATAGCCTAGCGCCACCTGGGTGCACAGCACTAAGGGGCTACTCGACCGTTTTCGTTGAAGGATTCATAGCTCAATGGCATTAACTTCGCCCATGCGTCTTCCATCTTCTCAGCACACATTTCAATTTCACGCTGTGGGAAAGATGGAAAGTGAGTGCCCTCGCGCTTGGTGCGAAGCGACAAGAAGTTCATCAATGACCTGGAATTCATTGTGACGTACATGCTCGAATAGATATTTACCGGCAGCACGATTCTGGCAACCTCCCTGGCAACACCCGCCTCCAGCATGCGCTTATAGGACTCATAAGCGCTGCGAGTGACCGCCATGGTTTCTTGTGTCACCAGTGCAGTCTGTTCCACGGTGCCGTCCTCAAAGTCGTAAGCACCAGGCTTGCCGACTTGAATGAGCTTGCGCTCCGGCCCCGGAACATAAAAAACCGGCCTCAGTTCGCGGTAGCGACCGGATTCCTCGTTATAGCTGGCAATGCGGTGTCTCATGAATTCTCTAAATACAAAAATTGGCGCCTGAACGTAAAAAGTCATGGAGTTGTGCTCAAAAGGTGAGCCGTGACGATCACGCATGAGGTAATTAAGCAGACCCTTATCGCGCTTTTCAACTTCGGTATCTTGGTTCATTGCCACGTCCAAGGTCTGTTCTCCCTGGGTGGAAACCCTGGCTGCAAAAAGCACATCTGCATCTCTTGCGCTGGAACGAACCAGTTCAACTGTTACATCACTGCGGAATTCAATTTCGGTCACTTCACAACCCTATTCCAGGACAAAAGTAAAAAAGCGCAACACTCCGTTATTGGCTGGGGCAATCGCCTACGCTTAAGAAAATGGATTCCACGCTATGGCTAACCCTCTCGCTTCTTGGCCTTGGCCTAGCGGCAGGACTGGCATA
This sequence comes from Micrococcales bacterium UBA4448, assembly GCA_002390305.1. Taxonomy (GTDB): domain Bacteria; phylum Actinomycetota; class Actinomycetes; order Actinomycetales; family Microbacteriaceae; genus Aquiluna. Next base: position 9,426 of record DGPE01000002.1, on the reverse strand, counting down.
CAGATTTTTTCACGGCCGTGGCCATAAAGTAGTCGGCAACGAGTGCATTAATCTAGAAAAACTGGCAGTGTCAAAAAATGGCGATCCGGTTACCGCGTTTGGCAAGACTGCCACCTTGGTCCAGTTCTCCACTCAGTATTGTGGCCAATGCCCAGGTGTTAGAAGAGCGCTTGCAAAGCTGGAATACCGCAATGGCGATGTTTTGTTTATAGAAGCAGACATCACTGACCGGCTAAACCTCGCGGCACACTTTAACATCACACAAACACCGACTGTTCTAGTGCTAAACAGTGCTGGAGTTATCAAATACCGCGTTGGTGGCGTGCCAAAAGCGGGAACCATCGAATCCGAACTCACAAAACTAGGAGTGACATGACAACACAAAAAATGATTGACCCCCGTGGACCAAGGTTTGGTGCTGCCATCACCACAGGCTTGTCACTGATTGCCTTTTACCTAAGTCTTTCTAATCAACAACTTGCCTACTCGACCGTGGTGGCCCTAGGTGTGCTTTTTTTCTGGTCCGTTCTCTCCCCGGAGACTCACCCAGCCGGATTGGTATTCAAGCGTTTCATCAAACCAAGACTCGCCCCACCCACCGAGCTGGAAGATTCCAGGCCTCCAAAATTCGCCCAGCAAGTTGGGTTGACCTTTGCCTTGATAGGTATCGTTGGAGGCTTATTTGCGCCGGTGTTGGTCACCATCTCCGCGGCGTTTATCTTCTTGGCAGCATTCTTGAATGCCTTTTTTGGCCTCTGCCTTGGCTGCCAGCTGTATCTAGTTCTGAGACGAGTTGGCGTCCTTCGCTAGAGCGATCGCCTTGCGCATTGAGCTGCGGGCTTGCTTCCTATCCCCCGCGGCCTCATAGGCCTCACCCAATAAAAACCAACGCGTGAAGTCATCGGAACCTGAAGCCAACTCCTGAACCCTTCTAAGCTCAGCCTCTGCCGACTCTTTGGTCGCTCTGCCGCTTGGACGCAAATCAAGATCGAGACCTGGAATCTCCATCGCCAAAATACGCCGTGCCAGCTTCTGGGACGCCAGCCCAAACCGAATTTCGGCGCTAAGTGCCCAAAGCGCAAATAGCGGAAAGATGATGATTCCAATACCCATTGCAACAGCGAGGAAGTTCGGCTCAAAAAGCAAAATCAGACCGCGACTAAAAAGAGTGAAGACGTAGAAAAGTGTTAGGGCAAGCATCAAGCCAACCCAAACCCTCACCATCATTTTGGAATTACACTCTCAAGGCCAATTGACAATCCGGTTGCCGACACTGCAAATTCCAGTGACCTTAGAATGCCAAGCGAATATGCGCCGGCGGAAGAAACATCGTGAGAGATAACCAGCTGCTCTCCCAAAGAGCCAAAGATGGTGTCCTGCTTGGCAGAAATACCCTTTTGTCTAAGTGAGTGAATAGCCACTCCCGCGTGAATCTCGCCCCTAGCAGGCTGACCAACACCTGGAATCAGTGGTTGAGGCAGACCCTGCCTGGCCTCTTGAATTAGTTCGGCGGTGCGCATTGCAGTTCCAGAAGGTGAATCCACTTTGTGTTCATGGTGGTGTTCAAGAATTTCAATTGAATCAAAATGGCGGGCAGCTTGACTGGCGAAGCGCTGCGCGAGCATAGAGCCAATCGAGAAATTAGGCACCACTACAACCCCGGCAGCCGGCTGATTATTCAGCGCTGTTCTCAAGATCGCTAACCGCTGTTCACTCCAACCGGAAGTGCCAACAACAACTTTCATCTTGTTTTCAATGGCAAACAGGACAAGCTGCTCGGAAACAGTTGGATTGGTGAAATCAATGACAACGTCTGCACCGAGCATATGCTCGGGGCTAGATTGCGAATTGAGCTCGGAGTGAAGCTTCAAGTTCGGATCAGCATCAACCAAGTGCTTGGTGAGATCGCCCATGCGACCGGTGGCACCCAAAATAGAAACAAGAATCATGGTCAAAACCTATCAAGCCAACTGTTCGAGTGCTTGCAAATCTGGCCCAACAGCCACCAGCGAGGACCTACCAGCTGCAACTTTGGCTGCAACGGCTTGAATGCTTGAAATCTCAACCTGGTTAAATCTGTCAAGTATTTGCGCGGTGGATAAGAACTCGCCGCTACCAATCTCGGCTGCCAAGAGCCTGTTCATCCGCGCCAAAGAGCTTTCATAACGAAGCGCCAGCCCACCGGTCAGAGAGCCAAGCGCGAGATCAAACTCGGCCTGTGAAACACCGTGGTCCGCGATTGATTCCAGCCCTGATTTCATCAACTGGATGACCAGCTCAGCATTTTCAGGGTTTGTGCCGGCGTAAAGTCCAAAATAACCAGCGTCTGAATAACCCTGCTGATAGGCATAGGTCGAATAGGCAAGACCGCGCTCTTCGCGTATCTCCTGGTACAACCTTGAGGACATGCCGCCACCCAAAATGTTGGTCATCAATCCCAGCGCGTACCGGTCAGGGTCCATTCCTCGCATGCTCTGATAGCCAAAAAGTAGATTCGCCTGAGCAAAGTCGTGGTTCAGGTTTGCAAACTTTCGAGTTTCTGGAAGCACGAATGGCTCCTGTGAGCGCCTAGGGCTTGGGTCGCACTTTGCTTCAAGCCAACCGACCTTTGCAAGTTCTTGTTCAACAAGTGCTACCAACTTCTCGTGGCTTACTCCGCCGGCGGCAGTAACTACTAGATTCTCCGGCACATAGTGCTTCTTATAGTGCTCAACGACCTGCTCACGCGTCACTGCAAGAATTGTTTCCTTGGTGCCGCCGATTGGCCTACCAAGCTCGTGGTCGGGCAGTAGCGCAGTTGCCAGAGCTTCGTGGGCTAGATCCTCAGGGTCATCCTCGCCCATTGCTAGCTCTTCGAGAATTACAGTTTTTTCAAGATCAAAATCATGCTGTTCGATCTTCGCCGAGGTAAACATGTCCAGAATTACATCGAGCGCCAAGGGAAGAGCTGAGTTCATAACCCTGGCGTAATAGCTGGTGTATTCCTTGGCGGTCGCAGCGTTAGATGAACCACCAACCGAATCAAAAGCAACGGAGATATCTCTTGCAGTTCTGGTCGGTGTTCCTTTAAATAACAAATGCTCGAGGAAGTGCGTGGCACCGAAGGTGCCATCGCTCTCATCCCTTGAACCAACTGCAACCGAGGCTGCAATGGCAACCGATGGTGCACCTGGGATTTCCTCGCTTAAAATGCGAACACCGCTGGGCAGCACGGTTCTGCAAATCCGTGATGCCTCAGCGGTGAAATCACATGAGTCTAAAAGACTTAGTTTCAATGATTACTCGCTTGCTGGTTCGTCCTCGACAACTGGAGACAGCGAAAGCTTTCCACGGTCATCTGTCTTGGTGATCTCAACCAGGATCTTTTGGCCAACCGACAAAATGTCTTCGACATTCTCAACTCGCTTGCCACCGGAGATCTTTTTCAGTTCGGAAACGTGAAGAAGTCCATCCTTGCCTGGCATCAATGAAATAAACGCACCGAAGGTTGCAAGCTTCACAACTGTTCCCAGGAAGCGCTCTCCAATTTCAGGAATGTGTGGGTTGGCGATCGCGTTGATTGCAGCCTTGGCTGCATCAGCGCTTGGACCATCAACCGCACCGATGTAGACGGTTCCGTCATCTTCAATTGAGATGTCGGCTCCGGTGTCATCCTGAATCTGGTTGATCATCTTGCCCTTTGGTCCGATAACCTCACCGATCTTGTCGAGAGGAATCTTGACCGCAATCACACGAGGTGAGTACTTAGACAGCTCATCTGGCTCATCAATGGCTTCTGCCATTACGTCCAGAATAAACAGACGGGCTTCCTTGGCCTGAGTAAGCGCCTTGGCCAACTCAGAGGATGGAATTCCATCCAACTTGGTGTCCAGCTGAATAGCGGTCACAAAGTTACGAGTTCCAGCCACCTTGAAGTCCATGTCGCCTAGAGCATCCTCGGCACCAAGAATGTCGGTGAGAGCTGCGTACTGAGTCTTACCGTCAACGGTGTCAGAGATAAGACCCATCGCAATTCCAGCAACCGGTGCACGCAGTGGCACACCAGCATTTAGAAGAGCAAGAGTGGAAGCACAAACAGAACCCATTGAGGTTGAACCGTTTGAGCTCAAAGCCTCAGAAACCTGACGAATTGCATATGGGAACTCGTCGCGAGCTGGAAGAACTGGCATTAGTGCCCGCTCTGCCAAAGCACCGTGACCAATTTCACGACGTTTAGGAGTTCCAACACGACCGGTTTCACCGGTTGAGTAAGGAGGGAAGTTGTAGTGGTGCATGTAGCGCTTTGACTTTTCAGGGGTCAATGCATCTAGCTGCTGCTCCATCTTCAACATGTTCAGGGTGGTAACACCCAGAATCTGGGTCTCGCCACGCTGGAAGATCGCAGAACCGTGGGTCCTTGGAATCACACCAACCTCTGAATCGATCAAACGAATGTCTGCAAGTCCACGGCCGTCAATACGGACGCCTTCTTTCAGCACACGAGTACGCATGGCTTTCTTAGCAACCGCCTTATAGGCAGCTGAGAACTGAGCCATGTCTTCTTCGCTCAACTTGGCAACAAGCTCTTCCTTAACGCGTGCCTTGAGGGTGTCGTCAGCATCCTGACGCTCCTGCTTGTCAGCAATCTGGTAGACCTTTGCAACCTCGGCACCCGCGGCTGCTTCAACGGCAGCAAGAACTTCGGCCGAATATGGCAGGAACACTGGGTAGTCAGCGGTTGGCTTGGCAGCCTGGGTAGCAAGTTCGTTCTGAGCACGAACAAGTTCCTTGATGAAAGGCTTTGCAGCCTCCAGACCCTGAGAAACTACCTCTTCGTTAGGTGCAACTGCACCGCCAGCGATTAGGTCCCAACTGTTTTCAGTCGCTTCTGCTTCAACCATCATGATTGCAACATCGTCGCCATCCATCACGCGGCCTGCAACAACCATGTTGAACACGGCATTTACTAGCTGCGAGTGCTTCGGGAATGCAACCCACTGACCTTCGATAAGTGCCACGCGGACACCTGCAACCGGACCAGAGAATGGCAATCCAGCAAGCTGAGTAGACATTGAGGCTGCGTTAATAGCAACCACGTCGTAAAGCTCGTCTGGCTCAATCGACATAACGGTCACAACAACCTGAATCTCGTTGCGAAGACCATCAACGAATGACGGACGCAATGGCCTGTCAATCAGACGGCAAGCAAGAATTGCTGCCGTTGATGGACGTCCTTCACGACGGAAGAATGAGCCTGGGATTTTTCCAGCCGCATACATGCGCTCTTCAACATCGATAGTCAATGGGAAGAAATCAAAATGATCCTTAGGGGTCTTCGATGCTGTAGTTGCCGAGAACAACATGGTCTCGTCATCTAGGTAGACAACCGCGGCACCAGCAGCTTGCTGGGCTAGGCGTCCGGTTTCAAAGCGCAATGTGCGCTTTCCGTACTTTCCGTTATCTATAACGGCTTCTGCGAATTTAATTTCTGGGCCTTCCATGGCCCCTCCTCTTTATTTTTCGCACGCAAAAACCCATAATGCAATTCGCATTATTTTGTCGCGCGCTGGAGGCAATCACTCGATTGCTATTGAAGTGCTGGCCATCAGTAAAAATCTCTGGGGCCTAGACCCAGAAGCTTCCACCGAAGACCCGCCTTCGATTCTCCTAGCTACAGCCTAACAACTTGATAACGAAATGGCTAGGAACGACTAACCCCGGCACTTAAGACCGGGGTTAGTCAAATATGTTCCTGGTGCCTGTCAATGAAAGCCAAAGCCTTCATTCAACTTGCACAATAAGCTGAAGAATGAGGCGCCGCCATTACGACAGCGCCTCAAAACCAACTAGTTGAGTAGGCCTTCTGCTTCCAGCCATTCCTGTGCTGCAGTGCTGGCCTGAGCCTTCTCGTCACCTTCGACACGGGTGCGAAGCGCGATGAGGTCCTCAGTGGTTAGTGCAGCTGAGATTGCATTCAGCACCGCTGCCAGCTCATCGCTGTAGATGTCAGAGTTCAGAAGCGGCACTATGTTTTGTGCTGCAATCAAGTTCTCAGGGTCATCTAGCACGAGGAGGTTCTTAGCCACCAAGTCAGGTGAGGTGGTGTAGATGTCGGCAACCTGAACCGCGTTGTCGACAAGTGCCTTGACGGTATCCGGGCCACCGAAGTCTTCGATTGGCACGAATGTCACGTCGGTGACTCCGTAGAAGGAGGCAAGACCGGGCAGACCGTAAAGAAGTTCAGCAAACTGCGGGCTGGCACCTAGAGAAAATGGTTCGATTTTTGCTAGATCGCCAATTGTTGCAAGACCAAACTCTTCGGCCAACGCCTGGGTAACGACGTAAGCGTCCTTATCCTGGGCTGAGGATGAGTTCAAGACCTGGAAACCGGCTGGCACATTGGTCGCAAGTTCGGCGTCTACCTCGGCGGTTGAGCGCGCTGTGTTCTCGGTGTCATAGAAAAACAACAGGTTTCCGTTGTACTCAGGCATCAGGCTGATTGAACCATCTTCCAGTGCCGGAATAGTGGTCTGTCGCGGTCCCAAGTTAAATTTTGTCTCAACTTCGAAGCCTGCATTTTCCAAAGCCAGCGCATAGATGTTTCCAAGAATCTCGCTTTCTGGAAATGAGAATGAGCCAACTACAACCTTTGTCGCTTCGACTGTCGCCACGTCGTCGGTTGCCTGCGTGGCCTCCTCGGTTGGGTCAGCGGATGCACAGCCGGTCATTACCACAAGGGCTGCAGCTGCAGCTATTGCTCCCGCAACGCGTGGCCCTCTATTTTTTGCTTTGAACATATTTTTTCCCTTCATTGACGGTTTTTTCCGCCACCGCAGCCGATCCGAATGATCGTCTACGGAAATCTATATTTTGTGGACGTGCCTCCTTGGAACCGCGCCTGGTTACCAGGCGCTGGAGGAGTGCCAAAAAGCCGTCCACCACAAGCGCAAGCGCAGTTACCAGAATGGCGCCGCCCAGAATTCGCTCGTTGTCATTGAGTCCAATGCCGCTTGAAATAACTGTCCCAAGACCGCCAAGTGAGATATAAGAGGCGATCACGGCAGTTGCAATGACCTGCAGCACAGCTGCTCGAATACCAGAAATTATCAGCGGCAGAGAAAGCGGGATCTCAATCCGCAGCAGAATCTGCATTTCAGTCATGCCCATGGCTCGGCCGGCATCCACGGTCTGAGAATCTACGGATTCGACGCCGGCATATCCGCCAGCCAAAATTGATGGAATGGCCAAGATGACCAGCGCGATAATCGAGGCCACGAACGCCGCCTGCGTAAATGGAACCGTGGCACCGACGATCAGGAATAGGGCCATTAAAAGCCCCAATGTCGGCAGTGCACGCATCATGCCGGTGAAACTAATCACAAACTGCCGACCGCGGCCGGTGTGCCCAATGAAGAGGCCTAATGGAAGTGCGATCATCGATGCAATCGCTACTGAGACAAATGTGTACCAAAGGTGCTCACCGATACGGTCCTGAATCGGAAGTGGGCTGATTCCACCTGCAACATAATTAGCAGGGTCGAGTAACCAGCGAAACGCATCGAGAAAGAATTGCATGATTAGTACGCCCCTACTGCGTTTTGCCGGATGCTCTTTGAGGCCGGCGACTTTCTAAGATTCCAAGGCATCAGAACCCTGCCTAGAAGAACAATTACAACGTCAAAAACCAGTGCGATCAGAAAGCTTGCGCCGATGCCGATGAGAATCTCTTCAAGGAAATCGCGTTGTTTTCCGTTTGTAAACAGATAGCCAAGATTTGCAGACCCGATAATGGCTCCCACAGACACCAGTGCGATTGTGCTTGCTGAAACCACTCGCAGTCCAGCCAACAGGACAGGGCCGGCAAGCGGAAACTCCACCAGCCAGAACCTAGTCCATAAGGAATGCCCAATCGAAGTGGATGCCTCAACTGCATCCGCTGGCACAGCCGCAAGGGCATCTGCAGCGGTGCGGACCATCATTGCAACGGCATAAATTGTTAGTGCCACAATGATGTTGCGCTCATCGGTGATTCTGGTCCCAAGAATGTAGGGCAGGATCACAAAAAGCGGCAGTGACGGGATTGTGTAGAGAAAGCTTCCGCCTCCGATTACCCAAGACCTGAGAGAATGACTTCTGTTGGCTATCCAACCCAGCGGCACCGCAATTACAAAGCCCAGCACAATAGGAATCACGCTGAGAATCGCATGATTCCCAGTCAGCCTTGCCACCAAGTCGAAATTATCGACTAGCCAGCTCATCCAGTCATCCTCATTTGTCTTCTCCGAGAATTCCTGCGGGTCTACCCTCGGCATCGACAATCAGAGTCACGCCATCTTCTTCTCTGCGCTGCAAATGAAGGGTGCGCTTGCCCTTATCGGCACCAATGAAGGTCTCAACAAAATCGTCAGCAGGATTTGCCAGAATCTCCGCCGGGCTACCCACCTGAGCAATTTCTCCTCCGGCGCGAAGGATCACCACCTGGTCGGCAATCGCAAATGCCTCATCAATGTTGTGGGTAACGAAAACCATGGTTTTACTGATTTCACCCTGCAAGCGATTGAGTTCGTCCTGGAGCTCCAACCGAACGATAGGGTCCACCGCACCAAAGGGTTCATCCATTAAAAGAATGTTTGGGTCACTCGCAAG
>DGPE01000002.1:0-749 GCA_002390305.1 Micrococcales bacterium UBA4448 | reverse complement strand
AAAATAAGAGCCTCTTCACGCGCTTTAGACTTCGGAACGCCATTTAGTCTTGGCACTGAGGCAATATTGTCTGCAATTTTTCGATGAGGCAGTAGTCCTGTGGCCTGGAGAACGTAACCAATCTTTCGGCGCAGTGCGACAGGATTGAGCCCGGCAACATCTTCGCCATCAATCAACACCTTGCCGCTGGTCGGGTTGACCATGCGATTAATCATTCGAAGCAGGGTTGTTTTTCCGGCTCCGGATGAGCCGACAAACACCGTGACTTTATGAGAAGGAAGCACCAGTGAAAAGTCCTTCACCGCAAAAGTGCCATCGGGAAACTGCTTGGTCACGTTCTGGAATTCAATCAAAACAGTCGCCCCGCTCCTAGTTAGTCCGGCATATTGGTCAGTGCCTAGGTTGTCAAATCGAAAAGCCTAACAGGCGGGCCGTGAAACAAAAGGCCCGCTCTACTAAATGCAAGCCCTTCGGGTAGGAACCAATCGATCGAGGTTAACTCGGTCGCCCACCACGGCAAGCCCGTCAGCTAGTCCAAAAACGATCTGACCTAACAGTTAATGAAAAACCCCGGCATTTTATGCCGGGGTTAGTCAAAAAGTTATGAAACTTAGCGACGAAGGCCAAGTCTTTCGATCAATTTACGGTAGCGGTTGATGTCAACCTTCTGAAGGTAGCCGAGAAGGCGACGACGCTGACCGACCAAAAGCAATAGACCGCGACGTGAGTGGTGATCGTGCTTGTGCTCT
>DGPE01000032.1 GCA_002390305.1 Micrococcales bacterium UBA4448 | reverse complement strand
CTTGGTTTCAGGCAGACCCGTTGCATCATCTGCCAATCGATAAACTCCAAAGTTCGCACCCTTTGCAGCTTCACGTAGCGAGGTTACATCGGACGGAACATTTGTTATTGCTACTGACACGGAAGCAAATGATCCCTTTGACATCATCTTTCCGTGGGCGCTTTCCTTATGGGCTTCAACCCCTATGCCACCGCGCCCACCAGGTTTATCCCGACCATTGTGGGCAAGCGATGGCAATGAAATTGCCAGGGCTATTGCGGTAATTGCCGCTGTTGCGGCTATCGCGATTTTTGATTTTTTCTTCATGTTCACTCCTTGTCGTTCTCAATCACTTGGACAAGCAACAAGTTAGCTAGGCAAAATCAAATTCAACCTGAAATTCAGTAAGCGCGGAGGCGCTTGCCAGCTGGGTGCCAGAAAAGCCAGTTGTCTGGCAATTTGCTGAGGACTACAGGTAGCGCCAGCGGAAAAGTTCGAGCTTGAACTTCACTGCTAAGAGACGAACGACGACCATAAGAGCGGCCGCAATTAGAACGTCTACGTACTCTGGGGATTGCAAATAGCCCAAGAGAACTACCACCCAACCACCGGCAAACGCAATCGCTGCATAGGGCTGGTGGTCATGGAATGCCCGCGGAACCTCGTTGACCAGAACGTCGCGCAATACTCCTCCGGCCACCGCTGTAACAACACCCATCAGAACAGCTATCAGTGGGCTCATTCCTGAAACAAGGGCAATGTGAGTGCCGCCAGCTGCAAAAATACCGAGGCCAAAAGCATCGGGAATCAGCATGATCTTTTCGGTCAGAACGATGTGGTTTGCACGGAAAAAGAAAGGTAGCGCCAGACCAACTGCTATCAGTATCCAGACCCAGTACTCCTGCTCAACCCAGAAAAACGGGCGGCGATCCAGGAGCACGTCTCGTAGTGTTCCTCCACCAAATGCTGCAATCGCACCGATCATCACTACTCCAACCAAATCGAATTGCTTTCTTGCCGCTTCGATGATGCCCGAGAGAGCAAAAGCGAGCACGCCGAGCGCCTCCAGTGCGATTAGGTAAGTTTCTAGCAATCTGAGGTCTTTTCCGGAATTAGTGGGGTGCGCACCATTGGGTTAGCAGCTGCCAGTCTAACTGTCAGCGGGATGAAAAATAGGGGCTATTCCTAGCCTTAAACGCTAGACTTGCCACACCTAAGAACCGCTAAGGGAAGCAGGTAACGTGGGCTTTCTAGACAAGGCCGAGGCGCGCATTGAAGACACTGTGGGTTCAATGTTTGCAAAGTTGTCCAAGCGGCAACTGCAACCAATTGAGATCTCGCAGGCCATTAAGAATGCCATGGACATTGCAGCCAAACGTGGCACCGGAGACAAGGTTTTAGTCCCCCACCGCTACCTGATCAAACTGAACCCTCATGACAAGCAAGACATATCTGACCAATTGCTGACAGCAATCGGTAAAGAAATAGCCGACTACGCGAACCAGAAAAACTTTCGGGTCACCAGCGAAATAGAGCTTGGCCTTTCTGAAGACTCAAGCGTTGGTCGTGGCAGAGTGAAAGTCGGATCAGCAGCGATTAGCACGGTAGTGACTTGGAAACCCGTCATAAGTTTTGGCAGTATTCGTCACGAGCTTAGAAATGGCACAACCACTTTCGGGCGCGACGATCAAGCAGAGGTCATGATTGATGACCGAGGACTGAGCCGGATTCACTTTGAAATTGCCTTTAATGGCGAGATTGCTGCCATTAGAGATTTGGAGTCAACCAACGGCACCTTTGTTGATGGCAACAGAGTAAACGAGTTGGTTCTTCGCCAGGGAAGCGTTATAACTGCCGGGAGGACCGAGTTCGCATTTGAGCTGCTGGCGCTGACAGGAGAGTCAAGTGAGTGAGCTAGCGCTATTTCTGATTCGCATTGGTTTTGTGGCAGTTTTGTGGATTTTCATACTTAGTTTGCTGTCTGTTATTCGCGCTGACCTTTACGGCCGACGAGTGATTAGCAAGATTGCCAAGCAAAATGCCCCTCAGCTAACGGCCGGCTCCGCAGCGAGTCTTGGCATCGAAGATGTCGAAGGTTTTGACCCGAGCGAAATTGCCGTTCTCACCGGCCGCACAGCTGGAAACAACATTTTGCTCGAAGGTAAGAAGGAGATTTTAATCGGCAGAGCCCCCAGCTCCGACATGGTTATCGGCGATGAGTTTGCTTCCTCAATGCATGCAAAGTTGGTTCATGTTGGCTCCGATTGGGTGCTGCAAGACCTGAACTCAACCAACGGCACTCACCTGGACGGTAAGAAGCTAACCACCCCCGAAACCATCAGGCCTGGAATGACAATCAGAATTGGCACCACAACCTTTGAGCTGAGGTCGTAAAAACCTTGGCAATTAAAACAATCAGCTATGCGGCCAGTGATATCGGCAAGCACCGAAGTTCTAACCAGGACTCTGGTTATTCCGGTTACCAGCTATTTTTTGTTGCAGACGGAATGGGCGGTCATGCTGGCGGTGACATAGCGTCTGCTATCACCTCGCAGCGGGTTGCGCTCACGGACAGTAAATACGACAGCATCGAAGAAGCAATTGAGGGCTTCAAGTCTGGTGTTTTAGACGCCAATAACATGCTAAACGGGACAGTAATTGAGCATCCAGAGCTGCAGGGAATGGGAACCACGTTTTCCGGGATGTTGGTTCACGGCAACCAGGTGGTGACCGCACACATCGGTGATTCCAGAATTTATCGAGTCCGTTCCGGTGAAGTTGTGCAGATAACCAAAGACCACACCTTCGTTCAAAAACTTGTCGAGCTCGGGAGAATCACCGAAGCTGAAGCACTGGTTCACCCCAGAAGAAGTGTTTTGATGCGAGTGCTTGGTGACGTTCAGGGTGAGCCTGAATTAGATGTTGCTCTTCACGACGCACTTCCAGGAGACCGCTGGATGCTGTGCAGTGACGGTCTTTCCGGGGTTGTGCCGGACGATGTTATGACCAAGGTTCTGACCTCAAATATTCCAACCGAGGAAGCTGCAGAATTGTTGGTTGGTGAGGCACTGGAATACGGAGCACCGGACAACGTAACGGTCGTAATCACAGATATAGTGCGCCCGACCGTCCAGGCTGACTTTGAACCAGGTGCTCATTTTGTTGGATCAGCAGATCACGAAGTTGTAATTGAGGAGCGCAAGGGTGGCAAGATTTTGCGTCTGTTCAACCCACGCAGCTTGCTCGAGCTCCTTCAGGCTCCAGAGGACCCTGCGAAATTCGCACCCGAGTCCGAGGCGCTACTGAAAAAGATTCTTGCCGAAACCAAACAGAAGCTTCGCTGGCGCAGCTTTCGAATAGTTCTTGGATGGCTTTTGTTTGCCGCCATCATTATCGGAATCGGTTTTGGCGCCTACCAGTACACCCAAACTCGCTATTACGTCGACGTCTACCAGGGTCAAGTAACCATTTACCAGGGGATCAGGGAGGAGCTGGGTCCTTGGAAGTTTTCAAGCCCGCACCTGATTTCGGAAATCAACCTCGAGGACCTCTCGCAGTTCCAGCAAACCTTGATCGAGCGGTCCATTTCGGTTGAATCGCTGGATGAAGCTATTAAGTTGATTGACCAGCTAAAGCTGGGTATCAATGAGTAATGTGTCACTGACCTCGGCAATACCGATGCTGCTAAAAGCTGTTCCAAGGTCAAGAAACTTTGAAGCGGTATTGCTTTTTTGGGTTGCTGGGATCCACGCCTTCGCACTTGCCCAAATTCAACTTGCGGTGAACCTAGAGATGTCGGCGGACCTTTTGGTTTACTGGGCGCCCCCGACAATCAGCGCCTGGCTTCTTCACTACGTGCTAAGAAAACATGCCGTTAATGCCGATGGGCTACTTTTACCACTTGCGTTTTTGCTAAACGGTCTTGGCATAGCAATGATTTACCGACTAGACCTGGCTGAAATCACCAACGGCGGGCCGGATCTATTTGCAGAGCGACAGGTCTGGCTGAGCTGCTTTGCGATGTTGATAGCCGCAGTAGTAGTCAGATTCGTGAAAAACCCGCTGGTTTTGAGGCGCTTCCCCTACCTGGCAGGGGCTGCTGCCGTCGTGCTGTTGGCTTTGCCAGCGGCCCCGGTAATTGGAAGAACTTTGAATGGGGCCACACTCTGGATTGGCGTCGGCGATCTTACGTTTCAGCCCGGGGAAATTGCAAAAATTCTGCTTGCGATCTTCTTTGCTGGCTACCTAGCATCGCGAAAGGGATCACTGTCTGAGATTGGCTCCAGAGTTTTGGGCATGAGGGTTCCAGGCGCAAAGGACTTGGGGCCGATTTTGCTTTTCTGGATTGCCTCGATTGGTGTGCTGGTTTTGCAACGGGACCTCGGTACTTCAATTTTGTATTTCGGGCTTTTCCTTGTGATGATCTACACGGCTACCGGGCGAGGTTTTTACGTTGGTATCGGAATGGTGATGATGATCACCGGTGCACTGGTGGCATCACGAGTTTTTGATTACGTTGCAGCCAGATTTGACTCTTGGCTAGACCCTTTTTCACAGGCCAACTACAGCGCTGCGGGCGGCAGTTACCAGCTCGTGCAGGGGCTATTCGGAATGGCTCACGGTGACGTAATTGGAGCCGGGTTGGGATCTGGCTTCCCTCAACTAATACCCCTTGCTGAAAGTGATTTCATCTTCGCTGCCATGGGTGAAGAGCTTGGCATGGCTGGTGTCTTCGCAATTCTTGCCATCTACCTCTTGATTGTCTATCGCGGTCTTCGAATATCGAACACTAACCAGGATGATTTTTCAAAGCTGCTGGCTCTTGGTCTTGCATTTGTTATTGGCCTGCAGGTATTTGTTGTCTCAGGAGGTGTGATGGGGCTGCTACCACTCACCGGGCTCACCACTCCATTCTTGGCTGCCGGTGGTAGCTCACTGTTAGCAAACTGGGCAATTATCGCCTTGCTATTGGTTCTCTCTGATTCCTCACTCAGAAGGAGTGCGGCGTGAACAGGCAAGTCAGGCGGGTTGGCCTTTTCCTGACCGTGATGTTTGTGGCGCTATTTGCAATGGCGTCTTCGATTCAAGTTCTTAGGACCCAGTCGCTTTATCAGGATCCAAGGAACGTCCGTGCGGCCTACGAAACCTATAAGACTCAGCGTGGATCGATATTGGTTGGCGAGCAAGAGGTTGTCACCAGCGATCCAATTAATGATCAGTACCGTTTCTTGAGAAATTACGACTCTGTTTTGTATAGCTCAGTGGTTGGCTACTTCAGTATTTTCTCCGGGTCTTCTGGAATAGAGCGTTCAATGAACTCTCTGCTTTCCGGCCAGAGCTCAGCGCAGTTCTTTGAGCAAATAAATGCGCTACTCGATGGCACGCCGGTAACCGGGGCAGCGATTGAACTCAGCCTTGACGCCGATATTCAAAAAGCGGCCTGGGATGCGCTTGGTGCTAGAAAAGGTGCGGTGGTTGCGATGGATCCTGCAACCGGCAGGATTATTGCGATGGTTTCCAAGCCTGGCTTTGACGCAAATCTCTTGGCTGGCCACAGCTCGCAAGCCACGACCAGCGCCTATAGGGAGCTGTTAGATGATCCTGATTCACCTCTTGTAAATCGAGCTATTGGCGGAGACCTGTATCACCCGGGATCGGTATTCAAAATTGTGGTGGCAGCGGCAGCTCTGGAAAGTGGGCGCTATAGCACCGGCACAACCTTTGAAAACCTAGACCGCTACAGGTTGCCCGGCACAACAACATATATCAACAACTCGAACAACTCGACCTGCGGTGATGGGGCGCTGGTAACTCTCGAAACTGCCTTGATTCGCTCTTGCAATATCCCTTTTGCGATTCTCGCGGTCGACTTGGGTCAGGACCGGATTAGGGCTCAGGCAGAGCTAATGGGCTTCGGTGATGAGCTTGCCATCCCACTGACTGTCACTCCAAGCATCTATCCGCAGGACATGGAGCTACCTCAGGTAGCGCTTTCGGGCTTTGGTCAATTTGATGTCCGCACCACCCCGCTGCAGATTGCAATGAGCACCGCTGCCATCGCAAACCAAGGTGTCTTGATGAAACCTCAGCTGATAGATCAGGTGGTTGCCAGCAACCTAAACGTTCTTAGCCAACCTCAGCCGCAGGTTTTTTCCTCACCAATGTCGAGGGAGACCGCGGCTCTGCTAACCCGCATGATGGTTGACTCTGTGGAATTTGGTGCCGCTTCAAATGCCGGTATTTCTTCGATTGCGGTTGCTGGTAAAACTGGCACCGCAGAAAATGGCACCGACGAGCCCTACACGCTCTGGTTCACCGGTTTCGCGCCGGCCGAGTCCCCTGAAATCGTAGTGACCGTTGTGGTTGAAGACGGCGGTGGCATCGGTCAAAACGGAACTGGGAATCAGGTTGCTGCTCCGATTGCCAAGGCAGTAATGCAGGCGGTGTTGAATAAATGAAGCCTGCAGTAGGACAGTTATACGGCGACCGCTATCGCCTCCAACTTCGGATTGCCATTGGTGGCATGGGAGAGGTTTGGCAGGCCGAGGACGAGTTAATTTTGCGGCCGGTAGCCATCAAAATTCTGAAGGAGGAATATCTTTCTGATCCAACCTTTCTCGAGCGGTTCAGAAGCGAAGCTAAGGCTGCTGCCCTAGTTGAGCACGAGGGCATCGCCAACGTCTATGACTACGGTGAGGACACCGGTGCTGCTTATTTGGTCATGGAATTAGTCCCAGGTGAATCTATGTCCAGATTGCTCGAGCGTGAGAAAAGGCTTTCTGAAGAACAGGTTTTGGACATTATCGCGCAAACCTCAAGAGCCCTTGCAGCAGCACACGCAAGGGGTCTGGTCCACAGGGACATAAAGCCGGGCAACCTCCTGATTACCCCCCAGGGCAAGGTGAAAATAACCGACTTTGGAATTGCGAGGGTTGGGGATCAGGTTCCACTGACTAAAACCGGTCAGGTAATGGGAACGGTTCAATACTTGGCGCCCGAGCAAGCCACCGGCAAGACCTCAACATCAGCCACCGATCTTTATTCTCTTGGCGTTGTTGCCTATGAGGCACTGGCTGGAAAGAGGCCATTCCGCGGTGAGAATCAAATGGCAATTGCCATGGCTCACATCAATGAAATGCCCCCGGCTTTGAGCGACTCAATTGATCCACGGGTTCAAAATCTTGTCTTGAGTTGCCTGGCAAAAAAGCCAAACCAGCGGCCTGAATCCGGGACCTCTTTGGCAATCCGAGCAGAGGCACTGCTGCGGGAAAAACGCAAAGGTGGGCCACAGAAGCCCGTGCCGGCGATTGAAGACCCGATTACTGAGGTACTAACCACTGACACAGCACCGCTTCCCAAGGCACCGATTGTCTGGCCTTGGCTTGCAACACTTGGCTTATTGGGGCTCACGACCATTGTTGTGATTGTGGCAATTCTCTCGGAACCAAATGCCGATCAAGTGGCTCCTTCAAATACTCCAGCCCCCACGGTTTCGGAGTCGGCAACCCCGGAGCCGGAGCCAACGACGCCAAAGCCTTCCACCTATGTGGTTTTGGTTTCTGATGTTTTGGGCAAGAATCTGAGCGAAGTAACCGCATGGCTCACGGAGCGCGGATTTGTGGTCAACGCAATTCCAGGTGATCTTATTGACGGCGACTCCCTAGAGGTGAGAAGTGTTTATGCGGTATCTCCCACCGGTAACCTCACCCTCGGCAGCACAGTCAGCGTCACCTACTACGTGGGTAATTTTGAGGACATCCCAATTGAGATTCCAGAGCCAGATTCCAGCTCACCGCCTGTTGCGGTTGAGGTAGATCCTGAAACTGGCCTTCCTTTGGATCCGGTTGACCCAGCAGCCGATGTCCCCTCCGAGGTCCCAGGTGACACCGTCGATGTGCCGGAAGACCCTCTCCCAGAGCCGGAGCCTGAGCCCACAGAGTAATAAGACTGTGACCGAGATGTGCAATGAAAACTGAAAACGAAAACTAGACTTCAATAGGCGGAAAAGAGCGGGTTTGAGCGAGAACGAAAGACTGATTGCAGGCCGATACAGGCTGGGTCAGCTAGTTGGCCGTGGTGGCATGGCCGAGGTGTTTGAGGGCTACGACACCAGGCTTGGCCGAACCGTCGCAATAAAGCTTTTAAAGTCAGACCTTGCCAATGACGCAACCTTTGAGGCAAGGTTCCGTCAAGAGGCTCAAGCAAGTGCCAGAATGGCGCATCCAACCATCGTTCGTGTTTACGACGCCGGTGAGGAGGAAGCCGCCGATTCGAACGGGCAGATTGTGAAAACTCCGTTCATCATTATGGAGCTCGTCCGGGGAAAACTCCTAAGGGAAGTGGTTGCTGAGAAAAGCCTTGACCTGGACAAGGCCGTTAGATACATCTCTGGTATTTTGACTGCACTCGAGGTTTCTCACCATGCCGGGGTTGTCCATCGCGACATCAAGCCAGCCAACGTCATGGTTGGCGAAGGCGACTCTGTCAAGGTAATGGACTTCGGTATTGCAAGAGCGGTAAACGACAACTCTGCGACTCAGGCCGCAACCGCCGGCATTGTTGGAACCGCTCAATACTTTTCTCCAGAGCAGGCACGTGGAGACGCAGTTGATGCAAGGACAGATCTCTATTCAACCGGTGTGATTCTCTATGAACTATTGGCCGGCAGGCCACCTTTTAAGGGCGAAAGCGCTGTTTCTGTCGCCTATCAGCACGTGTCAGAGACCGCCGATCCCCCTTCTTCCTTCAACTCAGCTGTGAGTGCCGAGCTTGATGCTGTGGTGCTAAGGGCGATGACTAAAGATCCAAATGAGCGCTTCCAAACAGCCGAAGAGTTCCAAGAGCACCTGAATGCTGCCCACTCGGGTGCGCCTATCACGAAAAAGCAGCCGGTGTCGGTATCCAATATGAAGCCAGTTGGTTTTGATTCGACCGAGGTGATTACAAAAGTTGACAGCGGTGAGTTACCAACCTCGCTTATCGATGGCTTTGAAACTGCGCCAAGCACACAGATAACTACCACCAATAGCAAGGTTGGGGCCGGGGTGCTTTGGGGCCTTGGGACCGGCGTGGTAGTGATTTTGGTTGGTCTGCTGTTTTGGGTCATGAATATAGGATCACAAGAGCCTGGCACAAGCCCGACAAGTGGCGTGAGCGTTGCCAGCGTTGAGGGCTCTCTCTATGACGATGCACTAAACACCCTGACATCTCAGGAGCTGGTTGTGCTGAGAGTTTATGAAAAGAGTGAAACCGTTCCCGAGGGCGTGGTCATCCGCCAAGTTCCAGAGTCTGGAACTCAGGTGCTATCAAGCACTGCGGTGACCCTATATGTTTCAAGTGGAGCAACCGAGGTGACTGTTCCTAACCTGGTCGGTGCTAGCGAAGCGGATGCTGTCGCTCTTATCGAAGCACAGGGACTAACTGTTGGTTCGATAACCGTTGTCGGTTCGCCGATTGTGGCTCAAGGGGTAGTTATTGCCTCTGATCCAGTTACCAACTTTAGAACCCCACTTGGCACGGTTGTGAACATAATCTTGTCCGATGGCACCGTGCAGGTGCCAGATGTGAGAAACCTGGAGGTCCTTGAAGCCAGAAGCATCCTCACCAACCCTTCGATTGGCTTCACGGTCTCAGTTGAAATTGTCGATGTCCTGGCCTGCTCTGGAACCCCTGGAACAATCGTGCTAGAGCAGTCAATTCTCCCGGGTGAAGCGCCGCAGCTGCAAAACATAATTTTGTATGTTGAGTGTGTGGGAGGGGAAATACCAGATTTGCCGACACCAACGCCGACACCTAGCCCAACTGAACCAGTTACCGGCTAGTGCTTTTCTATTCTCGGACTCAGGTGCTTAGCTTTTTCCTTAGCCCCTTCGACGCCCAGGGTTTCTAGCCAGTTAGCCAACATCTGATAGCCGCCCTCTGTCATAACTGATTCCGGGTGAAACTGGACTCCGTATATCGGCTTGGTCCTATGCTCTAAGCCCATAATGACGCCGCTATCGGTTTGACCGGTAACAATTAAATCTTCCGGGACTGTTTCCGGAACCACTGCCAACGAGTGATACCTGGTGGCCAAAAAGCCCTGTGGGAGGCCGCCAAGAATCAAGCTGTCGCGGTGGTTGACCTTTGAGGTTTTTCCATGCATTAGCTCTGGCGCGCTCTCCACTCTGGCACCCATGGCCTCGGCGATTGCCTGGTGACCCAAACAAACACCGAAAACCGGATAGTCGGTTTCAAGAGCAAGCTTCACGGTCGGGATAGAAAGCCCTGCGCTAGCAGGGGCTCCAGGGCCGGGAGAAATAAGAACAGCATCAAACCTGGCTAGGAGTTCAGAAAGTTCAGATTCGGCAACCGCGTCGTTGCGGATAACCTCGGTCTCAGCACCGAGCTGCTGCAAATAGCCGTTAAGCGTGTAGACAAAGCTGTCGTAATTGTCTAAGACGAGGATTTTGACCATGATGTCAATAGCTTATTCGGATAGCGAGGATTTAGCTTCAGGCATTAAGCTAGAGCGCATGGCTGAATCTCGATCAAATAAAAATAATGACTCAAAACCACTAAAACCAAAGGTGGTCCAAGAGGAGCAAGAAAATCCGACCTGGTATAAGGCCACAATGTTTGGCTTCATGCTCTTCGGCCTAGCCTGGATTCTTGTCTTCTACATCTCATCAGCAAGATACCCGCTGGGTAGCGCAGCCCCAATAGATCTTTCGAACTGGAACATCCTCGTTGGTTTTGGAATCGCGATGATCGGTTTCGGTATGACCACTAAGTGGAAATAACTACATCCAAGTAGAGATCTTCAACATAGTTAGTCCGTAGAGGACTCCCCAAACCAAGAACACCCCAAAAATTTGCTGCAAGCGTTTCTCGCGCGCTCGGGTTTGTGAGTAGATTCCCGCTATGGCCAAACCGGTCACAAGACCACCAAGATGGCCCTCCCAAGAAATTCCAGAAACAAAGAGCCCAAGGCCAAAGTTGATTGCGATCAAAGTGAAGATTTGAGTTGCATTTCCCCCTCTAGACCTAACCACTATGAAGTAGGCGCCCATAAGACCAAACAGGGCGCCCGAAGCACCAACCACTGGGACCTGAGGATCTGACAGCCACATGACCGCAACCGACCCTCCAACAATCGAGGTCAAATACATCGCCAAAAAACGCACCGGGCCAAGCAAAGGCTCGAGAATTCGACCAAAGATCCAAATTGCATAAGAGTTCAACAGGATGTGCAGCGGACCAGACCAGTCGTGAACGAAGCCAGCGGTAAGCATGCGCCACGGCTCCCAGGGTGCAAATAGAGGCGCAAAGAAGAAGCTGTTGGTAAACATGTAGCCAAGCGGGCTAATCTGCCCCAACCAAATAAGCACGTTAAGGGCCAACAGGCCCGAGGTTACAGGGGCCTGTTGGAATCTAGCTAGCTTTAGTTTGGCCACTTAGGCCTTTTCGATTGTGATGCTCTCAATGATTACGTCGTCATTGGGCTTGTCATTTGCCCCGGTTGCTACGGCACCGATTTGGTCGACAACCTTGCGACTAACCTCGTCTACCACAGCACCGAAGATGGTGTGGCGACCCTGCAGCCAGGTGGTTGGAGCGGTTGTGATGAAGAACTGTGAGCCGTTAGTTCCAGGACCAGCGTTGGCCATTGCAAGCATGTAGGACTCGGTGAAGTTAAGTTCTGGGTGGATTTCATCACCGAACTGGTAGCCAGGGCCACCCATTCCGGTTCCGGTTGGGTCTCCACCCTGAATCATAAAGTCAGGAATGATGCGGTGGAAAATCACGCCGTTATAAAGAGGAGTGTTTGTCTGAGTGGCATTGGTCTTAGGGTCACGCCATTCGATGGCACCGGTTGCCAGTCCTTCGAAGTTCTCGACAGTCTTAGGGGCGTGCAAACCATAAAGGTCTACCTTGATTGCGCCGTGGTTGGTGTGCAGGGTTGCTATGGCTGTAGGTGAGGTCATACCTTTATTCTGCCACTAGTTCTAGACTCGTGGTTATCCGAACAATCTAAAAGTCAACATGACCAACCAAAAGATGGAGTGAAATGACTGGAGCAATAACCTTCATCAACCTCGTGAAGACCTACGGCAAACAAAAGGCCGTATCCGATCTGAGCATCGAAATTCAAAAGGGCCGGATTACTGGGTTCCTAGGCCCAAACGGTGCCGGTAAATCTACGACCCTTAGGTGCCTTGTTGGACTCGCTAAACCGA
Source organism: Micrococcales bacterium UBA4448 (assembly GCA_002390305.1). Classification (GTDB taxonomy): domain Bacteria; phylum Actinomycetota; class Actinomycetes; order Actinomycetales; family Microbacteriaceae; genus Aquiluna. The sequence goes on along the minus strand of DGPE01000032.1, from coordinate 778 downwards.
CAAGCGGCTCGGCTGCCATTCTTGGAGCCGGTTACCGCGACCTTCGAGACCCAATCAGACAGGTTGGCTGCGTCTTAGATTCTCAAGGTTTTCATAAAGCTCTAACTGGAAAACAAAACCTGAAGGTGATGGCTGCTGCTGGTGGCATCCCTGACTCTAGAGTCGACGAGGTTCTAGAACTCGTCGAACTAACCGAAGCCGCCAACAAGCGAACCAAGAACTACTCGCTGGGTATGAAGCAACGCCTGGCACTCGCGGGAGCAATCCTGGGAGATCCAGAGGTTCTTATTTTGGATGAGCCGGCAAACGGTCTTGATCCGCTTGGAATTGCTTGGCTCAGAAAGTTTTTACGATCACTGGCCGGTTCCGGAAGAACTATTTTGGTCTCTTCTCACCAGCTGGCTGAGATGCAGAACACCGTTGATGACGTCATCATCATGCACAAGGGCAAACTAATAACCTCCGGCAGCATGAAGGAAATCATCAAAGACGGAACCCTCGAAGAGGCCTTCCTGAAGCTAACCGAAGGAGTGAACTAATGTCGCTTATCAAATCTGAACTTCGCAAAGTTTTATATGTAAGGGCTAACTGGGGCATCTTGGTCGCAGCAATAGTCATCTCGATAATTTCGGTTGTCATTACACCGTTTATTTTTGAGGCGGGCAACGTCGGTGCTGGTCTGACACTTGATTCACCTCAAGCAATTGATGGAGTTTATGCAAATGCGATCTCGGGATATATTTTTGTGATCATTCTGGGAATCATGCTGATGGCCGGC
>DGPE01000027.1 GCA_002390305.1 Micrococcales bacterium UBA4448 | reverse complement strand
CCTTGACTTAGAACCTTCTAGAAGGCCTACGACGACGTCAACGCCGGATTCCTTCAGGTTCAGTGCGTGAGCGTGGCCCTGTGAGCCAAATCCCAAAACGGCAACCTTGCGGCCCTGAATGATGCTGATGTCTGCATCTTTGTCGTAAAAAATCTCTGCCACTTGATTGCTCTCCTTGTTTGTTATTGAATAAACCTTAGCGAAGGACTTTTTCGCTCATTGACTTCGATCCGCGTGAAATAGCAATTGCACCCGACTGAACCAATTCTTTTATGCCAAAAGGCTCAAGCACCTTTATAAACGCCTGGCACTTGGCCGAGTCACCGGTGACTTCAATTACTACAGCGTCACTCACAACATCGATAACTCGCGCTCTAAACAGCGTGACTGCTTCAAGGACCTGAGACCGCGTAGAAGAATCCGTGCGCACCTTGACCAGCATGTGATCCCTCGCGACCGATGACTGGTCTTCAAGTTCCACTATTTTCAGGACGTTCACAAGCTTGTTGAGTTGCTTGGTTACCTGTTCGAGAGGCTGACCGTCCAAACTCACAACCACCGTCATTCTAGAAACACCCTCTACCTCGGTAGTTCCAACGGCCAGTGATTCGATGTTGAAGCCCCTTCTTGCAAACAGCGCTGCAACGCGCGTCAAAATTCCAGGCTTGTTCTCCACAAGCAGTGACAATACGTGCTGAGTCATCTCTACTCCTCACCGTCCCAAATCGGGGCTGCATCTCTAGCGTATTGGACAGCGTCGTTTGAGACACCTGCCGGAACCATTGGCCACACCATGGCATCCCTGCCAACGATAAAGTCAATCACAACAGGTCTGTCGTTGGTCTCCATGGCTAGTTTGATGGCAGCGTCAACCTCTTCAATTTTCTCCACGCGAATTGCAAGGCAGCCGTAGCTCTCGGAAAGTTTCACGAAGTCAGGGACCATGATGGTGTCGGTTCCGGTGTTCAAATCAGTGTTTGAATAACGTGAGTTATAAAACAAGGTCTGCCACTGCCTAACCATTCCAAGCGAAGAGTTATTAATAATTGCGACCTTGATTGGGATGTTATTGATGGTGCAGGTGGCCAGCTCCTGGTTGGTCATCTGGAAGCAACCATCACCATCAATAGCCCACACCAAGCGCTCTGGCTGTGCAACCTTGGCGCCCATAGCCGCAGGAACTGCGTACCCCATGGTTCCGGCGCCTCCGGAGTTGAGCCAGGAGTTTGGGCGCTCGTACTTAATGAATTGTGCGGACCACATCTGGTGCTGTCCCACGCCGGCAGCAAAAATTGCCTCCGGCCCGGATAGCTCTCCGATTCTCTCGATCACATACTGGGGAGAAAGTTTGCCGTCATCGGCATCGTTGTATCCAAGTGGGTAGCGCTCCTTCAGCCCGTTTAGGAAAACCCACCAGTCTTCGAAGTCTGGCTTGGTGGTCTTCATCTGCGATTCAAGTTCAGCAATCAACATAGAGATTACGACTTTGGCATCCCCCACAATCGGAACGTCAGCGTGACGAATCTTGCCGATTTCCGCCGGGTCAACATCAACGTGGATGACCTTTGCACCTTTAGCAAAGCTCTTCACATCTCCGGTTACACGATCATCAAACCTGGCCCCGAGGGTTATCAAAAGATCCGATTTCTGCAGTGCAGTAACGGCTGGAACTGTTCCGTGCATTCCTGGCATGCCAAGGTGCTGCGGGTGCGAATCAGGGAAAGCACCTCTGGCCATCAAGGTTGTGGTGACAGGCGCATGCAAGAGCTCTGCAAGTTTCAACAACTCTTTGCTGGCCTCAGCTCTGATTACTCCCCCACCGACATAAAGAATTGGCTTGTGAGACTTCAAAATCATCTCGGCTGCAGCTTGAACCTGTTTGCCGTGAGGGTCAGTAACCGGCTTATAACCTGGCAAGTCGATCTTTGGGGGCCAAGAGAATTCAAATTTCGCATTCTGGGCGTCTTTGGCAACATCCACCAAAACCGGGCCCGGTCTGCCGGTGGTTGCAATTTCATAGGCGGCAGCAATCACGCCTGGAATGTCGGCAGCATTGGTAACCAAGAAGCTGTGCTTGGTGATCGGCATCGTGATGCCGACAATGTCAGCTTCCTGAAATGCGTCAGTACCAATTGCAAACGAGTTGACCTGGCCGGTTATGGCAAGCATCGGAACTGAGTCCATGTGGGCATCGGCGATTGCAGTCACCAGGTTTGTTGCACCTGGGCCACTGGTAGCGATGCAAACGCCGAGTTTTCCACTGGCAGCGGCATAGCCTTCTGCTGCGTGGCCAGCACCCTGTTCGTGGCGAACCAGTATGTGGCGCAACTTAGTTGAATCCATGAGTGGGTCATAAGTCGGCAGAATTGCTCCACCGGGCAGTCCAAACACTGTGTCAACCCCGAGCAACTCGAGCGAACGGATTAGTGCTTGTGCCCCACTTAGGGTCTCAGTAGCCATGGTTTCCTTTACAAATCAACATTTAACCGCAGTACGCGCCCTCGGAAGCAGAATGAACCAACTTTGAGAATTTAGCTAGCACTCCGCGGGTGTATCTCGGAGGCAATGGCTGCCAGTCTTTACGACGCTCAGCCAGCTCTTCTTCGCTGACCAGTAAGTCGAGCGAACGAGCAGCAATGTCGACTCGAATCAAGTCTCCATCACGAACCAGAGAAATCGGACCACCTTCGGTCGCCTCTGGCGCAATGTGGCCGATACACAGTCCGGTTGTGCCGCCTGAGAATCTGCCGTCGGTCAATAGTAGAACATCTTTTCCTAATCCCGCACCCTTGATAGCACCGGTGATCGCCAACATCTCCCTCATACCCGGGCCGCCCTTGGGGCCTTCGTAGCGAATAACGACGACATCGCCGGCAGAAATCTTGCCCTCTGACAGTGCTTCCATTGCGGCAGCCTCGCGCTCGAACACCCTTGCTGGACCTTCGAAACTTGCAAGATCAAAGCCTGCAGTTTTGAC
>DGPE01000092.1 GCA_002390305.1 Micrococcales bacterium UBA4448 | reverse complement strand
AGGTTGTGATCAAGGATTGCTACCGACACCGCAGGGGTGGGAGTGAACCCCTTGTCCTTCGCTACAAAACACTCGATGTCGTTGCCAGCTAATACTTCTAGAACGCTCTGCTGTGCAGGTTCAGAAAGCGCATGGGTGTCGCGGCCGATATAAATCGGACCTCTTATTCCTTGAGAATCGCGATACTCAACTATTGCTTGGGTGATCGCCAGGATGTGGTTTTCGTTGAAGGAGCCATTCAGCGAACTGCCCCGGTGTCCGGAGGTTCCAAAGACAACCTTCTCGGTTGCTACTGATGGGTCTGGCTTGATGTCAAAATAACTAACCTCCAGAGCGCGGAGGTCAACCAGGTCGGCTGCTTGTGCCAGCTGCCCGGCTCTTTCGTGGGTCAATTTTCAACCCTTGGGTTTTTTCTGAATAGGAAGACCAGGTAGCCGGTAGAAAACCCAAAGCCAATAAGTGCGTAGAGAATTACAAACCAGTTCACTCCGGTTGGGATTAGCAGCGTCAATACACCGAGGCCAAACGCCCCCACCATCATCACCCGTGCTACCCAGAGCACCGCGCTGTCACTTCCGGACTGAGCAGACACAAACATTAGGCCTGCAAGTGTGAAGATAACCACACCGGTCATTTGCATTGCCCAGTCGAGCCCTGTAGAGCCGGGTAAAGCCAGTAGATCTGTGAAAATCCTTGGCAGCGTGAGCAAGATTATTGAGCTGATCACGAAGACCAGAGCACCAAGCCTCAGTACTCCGCGCAATCTTTGGACATCGCCTCTTTTATGCATAAAAATCATCGTATTGCTATCTTCCAATTCCCGCCTGCCCTAATCTTGAAGGATGTCAAGCACTCACAAGATTGCATACCTCGGTCCTGAAGGAACATTCACCGAGATGGCTGCCAAAATGCTGCCCAGTTCAGGTGAAGCTGAACTATTGCCAATGTCTAGCGTGACCGAGGCACTCGATGCGGTCTTGTCCGGTCTTGCGATGCGGGCAGTGGCACCAATTGAGAATTCTCTAGAGGGGGGCGTCAGCGCCACCTCAGATGCTCTTGCAACAATCCCGGGTGTTCAGATCTATGGTGAATACCTGGTGCCAGTTAGCTTCGACCTGATGGCAAGGCCGGGCACGGCGCTCGCAGATGTCTCAGACGTCCTCACTCACCCTGTGGCCTACGCACAATCCAGGAAGTGGCTAGACAAGAACCTCAAAAACCCGAGTCACATCCCCGCAGCCTCGACCGCGGCTGCGGCCAAAGCACTTTCTAACGGCTCAAGCGCCCATGCTGTAATTGCGGCTACCGGTGCTGCCGAGATCTACGGGCTTGAAATTATTGCCAGCAACATCGGTGAAAACCAGGATGCCCAGACCAGGTTCTATGAAATTGGTATTTCTGGAACCCCTCCAAAAAAGACCGGCCAGGACAAGACCAGCGTTGTTGTTGAACTGCCAGACGATCGCCCGGGTGGGCTTTTGGAAATGCTGGAGCAGTTTGCTGCCAGGGGCATAAACCTTTCCAGGATTGAATCCCGTCCGATCGGAGATCGGTTCGGTCGGTACCGCTTCAACATAGATGTTGAGGGTCACTTAGAAGACGAGGCAATTGGTGAAGCCCTGATGGGGCTTCACAGATTCAGCCCCAAGGTCGTCTTCTTGGGCTCCTACCCAAGAGCAGATCATTCTGATTCAGTCCACTTGGGAAACAACGCAAACCCAGACTATGAATCTGCTCAAGCTTGGCTCGGGAAGCTGCGCAAAGAGCGCTAATCCCAAGCAACAGCTAGCAAGCGGGTAGGCTTCATGGTGTGATTGAGATCAACCTTCTTAGAGAAAACCCGGCCCTTATTAAGGCTTCCCAGGTTGCCAGAGGAGCGGACGTTGGTCTAGTTGATCTCGCGGCGGATCTGGCTGAGCAAAAGAAGCTCGCGCTACAACAGTTTGAGACTTTGCGAGCAAAGCAGAATGCCCACGGCAAGCTGGTCGCTCAGGCACCCAAGGAAGAAAAGGCAGCCCTTGTCGCTCAGGCTCAAGAACTTTCAGCCGACGTGAAAAAGCAAGAGGCGGCGGCAAACTTAGCCGAGCAAGAGCTGATGGTTGTCCTTCATAAAATCGAGAACATCGTTCTCGATGGTGTCCCAGCAGGTGGCGAAGAAAACTTTCAGGTAATCAAAGAGGTAGGTAGAAAACCTGCTTTTGCTTTTGAACCCAAAGACCACGTTGCACTTGGTGAATCGCTAGACATCATTGACATTGAGCGCGGTGCAAAGATTGCCGGCTCCAGGTTTTATTTTTTGAAGGGGCTTGGTGCAAGGCTTGAACTTGCCATGATGCAGTTGGCTCTTGATCAAGCAAGCGAGGCTGGCTTCACGGCATTGATTACACCCACATTGGTCAAGCCAGAAATCATGCAGGGAACCGGGTTCTTAGGTGAGCACTCAGCAGAGGTTTACTACTTGCCGGCTGACGATCTTTATTTGACCGGCACCAGTGAGGTGGCTCTTGCCGGCTACCACAGCGACGAGATTTTAGATGACCTAGCAGAACCAAAGCGCTACGCCGGCTGGTCCACCTGCTACCGCAGGGAAGCCGGAAGCCACGGCAAGGACACCAGGGGCATCCTGAGAGTCCACCAATTCAACAAGCTTGAAATGTTTTCATACTGCAAACCTGAAGATGCCGAGGCTGAGCATCAGAAGCTTCTTGCTTGGCAGGAGCAAATGCTGCAAAAGTGTGAGCTTCCCTACCGGGTGATTGATGTTGCTGCTGGAGACCTCGGATCATCAGCTGCTAGAAAATTTGACGTTGAGGCATGGGTTCCAACCCAAGGTGATTACCGTGAACTTACTTCCACCTCTAACTGCACCACCTACCAGGCCAGAAGGCTCAACACCCGCTACCGCGATCAAGATGGCAAGCCAGCAACCGCTGCGACTTTGAACGGGACGCTTGCAACAACCAGGTGGTTGGTTGCAATTTTGGAAAATCACCAGCAAGAAGATGGTTCGGTATTGATTCCAAAGGCACTTCGCGGCTACCTCGGTGGCGTTGAGAAGATTGCCCCCAAGAGCTAAATGGCACATAACGACCCCTGGCTAGTTGGCATCGATATCGATGGCACGCTTGTCCATGACGATGGGTATCTCTCCGACGAGGTTGTTGCTGAGGTAAATCGCGTCAGAGACCTCGGTCACCATGTTTTTGTTGCAACTGGCAGAGCGGCCTCAAATGCCTACCCGGTAATCAACCAACTCGGCATTGACTCAGGTCATGCGGTTTGTTCAAACGGTGCAGTAACAATTCGGCTAGATGGCTCACACCCAAAGGGTTTTGCCGTCCATGACGTGAAGACCTTTGACCCCTCTGATGTTTTGGCAAGGCTAATTGAAACAATCCCAAATGCCCACTTTGCCGTTGAAGATCTAGACGGCGGCTACCGCTTCCATAAGCCCTTCCCCAACTATGCACTCGGCGACCAGAACGTTGAAACCCCTCTCGAGGAGCTTCTGCACCACCCGGTTAGCCGAGTTGTTGTGTTATCACCTGATCACGATGTCGATCAATTCTTGAAGATCATGGACGACGTCGGCCTTCAATCGGTGAGCTACGCCATTGGCTATACCGCTTGGCTTGACATAGCACCGAAGGGCATAGACAAGGGCCATGCGCTAAACCAACTTCGGGATCACTACGAGCACACCTCGAACCGGGTCCTCGTGATGGGCGATGGCAGAAATGACATCGAAATGTTTCAGTGGGCCCAGAGTCTCGGTGGCCACGCCTTCGCAATGGGCCAAGCCCCTGAAGAGGTAAAGCTTGCCGCCACTGCAGTTACTGCTGCCGTTACAGAAAATGGCGTCGCCCAGGTGCTGAAGTCACTTGAGGGACTTGAGTTTTTTCAATAACCACTAAACTCTTCTGCGGAGGCCTGTCCGAGCGGCCGATGGAGCTGGTCTTGAAAACCAGTGGGCAGAAATGTCTCGTGGGTTCGAATCCCACGGCCTCCGCCATTTTGATTCAAGCTTGCTGACTCTACCTGGGCTTGCACATCCGGCTTCGATGACCAACTTCCACCAAAAGTATGAGCAGCACGTCATCCTGTATTGAAGCTAAGACTCTATAGTCCCCAGCTCGGTAGGCCCAAAGGTTTGAATCTTGGAGAGCCTTTCCCGAGGAACGCGGATTTGATAAGTTAACCCCGTTAATCAAGAGCCTAATTCTGTCCGCCACGGGCGGGTCCAACCGGAGAATTTGCTTCTCAGCCTTCCCTGAAAACCTAATCTCGTATTTCATTTAGTCGAGCTAGGCCACTCAATGTCTTTCAAAGCAATGGAGTCCTCGCCTGACTCATTGAACTCCCGCAATGAATCTTTGGCCAGGTAGTAATCTTCCTGATCTTCGAGGAAGATTCGAAGAGCCTCGGCAACATAGAACGATTTCGTTCTTCCTGTTCGCGATGCCAGTGCCAGAAGTCTCTGGTCGAGGGACTCTTCTATTCGCATGTTTACCTGCTTCTTGGGCATGATTCTCCTCAATTCCTATACACGTATAGTAATTGAAAGGAGGACTTAGAAGCGAAACTACCTGTCTCGAAAGGTTGCTCCCGCGAAGAATCCGAATCTGGTGATAACTCATTGAAACGCGCAGTTGTGGGCCAGGAGCTGCCTGTTTTTTGGAGGCCTTCTCTTAACACGAAATAGAAATTGTAAAAAATGAAAATGCTTTCCTGACACCCTGTTTCGCTATTGTTATCCGAATGTAACCGCTTGCAGTTTCATTATCAGCGAGAAGTCCTTATGCTTTAGGAGACCCTCCCCAAAGGGAGGTTTTTGGGGTTTACCCTGATCGAATTCGAAAGGACAAAAATGTCAACATTACGTTCTCGTTTTGTTGCGGTTACCGCAACAGCGATGGCGGCTTCATTGGTTCTTGCTGGATGTGCAGCGAGCGATGAAGACACCACCACTGCAGGCAGCACAACTACCACAGACTCCGGCGACTCCGTTGCTGCGGGCTGTGAAGCTTATGCAGCTTATGCGGGCAACGAAGGTGCCGAGGTAGAGATCTACACCACCATCATTGACCCAGAAGCATCACTATTCATCGAGTCATTCGTTGAGTTCGAAGACTGCACCGGCATCACCATCAACTGGAACGGTACTCAGGAGTTCGAAGCTCAGATTGCTGTTCGCGTTGAGGGTGGAACTGCTCCTGATCTAGCGATCTTCCCTCAGCCAGGTCTATTGGCTTCATTCTCTGACAGCTTGGTTCCTGCAGATGCAGACCTAACTGCTTCAGTTGACGCAAACTACACTCCAGACTGGAAGACCTATGGAACTGCTGACGGAACCTTCTTCGCAGCTCCTCTGGGTGCGAACGTAAAGTCATTCGTTTGGTATTCACCAAAGACTTTTGCTGACAACGGCTGGGACATCCCAACCACATGGGCAGAGCTTCTAGCTCTATCTGACACCATCGCAGCTGAGGGCAACGTACAGCCTTGGTGTGTAGGTATCGAGTCTGGTGGAGCCACCGGTTGGGCAGCTACCGACTGGATGGAAGACCTTATGCTTCGATTCCAGGATGGCGAGACCTATGACGCATGGGTTGACGGCTCAATGCCATTCAACGACCCTAAGGTCGCTGAGGTTATAGCCGAAGCTGGCAAGATCATCAAGAACCCTGACTATGTAGGTAACGTGCCAGCAATTGCCACCACCTCATTCTCAGCTGGTGGAGCTGGTGTTGTTGATGGTTCATGTGCAATGCACCGCCAGGCATCATTCCTAGGTGGAATCTTGGTTGGCGACTATGGCGCCACCATCGTTACTCCTGCGGACACCGATGTTGAGGGTGGAATTACTACCTTCTACTTCCCAGGCGTTTCTGCTGACAACAAGCCAGCCCTTGGTGGTGGCGAGTTCGTTGGTCGATTCACTGACTCAGCAGCAGCTGCTGCTGTTCAGCACTACCTAAGCACCCCAGAGTGGAACAACGCCAAGGCTGCCCTTGGTGGCTGGTTCTCCGCTAACAAGGGACTAGACACTGCAAACGTTGCTGACCCAGTAAACAAGGTTGCTGTTGAGATCCTTCAGAATGCAACCCTGTTCCGTTTCGACGGCTCTGACGTTATGCCAGCAGCTGTTGGTGCAGGTACCTTCTGGACCGAGATGACCGCATGGGTGGCTGAGGACAAGTCTGACAAGGCTGTTCTAGACGCTATCTACGCAAGCTGGCCTTACTAAGGCTAGATAGATAGTCGACCCTGGCGCCTCGAGAGATTTAGGCGCCAGGGTTTTCTACCTCTAGGATTTGAAAATGATGCACTTTAGCTTTTTAGCGGCCAGAAAAACGCCCTGGGAAATCATCGGTGAAAACTTCACCCTGTTGGCATTTGCCCTACTAGCTTTCGGTGGAGTTCTGGTGCTGCTATTCCTCATCGCTGGAAGAGCTAACGTAAGAGCACAAGAGTGGCTGAAATATTTAGTCTTTTTAGTTCCGGCACTGCTGTTGCTGTTGGTTGGGCTAATTTACCCAACAATCAGAACCATCATCCTGTCCTTCATGGACGCGAAAAGCGAAAACTTCGTAGGCTTTGACAACTATGTCTGGGCCTTCACCATCCCAGAAATCCTGATTGTTTTGCGAAACACCGCAATCTGGGTCTTCTTGGTTCCGTTTGCCTCGACCTCAATCGGCCTAGCCATTGCCTATATGACCGACCGCATGAAGCGGCCAACGGTGATCAAGTCGCTTATCTTTATGCCGATGGCGATCTCCTTTGTTGGAGCCGGCGTTATTTGGCGATTTGTTTACTACTTCGAACCAAATGAGAACAGGCCAGATCTCGGGTTGCTCTCGACGATCGTGAAGTCATTCGGCGGCACACCAAACAACTGGATGCTTGAAGCTCCCTGGAACACTTTCTTTTTGATCGTCGTGATGGTTTGGATCCAGACCGGTTTCGCGATGGTTGTTCTCTCTGCCGCGATGAAGAACGTTCCAGATGAGATTGTTGAAGCGGCCATGCTTGACGGCGCGAGTCCGTTGAATCGCTTCTTCCGAGTTACCATGCCGATGATTAGGGCCACCCTGGTGGTTGTTCTAACAACCATCATCATCGCGACTTTGAAAGTCTTCGACATCGTTAGAACCATGACCGGAGGAAACTTTCAGACCAACGTGATTGCCAATGAGATGTATTCGCAGGCCTTTAGGCAAATGAACTATGGAACAGGGTCGGCACTTGCCATCATCCTGTTCGTTGCGATAATTCCGGTAATTATCTACAACATTAGACAACTTCGCCTAGAGAGGACGGAACGCTAATGGCTACCGTGCAAACCCTCAGGGCAAAAAAGCGCGCCAAGGACATTTTCAGCTCGCCCTTCGCCTCCGCTGCTGCTTGGATTATTGCGGTGGTCTGGACCGTGCCAACCTTCGGGCTATTGGTCTCGTCGATCAGACCAGACACAGACATTAACTCTTCGGGCTGGTGGAACTTCTTCGTTCAGCCAAATATCTCTTTTGAGAACTATCAAAAGGTGCTGTTTGAGGGAACGACGACAAACCCACCGCTGTTCCAGTTCTTCTTCAACTCGCTAGCAGTCACAATTCCGGCAGTAATCTTCCCGATCACGCTGGCGGTGTTCGCTGCCTATGCGCTTGCTTGGTTTGACTTCAAGGGAAGAGATTTTCTCTTCTTTGGCATCTTTGCGCTGCAGGTTGTGCCGCTTCAGCTCACGCTAATTCCTCTGCTACAGCTGTTTGCAAAGGGCCTAGTAATCGGTGACACCACGATCATTCCAGACCTTGGAATCACAGGCACGTACATCCCAATTTGGATAGCTCACACGATTTTTGCTCTGCCGCTGGCTGTGTTTTTGCTGCACAACTTCATAAGCCAGATCCCGAAAGAGCTGATTGAGGCTGCGCGAGTAGATGGAGCAGGTCCATTCACGCTATTCACCAAAATTATTTTGCCGCTGTCCGTCCCAGCCATCGCGTCGTTCTTGATCTTCCAGTTCTTGTGGGTGTGGAATGACCTGCTTGTTGGTCTCACTTTTGGTGCCGGCTCAAAAGAGGTAGCACCGATGACCGTGCGAATCGCAGAGATGGTTGGAACACGCGGATCTGGTTGGGAAGTTCTAACAGCTGGAGCGTTCGTGTCGATGATCGTGCCGCTAATTGTGTTCTTCGCCCTGCAGCGCTACTTCGTAAGAGGCCTGCTAGCAGGTTCAGTAAAGGGCTAGCGGTTAGTAGCTAGAAACTGAATTAGCTTCGCGCTGTCTTTTGGCAGGCGCTCTTGGTTTATTGGGTCGACGTAGTAAATACCAAATCGCTTTTCAAGCCCCTCTGCCCATTCGATGTTGTCCATCATTGACCAGGCGAAGTAACCCCTGAGGTCAACGCCCTGGTCTTTGGCATCCAGGGCGGCCGAGATGTGATTCAGGTAGTAATCAACACGGTCGGCATCGTGAATCTCACCGTCAACCAACTTGTCATCGAATGCGCCACCGTTCTCAGTAATGTATAGCGGCACGCCGGGCAGTCTCTCGGCTGTCTGCTTCAGGGTTTCTGTAATAGATGGGGCAAAAATCTCCCAACCCATCTCAGTTCTTGGCTCTCTTGATGCCATTGTGGCCCCAGCAGGAGTACCCGGGTAAAGGGCAAAGTCCTGGCCTTGAACCTCGGTTGAGGTGCCCGCGCCGGTTCCTGCAACCCTGATTGGCGTGTAGTAGTTGATGCCAAGCCAATCGATGGGCTGAGAGATGCTCGCAAGCCGGGACTCATCGACAAAGGACCAGTCTGTTAGTTCTGCAGTTCGCTCAACTAGGGAACTGTCTATGCCTCTGCCTGCCAGTAGATCAAGCCAAAACTTGTTCTGCAGGCTGTCTAGGTGCTCGGCTGCATCAGCTGCAGCCGCATCCTCTGCGATCACCTGAGTCAGGTTCAAAACCGTTCCAGGCTGGCTCACCTTGTGTTCCCTGAGCACGCTCATGGCAGCACCGTGTGCAGTCATCAGCCGGTAGCCGGCTTCCAGTCCAGCTGCAGGATTACCTATACCCGGTGCATGCATCTTGGTTGCGTAGCCTAGGAAGGCACTGACCCAGGGCTCGTTGAGCGTTGCCCACATCGCAACTCGGTCACCAAAGTGGGTGGCAAGAGTGTCGGCGTATTCTGCGAAGTAGTTGTGAATGTCCCTATTCAGCCAGCCACCTTTTTCCTCAAGTTCACTTGGTAGATCCCAGTGATACATCGTTAGCGCCGGCTTGATGTTTCGCTCCAATAGCCCGTCGATCAGCCTGCTGTAAAAATCGATACCGCTTGCGCTTGGTTTTTTATGACCTGGGATTACCCTTGGCCAAGAAACACTGAACCGGTAGGCATCGACACCGAGGTTCGCCAAAATATCTAGGTCTTGATCAAGTCGATTTACATGGTCACAGGCAGGATCCGCCTTGGTTCCATCTTTGATGTTGCCAGGGATATCGGCAAAATCATCCCAGATTGACCGCCCTCTGCCCTGACTGTCACCCTCTATTTGCCAAGATGCGGTGGCAACTCCAAGTGTGAATTCCCTAGGAATACGTTTCGATAATTCAACTGCACGGGTATCCTCAGACATGTAGTTAAGACTAGTTGGAAAAGACATCCGTGACTGATTCAGAATATGAGTTCCTAGAGGCCCCCAGGCCCAGGCGACGCAGCTGGCTGAAGATCCTTATAGCCGCAATTCTGGTGGCAGTTGTTGGAACAGTTGCGGCCGGTGCGGGCGGCTATTTCTATGTCACCAGTCAGCTAAGCGCCTCCGGCGTCGAGGTCTATGCGACCGATGGTTCCAGCTTTGACATTCCCGATGCGGCGAGCATTATGGGCCCAATCAGCATGTTGATCATTGGGTCAGACACCAGGGAGGGTCAGGGCACAACCGCTTATGGTCCGGTTGGTGCTGCTCTCGCAGACGTAATAATTCTGGTTCACGTTTCTGAAAACCGTAAGAACGCGGTTGCCATGAGCATCCCGAGGGATCTAATGGTGGAAGTCCCATCCTGTCCAGACCCGGCAGGCGGTAGGAACTTCCCGGCCAGAGACCTGGCTCAGATTAATTCCACGATGAATAAGGGTGGCCCTGCCTGCACGCTGCTTGCAGTTCAGCGGCTAACAGGACTTTCAATCCCATACCTCGCGATGATTGATTTCAAGGGGGTGATTGCAATGAGTGAGGCAATCGGTGGTGTTGATGTCTGTGTTGCTAGCACGATTGACGACAGCTA
>DGPE01000019.1 GCA_002390305.1 Micrococcales bacterium UBA4448 | reverse complement strand
AACCGACTTCCTGAAATTGGTTGAGTCTCGTGATGAGGGGTCGAAACAAATGTCTGTAGTCCTGACCGGCGGGAGTCTGGGAATAGGATTCCTCAAAGAACTTTCAAGACAAGGCGCAGATCTGTCCGGAGTTGACTTTGTTTTTGGGGATGAGCGCTTTGTTGGATTATCGGATGATGATCGAAACGAACACCAGGGCATTTTGGCATTTCCAGCCCTGTCGCATCTGAACCTAAAACGCTTTCCTGATCCTTCTCTTTCCCTTCAGGATGCCAAGAACGCAATGAACAAGGCTCTGGAGGCCCATTACGGGCGAGTTGATGACTCGGGGGATGTATTTGACCTGGTTCTGTTAGGTGTGGGCCCAGACGGCCACGTGGCCTCGCTGTTCCCAGGTCACAATCGAGAGGGTGAATGGGTAATTGCCGAAGAGTCTTCACCAAAGCCGCCAGCAGAAAGGCTAAGCCTCAGTTATCAAGGTCTAAACCGAGGTAAAAACGTGTGGTTCATGGCCTCGGGTGTGGCTAAAGCCGGAGTTGTTGGACAGGCTCTGTCGGGGAAATCCTCGCTACCGCTTGCACAGGTGCGCGGCAGCGAAGGCACCGCTTGGTATTTAGATAAGGAACTTAGCGACGAGCTTTAGCAGCCTCGGCTGCTCGCTGGCGCTTGTTCCTGATTGAATCAAGCGCTTCAGCCAGAATTTCTTCGGCTTCATCGTCGGTGCGACGTTCTTTGACGTAGGCGAGGTGAGTTTTATAGGGCTCGATTTTCGCAACCACTGGAGGGTTTTCTTTGTCAGTGCCGGAGGGAAGCCCGCAGTGAGGGCAGTCAATCTCGGTTGGGATGTCCTCTTCGTTCACGCTTGCCGCAAATAGTGGGTGCGTAACGTGGCCGTTTGAACAGTAGAAGCTCAGCGCAATTTTCTCTACCTGGTGGCCGCGATCCTGTTCACCCATTGGGCCGGCGCCAACACGTGCGCCTCTAATTGAAGGAGAACCCGACATTATGCCCAACCAAATCTGGTGAAAAGCCCTAAGACAACAATTACGGTGAGCCAAACTAGCCCGAGAACAACAGTGATTCTGTTCAGGTTTCGCTCTGCAACGCCAGAAGAATTCATGGAGCTTGTAACACCGCCACCGAACATCTCAGCGACACCGCCACCCCTACCCTTGTGAAGCAAGATCATAAGTATTAGCAGCACGCTGGTAATTGCAAGCAATACCAGAAGTGCAGTTTGTAGGGCGGCCATCAGTTTCCTCTTTTTCTTTGCAAGTCCTCGTAAATTATAGGACTATGTGCTTTTTGAAGCGCGATATTCCAGCAAACTCCTCTGCATCCAGAGATGCTCCGCCTACTAGCACACCATCAACTTGGTCCGATTGCAAGAAACCGGCGACATTATTTGCTTTGACCGAGCCGCCGTAAAGAATTCTGGACTCGGCTGCGGACTCTCCAAAGTTTGCAGATATGGCTGCCCTTATTGCAGTAGCGACCTGAGCCGCTTCCTCGGCAGTTGCGACTTTCCCTGTTCCAATTGCCCAGACCGGTTCATAGGCAATTACAAATTCGCCGAGAGCCTCGTGGCCTGTTAGCGCCGCTATTGTCTGCGATATTGGAACCGCGGACTGGCCCTGGGTTTCGAGTTCTTCAAGGGTTTCGCCCACACAAATAATAGGAATTAGTCCGTGCTTCCAAGCCGCAGCGACTTTGTCTCGAACGACCTGGTCGCTCTCAGAGTGATACTGCCGACGCTCAGAGTGGCCAACAAGAACGAATTTGACATCTAGTTTTGATAGCAGGGAACCGGAAACTTCGCCGGTGAAGGCGCCAGAATCATGTGCGGATATGTCTTGTGCACCAAGCTTGAGCTTGAACTTCTCGGCGTCGATGAGAGTCTGAGCACTGCGGAGGTCAGTGAAGGGAGGGAATACTGCAACCTCAACCTCTTCGAAGTCGTGGTCAGCATCTTCCAAAGTCCAGGATAATTTTTGAATCAGAGCGATTGCCTGCAGGTGATCTAGATTCATCTTCCAGTTTCCTGCAATCAGCGGAATTCGATTAGTCATTCAGGACCTCCAGTCCGGGTAGGTTCTTTCCTTCTAAATATTCAAGGCTTGCGCCACCGCCGGTGGAGATGTGCCCGAAGGCGTCCTCGGAAAACCCAAGCATTCTTACAGCCGCGGCTGAGTCTCCGCCACCAACGACTGAAAGCCCGTCCACTTTGGTGAGAGCTTCGGCGACAACTGCAGTGCCACCCGCAAAATTTTCAAACTCGAAAACACCCATCGGCCCATTCCAGAACACGGTTTTGGATGCTGAGATTTTTGCTGCAAAATCCTTTGCAGTTTCTGGTCCAATGTCTAATCCCATAACCTCAGTACCCAAGCGTGATGTGGTCATCTGATCAACAGCCACTACCTCGTGATCGGCATCGGCTGAAAAGCCGGTGGAGATGATTATGTCCGTCGGCAATGCGATCTCAACACCGAGCTCTGCTGCCTGCTGGAGGAATCCGCGCACAGTCTCGACTTGGTCTAGTTCTAGCAAGCTGTTTCCGACCTCGTGGCCCAGCGCCTTCAGGACTGTGAATACCATTCCGCCGCCGATGGCAAGGCAATCCACTTTTGGCAGCAAATGCCCAATTACTGCAAGTTTGTCTGAGACTTTTGATCCTCCCAGCACAACTGTGTAGGGACGCTCGGGTGCCTGCGTGAGTCGATTGAGGATTTCCAGTTCGGCTTCAATTAGAGAACCGGCATATGAAGGAATGAGTTGAGCTAATTCATAAACACTTGCTTGCTTGCGATGAACTACACCGAATCCATCAGAAACCATGACATCAGCCAGTGACGCGAGCTGTTGAGCAAACTCAATGCGCTCGGAGTCCACTTTCGATGTTTCCGAAGGATTGAATCTTAAGTTTTCCAGAAGAGCTACCCCGCCATCCTCAAGCAGTTTGGAGGCGGCTTTGGCTTGGACCCCAACTGTGTCTGAGGAAAAGATGACCGGTTGACCTAGTAATTCCTCAAGTCGCTCGGCCACAGGTGCAAGCGAAAACTGAGAGTCCGTCTCAGAATCTGGCCTTCCAAGGTGTGAAGTCACCAGAACTCGGGCCCCCTGCTCAACCAGATAATTGATGGTACTAAGTGACGCGCGAATGCGACCGTCATCGGTTATTTTTGAGCCATCAAGCGGAACGTTGAGATCGCAACGTAAGAGCACACGTCTGGACCTCAGGTCGCCCGCCTGGGAGAGGGTTCTGAGCATTAGAGCTTAGATGCAACCAGGGCAGTTAGTTCGACCAGGCGGTTTGAGTAGCCCCACTCGTTGTCATACCAGGCAACCAGCTTGACGAAGTTGGGGTTGAGGGAGATACCGGCCTCGGCATCGAAGGTGGAGGAGATGGGCCACGACTCGAAGTCGGTGGACACAACAGCCTCGTCGGTGTAGCCGAGGAAGCCCTTCATGTCGCCCTCGGAGCGGCGCTTCACCTCGGCGCAGATCTCCTCGTACGAGGCGCCGGTCTTCAGGCGGCAGGTAAG
>DGPE01000064.1 GCA_002390305.1 Micrococcales bacterium UBA4448 | reverse complement strand
CAATGAGGGCATCTGGATCAACATTGAACCCGAAGCGCTCAGAGATTTCAATGACATTTTTTCTGGCTGTTGCTAGGTCTATTACTCCCAAGGCCTTAGTCGGCTCATGACCAAGAGCCACATTCTCGGCAACTGTGAAAACTGGTATCAACATGAAGTGCTGGTGCACCATGCCAATTCCAGCGGCCATGGCGTCTCCTGGACCGGAGAAATTCTGCTTGACTCCGTCAAGTTCAATGTGACCCTCGTCCGCGGTGTACAAACCGTAAAGGACGTTCATCAAGGTTGATTTGCCCGCTCCATTTTCGCCGAGAATCGCGTGGATCTCACCGGGTTCAATTACGAGGTCAATCGAGTCGTTGGCCACCAGAGCGCCAAAGCGTTTAGTGATGCCAGAAAGTTCTAATTTCAAGAGGCACTCCTTTGTGCAAATACTCTATTGGAAAAGCTGAAAACGGAAAGAGCCGCGAGATTTCTCCCGCGGCTCTCCCGTCTACAAACTAGCTAAGTGGGTCAATTTCACCAGCAATGATGCCAGCTTCAATCTCCACTAGTCGAGCCTTAGTCTCGTCAGAGATCTTCGAGTCGAAGTCGTAGAACGGGCTTAGGCCAGTTCCACCATTCGCCAAAGTACCAACGTACTCATCGCCTGACCACGCACCACCAGCTGAAAGCTCAGCAATGATGTCGTAAACGGCGTTGCTCATACGCTTCTCAGTTGAAGTAAGCACGTACTCTGCATACTCAGGGCTGGTAAGGGCTACGTCCTTGTCAACACCGATGACTACGCCATCGATGCCAGCTTCCTTGACTGCCTCAGAAACGGCACCGAACTGGTCGCCACCAACTGGGAACAGAACGTCTGCGCCAGCCACGATCTGAGCAGCGGCGATTGACTTAGATTCTCCCGAGTTAGGAGTGAAGTTACCGGTGAACTGACCGGTCTGCGCCATTGGGTCCCAACCTTCAACGGTTACAGGAACGCCGTTTTCATTAGCCCAGGCCATTGCGCCGTAGTAGAAGCCGTCCATGAAGTCAGTTACAGCTGGGATCTGAACTCCACCGTAGGTTCCAATGACCTTGGTTGTTGAGTAAGAAGCAGCTAGGTAGCCTGCTAGGTAAGAAGACTGGTTCATTGTGTAGATAACTGGCTTTAGGTTTGCGTTTCCTTCTGTCCAACCATCGATTGTCACAAAGAACATGTCTGGGTTAGCGGCGGCCGTTAGGTTTACGTCTGCAACCAGGTTGAATCCAACTGCGAAGGTTATGTCGCAAGATGCGTCAACCATCGCCTGAAGGTTAGGAGCAAAGTCCTCAGCGGAGTTTGACTCAGCGTCAGCGGTCTGCGTTCCAAGCTCGGCCTCAGCCTTTAGAAGGCCGTCGTAAACGGACTCGTTGAATGACTTGTCGTTCCAGCTACCTTCGTCAGAAACTGCACACGCCAAGTAATCAATCGCTGGCGCTGCTTCTTCGGTCTCGGTTGCTGTTGCCGTTGCTGCTGCGGTTGGCTCGTCCTCTGGGGCAGCGGCACAACCGGAAAGCACTAGTGCTGATGCGCTCAATAGAGCGAATGCAGCAGATACATTACGTAGCTTCAATGTTCCTCCTGAATAATTGAAGGCGCCCTAACGGCGCCAATATGATTCCATCACTCTATCGCTAGGTGGAGCGCAAAGATGCTAGAAACCAAATGTTTACCAATTTGGAATGTTCTGGCTAAAGCAAGTCCGAATGACCGGTTTGCTTTAGAGCCTCGACCAGCGCCTTCACCTTCTGAGCATGCTCTTTAGTTGTCACTAAAAGAGCATCTGGCGTGTCAACAACGATTACATCTTCAAGGCCTATAAGTGCAACCAGACGATTGGTTTCGCTGACCAGGATTCCAGAGGACGAATCAGATAAAACTTTTGCCGAACCCAGAACTGCCAAGTTATTGGTTGCTCCCTGCGACTGCAATTCCGCAATCGCTGCAAAGTCTCCGACATCGTGCCACTCGAAGTCACCCGGCACCACTGACATCAGTCCCATTTGGGAAGCCGGTTCCGCCACCGCATAATCGATTGCAATTTTCTCCAAGTTTGGCCAAATCTTCTCAAGCTTCGCAGCTCGCTGGTCTGTGTCCCAGTGCTTTGCCAATTCCATGACTCCCGCATGCAACGACGGCTGTGTCTTGGACAAAACATCGAGTAACAGCTTGGCCGGAGCGATATACATGCCAGCGTTCCAGAGGTAGTGGCCGGTCGCAATAAAGCTCTTGGCTGTTTGAATATTTGGCTTTTCCACAAACTCAGCCACTTCAAAACCCTCGGTGTCTAAAATCCGAGATCCCTTCTTGATGTAACCAAAGGCGGCAGCGGCTTCGGTCGGGACGATGCCGATTGTTACTAATCTTCCGCTAGCTGCCAAATCGATTGAGGCAGAAATCGCAGCCAAGAACTTGTCGTTGTCTTTGATCACATGGTCGGCAGCGAAGGACCCAATGATCACTTCACTATCTCTTGCATAGAGCACAGCGGCGGCAAGCGCAATGGCCGCAGTGGAATCCTTGGGAGACGGTTCGAGAATTAAGTTGGATTTGTCCAATTCGGGCAGTTGGATCGCGACTAGGTCGGCGTGCACATCGCCGGTAACAATCATCTTGCGGTTTTCGGCAACTGGGGTTAGCCGATCCCAGGTGTCCTGCAAAAGAGTTTGACCCGAGCCGGTCAGATCGTGAAGAAACTTAGGAGTGCTTGCTCGGGACAATGGCCAGAGCCTTGACCCGACTCCACCAGCCGGAATAATCGCAAAAAACTTATCGCTGTTACTTGCCTTTGAGCTATCCACAATTTCACCCTAGCTGTTCTTGGTTTCAACCAAAAGGTTAGCCTGCTCTGGGTTAGACTTGGGAGTAAATCTTATCTATCCATGGAGGCTAGTTTGGCAATTCGGCCAGCAGGGACCCTTTACCGAGGCAAAGTCGGCATGTGGTCCTGGGTTCTGCACCGCATTAGCGGCGTAGGAATATTTTTCTTTTTGCTTGTTCACGTTCTCGATACTGCTTTGGTTCGGGTGAGCCCTGAGGCATACAACATTGTCATCGAGTCATATAAGACTCCAGTGGTTGGCCTTGCAGAGCTTGGACTCGTCGGAGCTATTTTGTTTCACGGTCTAAACGGTTTACGAGTTATCGCCATTGACTTTTGGTCGAAGGGCACCAAGTACCAGGCAATTATGTTTTGGGTTGTTATCTCCATAACAGTCCTCGCAGTAGCGGCATTCACCCCACTGCATCTAGCACGAGTATTTAGTCACTAGGGGTTGATGATGAGCGTAATAATCGAGACACCGGCAAAGCCAAGAACACGCAAGCAAGCCAACCTAGAAAAGTACGGTTGGCTATTCATGCGAATCAGCGGACCGCTTCTGGTGGTTCTAGTATTCACCCACCTGGTTGTGAACCTTGTGCTCGGTGAGGGCATCAAAGCTATCGACTTCGCATTTGTGGCTGGCAAGTGGGCCGACCCGTTCTGGCAGGTCTGGGACCTAGCAATGTTGTGGCTTGCCCTAATTCACGGAACAAATGGCATGCGAACCATTGTTAACGACTACACCGAAAAAGTGAAGGTTCGCGCAGCCCTGGGCACAACCCTCTGGGCCGTCTGTGGATTGCTGATTCTGCTTGGCACCTTGGTGATCTTTACCTTTGATCCCTGCCCTGCGGGAGCAAACCCCGACCTACTTGCATCATTCTGCCCAGCTCCGTAAGAAAAAGGAATTCAATTGCCGCAACAAGAAACTGCCGACAGCAACATCACCTATCACACCTTTGACGTCCTCATTGTCGGTGCCGGTGGTGCTGGAATGCGCGCCGCCATTGAGGCTGGCGCCGGTGCCAAAGTCGGAGTTATCTCCAAGCTCTTCCCTACCAGAAGCCACACCGGTGCAGCCCAAGGTGGTATGGCAGCGGCCTTGGCAAACGTTGAGGAAGATAGCTGGGAATGGCACACCTTTGACACAGTGAAAGGTGGCGACTATCTAGTTGACCAAGACGCGGCCGAGATTCTTGCCAAAGAGTCAGTGCAAGCAGTTATTGACCTTGAAAACATGGGGCTCCCCTTCAACAGAACACCCGAGGGGAAAATCGACCAGAGGCGTTTCGGAGGTCACACGCGTGATCACGGTAAAGCGCCGGTTCGACGCTCCTGCTACGCCGCCGACCGAACCGGTCACATGATCTTGCAGACCCTGTACCAAACTTGCGTAAAGCTCGGAATTGATTTCTACAACGAATTCTATGTTTTGGATCTTGTCATGAATGATGGCAAGCCCGCCGGAGTAGTGGCCTACGAACTTGCCACCGGAGACATCCACGTGTTTTCTGCAAAGGCAATTGTTTTCGCAACCGGCGGTTTTGGAAAGATCTACAAGACCACCTCAAACGCCCACACCTTGACTGGTGACGGCGTCGCAATTGCATTTAGGCGCGGCATCCCGCTTGAAGACATGGAGTTTTATCAGTTCCACCCGACCGGCCTAGCCGGTCTCGGGATTTTGCTCTCCGAGGCTGCCCGAGGAGAGGGCGGAATCCTTCGGAATGCAGCTGGCGAACGTTTCATGGAGCGCTATGCGCCCACCATCAAGGACCTTGCCCCGAGGGACATGGTCGCAAGAGCGATGGCAAACGAGGTTCGAGAAGGAAGGGGCGCTGGCCCAAACAAGGACTATGTTCTCTTGGATCTAACTCACCTTGAGCCAGCTGTCATCGATGCGAAACTTCCCGACATCACTGAGTTTGCAAGAACCTACCTCGGAGTTGAGCCATACACCGAACCGGTCCCAGTATTCCCGACCGCCCACTACGCAATGGGTGGCATCCCAACCAACATCAAGGCCGAGGTACTTTCAGATAATGACACTGTTATTCCGGGCCTTTACGCGGCCGGGGAGTGCGCCTGCGTTTCAGTTCACGGAGCCAACAGACTTGGCACCAACTCACTTTTGGATATCAACGTGTTTGGGAAACGTGCTGGTCAATACTCTGTGGAGTATGCCAAAACTGCAAAGCAAGTTCCGATGCCAGCAAACGCGGCTGACGATGTAATCGCAATGATTGAAAAGGTTCGCAAATCAAAGGGCAAGGAAAAAATCGCCCAGCTCCGCAAGGAACTTCAGGACTCAATGGATAAAAATGCTCAGGTTTTCAGAACCGAAGAAACCCTTCAGGAGGCCATTGAAAAGATTCAAGAACTTCGTGGGCGCTACGAGAATATTTCAATCCAAGACCATGGCAAGCGCTTCAATACCGACCTTCTAGAGGCAATAGAACTTGGCTTCCTGCTTGATCTAGCGGAGGTAACAGTGGTTGCTTGCCGCGAGCGCCGTGAATCACGAGGTGCTCACCTTCGTGAAGACTACCCAGACCGCGATGACAAGAAATTTATGGTTCACTCGATGGTTTATCAGCAAGACAAAGTTACAAAGAAGACCGGCACCAATATGACCATTGGCTGGAAGCCAGTGGTTGTAACCAACTACCAGCCGATGGAGCGAAAGTACTAATGGCTACTGCAGCTGAAACCGTAATTGAATCATTCACCGTCACACTCATTATTCGCAGGTTCAACCCAGAGGTTGACAGTGAGCCGAAGTGGGTTGACTATGACGTTGAGATGTACGGCACCGACCGAGTTCTAGATGCCCTTCACAAGATTAAGTGGGAGCAGGATGGTTCGCTAACCTTCAGACGTTCATGTGCCCACGGTGTCTGCGGTTCAGATGCAATGCGAATCAATGGTCGCAACCGCCTTGCTTGCAAGACTCTGATCAAAGACCTGGACATCTCACAGCCGATTTATGTCGAGCCAATCAAGGGCCTGCCTGTCGAAAAAGACCTAATCGTCGACATGAACCCTTTTTATCAGGCCTATAAGGACATAAACCCATTCTTGATTGCAAGCGACAAGCCAACCAAGGAGAGGCTTCAGTCTCCTGAGGACCGTGCTCGCTATGACGACACCACGAAATGTATCCTCTGTGCTGCCTGCACCACCAGCTGCCCGGTTTTCTGGACAGACGGCCAGTACTTTGGGCCCGCTGCGATAGTCAACGCACACCGCTTTATCTTTGACTCACGGGACGAGGGTGCTGAACTACGCATCGACATCTTGAATGATAAAGAGGGAGTCTGGCGCTGCCGCACGACCTTCAACTGCACCGAGGCCTGCCCAAGGGGCATTGAAGTCACCAAGGCAATCGCCGAAGTGAAGCAGGCCATCCTTCGAGGAAGAGCCTAGAGAAAATTACTGTTATAGGTTCCTATGACAATCAATAGAAGAGTCCTGCTCACCGGAGCGATCACTGCCGGAGGGGCTGTAACACTCGCCGGCTGCGCTGCTGAACCAGCCTCAGTAGAAACCACACCCCCAAGTGCGACTGTGGAAGACGCTCCAACAGAAATGACTGGGGAGCAGCTTCTTGGTCCGGCTGCTGAAATCATGGTCGGCTCCGGGAAAAAATATGAGATCGATAACGCCCTCACAATTCTGGTCACAAGACCGGCAGAGGACACCTTCCGAGCCTTCAATGCCACCTGCACTCACGCCGGGTGCATCGTAACTGGCGTCAGAGAGAATCAGATTGCCTGCGGTTGTCACGGTGCGAGATTTGACCCCGATTCAGGCGCGGTTCAGTCCGGCCCAGCTAAGTCTCCACTTGGCAAAATAATGGTTGAAGTGCGCGGTTCAGACCTCTACGCAATCATCTAGCTTCTAGATTTGACCTGATGCTAAAAATTGCCAGCGTAAATGTAAATGGAATAAGAGCCGCAGCCCGCAAGGACATGGGCTCTTGGCTCCATGATTCAATCCCGGATGTTCTTTGCCTTCAAGAGGTCAGGGCTCCAAGTGAAGACCTTATTGAACTTGCAACTAATGGCCCTCTTGCAATTGAACAGGGTTGGAACATCGCAGATGATGTTGCCAGTGCCAAAGGGCGAGCCGGAGTAGCTGTGCTGTCAAAAAACAATATATTGAGCACAAGCGTGGATCTTGGGCCGAAAGACTTTGACTCTGCCGGTCGCTGGCTAGAAACTGAACTACAAATTTCTAGCCAGGTTGTCACTGTCATCAGTTGTTATGTCCACTCGGGTGAAGTTGATACCCCGAAGCAAATCGAGAAGTACAAGTTCTTGGATGCCATGACAATCAGAATGAAACAGCTCATTGATTCTGGGAAGCACGCGGTAGTGGTCGGAGACCTAAACGTCGGTCACACCGAGTTGGATATCAAAAACTGGAAAGGCAATTTAAAAAACTCCGGGTTTCTTCCGGAGGAGCGCGCCTATTTTGACGGTTTCCAAAAGATGGGCTGGGTAGATGTTGGAAGACAAGCTCACCCTGAGACTCCCGGCCCCTATTCCTGGTGGTCTTATCGTGGCCAGGCCTTTGACAACGATGCTGGCTGGAGAATTGACTATCAGCTGGCAACCCCCGGTCTTGCCAAACTGGTGAAGAATTACCAGGTTGACAGGGCACCAAGTTATGACACCCGTTGGAGCGACCACTCCCCCGTGGTGGTTGAATACGAGCTATAGGGAAAATAATGACTAAGCCAAACTTGCTATCAGGTATGCAGCCCTCCGCCGCCAGTCTTCATTTAGGAAACTACCTTGGTGCACTCACCCAATGGGTTGCAATGCAGGAACAATTCAACGCCTACTACGTGATTGTCGATCTCCACGCCATAACCGTGCCCCAGGATCCGAAGGTTCTTCGGGAAAACACTAGAAGGACTGCAGCGCAATATATTGCAGCTGGACTAGACCCAAATAAGAGTTCTCTTTTTGTCCAATCTCATGTCCCTGCGCACGCCCAGCTGGCCTGGGTCTTGAACTGCATAACCGGTTTTGGCGAAGCATCGAGAATGACCCAGTTCAAAGACAAGAGCCAAAAAGGTGGGTCAGATAATTCTTCGGTAGGGCTCTTTACCTATCCAATACTGCAGGCCGCAGACATTCTGCTTTACCAGCCAACCGCCGTCCCGGTCGGAGAGGACCAACGCCAGCATTTAGAACTGACTCGAGATCTCGCCATGCGCTTCAATTCGCGCTTTGGGGAAACATTTGTGATTCCCCAGGCCCACATCTTAAAAGAGAGTGCAAAAATCTACGACCTTCAACTCCCGGGCGCCAAAATGTCTAAATCAGCTCAAGATCCAAAGGGCCTTATCAACCTGATGGATGAGCCCGGCCAGATCTTGAAGAAAATAAAATCCGCGGTAACTGACACCGATGGCCAGATAAGGTTTGACCGCGACACCAAACCCGGTGTTTCGAACCTATTGGGAATTCAATCTGCCCTAAGCGGTGAGCAGGTCTCCGCTCTTGAGAAACGTTTCGCCGGTCAAGGGTATGGAGCCCTAAAGGCTGAGGTGGCTGAGGTGGTAATTGAAAGCCTCAGGCCGATCAGGACCAGAACCGAAGAGCTACTCGAGGATTCAGCTGAGCTTGATCGACTATTAGCCTCGGGTGCCGCCAAAGCCAACCTGCGGGCAGAAAAGACTCTAAGCACCGTCTACGAAAACCTTGGACTAGTTAGAGCCCTCTAGGAATTTATTGCCCCAGAAGAGTATTGTTCTAGGTGTAAGCACAGTTCTTCGGGGTCAGTGAAAATCTGAACCGGCGGTATAGTCCGCGACCCGACTGAAATCATTGCATCCAGCGGTGAAAATTCAGGCGGTTGACCTGGTGAAATTCCAGGACCGACGGTTAAAGTCCGGATGAGAGAAGAACGAGGGCGCTATTTGCGCCCGCCTTTTTCCGCGCCCGCGGTTCTGTGTTAGAGAACTGAGAGGGCAAAATGCCAACTGTTGACCAGTACGA
>DGPE01000052.1 GCA_002390305.1 Micrococcales bacterium UBA4448 | reverse complement strand
GGCCGAAGGGTCACTCAGAGTAATTGGCGCTCGGGAGAATAATTTACAGAATGTTGACGTAACATTCCCTCTTGGTGTTATGACTGCAGTCACCGGAGTGAGTGGCTCCGGCAAATCCTCGCTGGTCAACGATGTGCTCTATGAAGTTCTCGCGCAAAAGCTGAACAGAGCCAAATCTGTTGCCGGAAAACACACTCGAGTTGAAGGCGTGGATCTGCTGGACAAAGTGGTTCATGTTGATCAGGCACCAATCGGTAGAACACCTAGATCCAATCCCGCAACATACACGGGAGTATTTGACAACATCCGTAAGCTTTTCGCAGACACCCCAGAGGCTAAGGTTCGCGGTTACTTGCAGGGCAGATTCTCTTTTAATGTGAAGGGTGGTCGCTGTGAAACATGTGCCGGCGACGGAACCATCAAGATTGAGATGAATTTCTTGCCTGACGTTTACGTAATGTGCGAGGACTGCAAGGGAGCTCGCTACAACCGAGAGACGCTTCAAGTCAACTACAAGGGCAAGTCAATTGGAGATGTGCTTAACATGCCAATCAGCGACGCCGCAGAGTTCTTCGCTCCGATCGGCTCGATTGCGAGATACCTAGACACACTGGTTGAAGTCGGCCTTGGATATGTCAGGCTCGGGCAAAGTGCAACCACTCTTTCAGGCGGCGAGGCCCAGCGAGTGAAGCTTGCAACCGAGCTGCAAAGGCGCTCTACCGGCAGAACAATCTACGTTTTGGACGAGCCGACTACGGGACTCCACTTCGAGGATGTCAGCAAGCTACTGAAGGTACTGAACAACCTGGTCGACAAGGGCAACACTGCAATTGTGATTGAGCACAATCTGGATGTTATTAGGTGCGCAGACTGGGTAATCGACCTGGGTCCCGAGGGCGGATCCGGGGGAGGATTGGTAATAGCCGAGGGCACACCGGAAACGGTAGCTCAGTCAGCGAGCAGTCACACCGGTAGATTCTTGGCGGAGATTTTGTAACTATGGCTCAAGAACTTAGCTTTCGGCCTAAGGCATCAGAAATCCCCAAGGAACCTGGGGTTTACAGATTCTTGGACGCGGAAGGCAGAGTGCTCTACGTCGGTAAAGCCAAGAACTTGCGGGCCAGGCTAAGCAATTACTTCGGGCCACTGAGTTCACTGCATGAGCGAACCAGACGAATGGTTCTCAGTGCAGCCGACGTTAAGTGGACCATAGTCGGCACCGAGTTTGAGGCATTACAACTTGAATTCACTTGGATCAAGGAGTTTCAACCACCGTTTAATGTCAGGTTTAGGGACGATAAGTCCTACCCATACCTGGCAATTTCAATGGGGGACAGGGTTCCAAGAGCATTCATAACTAGAAATCGTGACCTAAAAGGCGTTAAGTACTTTGGTCCGTACACGCAATCGTGGGCAATTAGGGACACCCTGGATTCACTCTTGCGGGTATACCCGGTGAGAAGCTGTTCTTCCAGCACCTTCCAGACTGCCGCGAGGACCGGGCGCCCCTGCCTGTTGGCCGAACTCGGTAAATGTGCGGCTCCCTGTGTTTCAAGAGTCTCGGAGTCCGACCACAAGGCAATCGCAAAGTCCCTGGGGGATTTCATTGGTTCAGGAAACGACTCTCACGTCTCAAATCTGCGTCAAAAGATGGCTCTTGCCAGCAGTGACCAGAACTTCGAGCTCGCGGCCAGGTATCGAGATGATATTCAAGCCCTGGAGCGAGTGCTCGAGAAGTCAACAATTGTTCTGGACGACCAGGTAGACGCCGATCTAATCGGTCTCAGCAGAGATGAGCTTTCAGCTGCAGTCTCGATATTTATGGTGCGCGGTGGCAGGATTCGTGGAAACAGATCTCTGGTGGTCGACCTGGAGTTAGACAGAAGCAACGGCGAGCTGCTGGAATATTTG
This sequence comes from Micrococcales bacterium UBA4448, assembly GCA_002390305.1. Lineage (GTDB taxonomy): Bacteria > Actinomycetota > Actinomycetes > Actinomycetales > Microbacteriaceae > Aquiluna. The sequence goes on along the minus strand of DGPE01000052.1, from coordinate 4,041 downwards.
CTGCAAGACATATATTCAAAATCCGGTGCTGCTGAGGCACCTGTCGTTCCGAAGGAAATCTACCTAACGGAAATGCCGGCGGATAAAGAGGTGGTGGAGAAGTGGCTCACGGAGCTTCGTCAAAAAAACTGCAGTCTTTTCGCTCCAAAACGCGGTGATAAGGCGGCACTACTTCAAACTGCTTCCCAGAATGCTGCTCACGCTTTACAAAACTACAAGCTGAAACGTGTGTCTGACTTTAGTGCCAGGGCCGAAGCCTTGGCCGGTCTGCAGAAGATGCTCAATATGGAAACCGCTCCACTTCGGATCGAATGCTATGACATATCTCATCTCTCCGGAACCAACACTGTTGGTTCAATGATTGTCTTCGAAGACGGCCTTCCCAGAAAAGATCAATACCGAAAGTTCAACCTAGATACAGCTGACGACACGGAATCTGTTTACCAAACCCTGATGCGCCGGTTGAAATATCTCAACGAGGACGGCATGCAGAGCGAGCGATTTAGCTATCGGCCGGGGCTACTGGTTATAGATGGCGGATTGCCCCAGCTAAACGCCGCAATAAGGGCCATGAATGACTCAAATGTCACTGGGATAACTCTTATTTCATTGGCAAAGCGGCTTGAAGAGGTTTTTGTTTCCGGCCTTGACTACCCATTGATTCTTCCCCGGACATCTGAAGAACTTTTTTTGCTTCAACGAATCAGAGACGAGGCCCACAGGTTTGCGATCAGCGCCCAGCGCAAGTCACGCTCAAAGTCCATTAGCTCGTTGCTGCTCGAAATTCCAGGTTTGGGGGAACAGCGCGCAAGGTTATTGCTTCGGAAGTTTGGGTCGCTCAAGCGGATAAGAATGGCCAGCCAGGATGAAATTTGCCAGCTGCCCGGGTTCGGAGACAAATTGGCTGAAACTGTTCTCAAACACCTCAAAGACTAGAAATCCTCCACACGCGACACGCCGAAGCGATAACCTAGAAGCCGACTGATAGGCGTGTTGATGAAACTCGAGAACAGACCCGAGCTGCTTGTTGTAACTGGCATGTCGGGTGCGGGGCGTTCAACGGTCGGAAATGCACTCGAAGATCACGGTTGGTATGTAGTCGACAATCTACCGCCCCAACTGCTGCTGCCAATAAATGACCTGTTCGCAATGAGTAATCAAGCACTGGCTAAGGTTGCGGTTGTTATAGATGTTCGTGGCGGCGAATTCTTCGCAGAACTACAAAGCCACATCCAGCAACTACGCACTAGTGACATCAGTGTCCGGGTGCTCTTCCTGGAAGCTAGCAATGAAGCTCTTGTTAAGCGTTTCGAGTCTGTGAGACGCCCACATCCGCTTCAAGGTGACGGCAGAGTCCTGGACGGTATCGAGGCTGAACGCGAGCAGCTCTTGACCTTGCGAGAAGCAGCTGACATTGTTTTTGATACCTCTGATTCAAACGTCCACCAATTGACAAACCGGGTTGCTGAGGCATTCGAGGGCGAGGCGAAAACTTTCAAAGTGAACTTGATGAGCTTTGGTTTCAAGTACGGGCTTCCAGCGGATGCGGACATGGTGGCCGATGCCAGATTTATACCTAACCCTCACTGGAAAGAAACCCTGCGGGACAAGACCGGAAATGACAAAGCGGTTTCGGAGTATGTACTTTCTCAACCGGGGGTTGACCAGTTTCTAGATACCTACCTTGCCACATTGAAGACTGTTCTGGCCGGCTACAGAAGAGAAAATAAGAGGTTTGCGACAGTTGCGATTGGCTGCACCGGAGGCAAGCACCGTTCGGTGGCTCTAACTAACAAGATGGCCAAGCTGCTGTCCGAGGATTCAGAAATCCAGGTAGCCGCATCGCACCGAGATCTAGGTAGAGAGTAATGATGGCGCTAACCCAAGATATTAAGGAAGAGTTGGCCAGAGTCCAAGTAAAGACTGGGCTTGAAAGGGCGGCAGAACTAGCAACAGTGCTGCGCTTCTGTGGCGGGCTTCACCTGATTTCGGGGAGAATTGCGATTGAAGTAGAACTCGATTCTGCAACACTTGCTCGCAGACTGGCCAGAGCGATTGTCGAGCTATACGGGATTCAGTCCGATGCAACAGTTGTTCAAGCAGGCGGTCTTAGAAAAAACAGTGGCTACCAAATTAGAGTCCTAAGGGATGGTGAGCTGCTTGCAAGGCAAACCGGGTTGATCGACAATCGGGGCAGGCCAGTACGAGGATTGCCCGCAACCCTAATCAGTTCAACGCTTGATGAAGCTAGGGCAGTTTGGCGAGGGGCGTTCTTGGCGCAGGGCATACTGACTGATCCGGGCAGGTCGACCTCGCTTGAGGTAACCGCTCCGGGTAACGAGTCTGCAATGGCACTGGTTGGAGTAGCAAGAAGGCTCGGCGTTAGCGCAAAAGCTCGCGAGGTTCGTAACGTTTATAAGGTGGTAGTTCGTGACGGGGAAGCCATCTCTGAGCTGCTGAGACAAATCGGTTGTGTCACGCAGGTGGAAAAGTGGGAAGAGCTTAGAAGCCGAAGAGAAGTCAAAGGCGCAGCCAGCAGGCTTGCAAACTTTGATGACGCAAACCTCAGACGAAGTGCGCAAGCTGCGGTTGCAGCCGGCGCAAGAGTGCAACGAGCATTGGAAATACTGGGGGAGGACGCTCCTGAGCATCTCAAATACGCAGGCGAATTGCGTTTAAAGCATAAGGATGCCTCGCTAGACGAACTTGGGCGACTTTCGACCCCACCAATGACCAAGGATGCGGTCGCAGGTCGGATTAGACGACTGCTTGCAACTGCAGATAAGCGCGCAGCTGAGCTGGGTATCCCCGATACCGAATCCGCGATCAGCGATTACATCTAGGAATAAAGCTGGTTGCCCAGTTGATCAATCTAATTAGAAAGCAGGAACAGAAATGACTTACACACTTCCAGAACTCAGCTACGACTACGCAGCGCTTGAGCCACACATTTCCGCAAGAATCATGGAGCTCCACCACTCCAAGCACCATCAGGCTTATGTAACAGGTGCCAACGCGGCGCTTGACGCAATGGCTGAGGCGAGGGCCACGGAGAACTTCGTGAATCTACCAAGGCTGCAAAAAGACCTAGCTTTCCACTTAGGCGGCCACGTGAATCACAGCATATTTTGGAAGAATCTAGCCGCCGACGGTGGCGAGGCTACGGGAGAATTACTGGCCGCAATTACCGAATACTTCGGCTCCTACGATGGATTCCAGAAGCACTTCAATGCTGCAGCACTTGGCATACAAGGCTCAGGATGGGCCTATCTAGCTTGGGACAGCATGGGGAACCGGCTCGTAATTGGTCAGCTATATGACCAGCAGGGAAACCTTGCCATGGGCATGATCCCGCTATTGATGCTTGACATGTGGGAGCACGCTTTCTACTTGGACTATGTCAACGTCAAGGCAGATTACGTCAAGGCTTTTTGGAACATCGTGAACTGGCAAGATGTGGCAACACGGTTCGAATCGGTGAAGGCGGGCAGCGCCTCGCTGCTGCTAGGCTAACGGGAGTCCGCCCAAAGGCGTTCGGGCGATTATCTTATTCACTAACAGTTCTGGAGTAGCCCCGTGACTCGTATTGGTATTAATGGTTTTGGACGTATTGGTAGAAATTATCTGCGTGCCGCCCTCGCTCAAAATTCTGACTTAGAAATCGTTGCAGTTAACGACCTCTCGGACCCAGCCTCTCTGGCGCATCTGTTGAAATACGACTCTGTAACCGGCAGGTTAGATGCGGCTGTTTCGGTTGATGGAGACAGCATTGTTGTCAACGGCAAAACAATCAAAGTTCTTGCCGAGCGCGACCCGAGCAAGCTCGGTTGGGGAGACCTCGGTGTGGACATTGTTGTTGAATCCACCGGTATCTTTACCAAGGCCAGCGATGCTGGAAAGCACATTGAGGCCGGGGCTAAGAAGGTAATCATCTCTGCTCCTGCTACCGATGAGGATGCAACCTTTGTAATCGGTGTAAACGAGCACCTCTATGACCCTTCAAAACACCACATCATCTCAAACGCTTCTTGCACCACCAAC
>DGPE01000061.1 GCA_002390305.1 Micrococcales bacterium UBA4448 | reverse complement strand
TGCAGAAGAGGTAGTGGAAGCTGCCACTGACGAGGCGACTGAAGAGCCTAAGGCCTAAAGCCAAACCGAAAGTAAGTATTGAAATGAACAAGCCCGCTGGTGATACTGGCGGGTTTGTTCGTTTTCGGCTTGACCTGGCCTACGACGGAACCGACTTCGTGGGTTGGGCAAAGCAACCGGGACATAGGACTGTTGCCGGAGAGCTTATAAAGACCTTTGAGAAGATCTTCGGCGAGGCTAATGATGATTTTGCTATGAGAGTGGCGGGCAGAACTGATGCCGGGGTTCACGCTAAACATCAGGTGTGCCACCTCGACATTCCCGAAGACAGAATCGTGCGCATCGGTCGTGATCCTCTCAACGCCAAACGCTTGAACACACTGTTGCCCGAGGATGTAATTGCACACGAGTTCAGCCCAATCAGTGCTGATTTTGACGCGAGATTCAGTGCCCTCGGAAGGCACTACCGCTACACAATTGCGGACACTCAAAATAAAAAGGACCCGAGGCTGGTTCGCTATGTTTTGGAGTACAAGAGGGCCTTAGATGTTGCTCTTTTGAACGAAGCAGCCGAAGTTCTAATCGGGTTGCATGATTTTGCGGCTTTTTGCAAACCACGAAAAGGTGCCAGCACAATTAGAAACTTGAAGGATTTTCATGCCGTTCGGCAGCCTGATGGTCTAATTACCATCGAGATTCACGCTGATGCTTTTTGCCACAATATGGTCAGGGCGCTGGTCGGCTCCATTGTCGCAGTGGCGGATTCTCGTATTACAGTCAAAGATTTGGTGCAGGTCCTAAAAACCGGCAGCCGGGGCAATAGGTTCCGAGTTGTCAGTGCCAAGGGCCTCAGTTTGGAGTCTGTTGACTACCCAAACCCCAAGGAATATGCAAAACAGGCTGATGTGACCAAAATTATGCGCAAAATCGGTGATATTTCTGTTTGACCCAACCCCTATCAATCCCCTAGACTTGCCACTTGGTTCGGCATTGCCGACAGGTTTGAAACCGCCTAGAAAAGGCGGAATCACACAAACGAAATTATGAGGTAATTTAGCGTGCGTACTTATTCGCCAAAGGCCAGCGAGCTGAGCCACGAGTGGTTTGTCATTGACGCCACTGACATCGTGCTCGGTCGTCTTGCATCACACACTGCAACTCTGTTGCGCGGCAAGCACAAGCCAACCTTTGCTGCCCACATGGACAATGGTGACTTCGTAATCATCGTCAACGCCGAGAAGGTTGCACTAACCGGATCCAAGCTTGCTCAGAAGAAGGCTTACCGCCACTCTGGCTACCCAGGTGGCCTAACAGCGACCACTTACTCCGAGCTAATGGAGAAGAACCCAATTCGCGCTGTCGAGAAGGCAATCCGCGGAATGCTTCCAAAGAATTCTCTTGGCGAGCAGCAGTTTTCAAAGCTGAAGGTTTATGTAGGCAACGACCACCCACATGTCGCACAGCAGCCAAAGTCTTTCGTTATCGATCAGATCGCCCAGTAAGGAAATCACCTTGGCAGAAAACAAAGTCGAAGAGACTGCAGTAGACACAGAAGTAACTTCTTACTCCACGGAGTCAGAGCCAGTAAAGGCCGTTCGGTCTCGTGGAAACCTAACTCAGCCAGGTGCTGGATTGGGTCGCCGCAAGGAAGCAGTTGCGCGCGTTCGCCTTGTTCCAGGCACTGGCAAGATCACAGTAAACAGCCGCGTCTTTGAAGAGTACTTCCCAAATAAACTTCACCAGCAGCTGATTACAGACCCATTCAAGGTTCTGGAGCTTCAGGGTGCATATGACGTAGTTGCGCGCATCGATGGCGGCGGAATTGCGGGACAGGCCGGAGCACTAAGGCTTGGCATCTCTCGTGCACTGAACGAAATGGACACCGAAAACAACCGCGCCACCTTGAAAAAAGCTGGCTTCCTTCGTCGTGACTCAAGAATCATTGAGTCCAAGAAGGCCGGCCTAAAGAAGGCTCGCAAGGCCTCACAGTTCTCGAAGCGCTAAGTCACAATCTTTTCTCATGGCCAGGCTTTTTGGCACCGATGGAGTTCGCGGCACCGCGGGCAGAGACATCACAGCCGAGTTTGCTCTTAAGTTAGCCCAAGCAGCAGCAATAGTTCTAGCTCAGAACGCTAGGGATAAAGGCGAAAGACCCAGGGCTGTAATTGCTCACGATCCAAGAATTTCTTCCGACTTTATTTCTGCTGCCGTGTCATCGGGTTTGGCAGCATCCGGCGTTGACGTTTATGACGCTGGTGTGCTTCCAACTCCTGGGGCCGCTTACCTAACCGCCGATCTTGGCGCAGATTTTGGTGTCATAATCTCTGCAAGTCACAACTCCGCGGCGGATAACGGGATTAAGTTTTTCTCTAGAGGTGGACACAAACTCCCAGATGCTCTCGAAGATCAGATCGAAGCTGAGTTTGGAAATTGCCAAAATCTAATTGGGTCAGAGGTCGGTAGGGTCACCAGGTTTGCAGATGCAGAGGACCGCTACCTTGTCCACCTGCTTGGGTCTGTAAGGAAGAAGCTGACAGGCCTTAGGGTCGTTATCGATGCCGCCCACGGAGCTGCCAGTGCGATTTCGCCTCAAGCTTTTACTGACGCTGGGGCAACTGTTTTCTTGATCGGAGCCGATCCTGATGGCTTGAATATCAATTCGGGCCATGGCTCCACTCACTTGAGTGCTCTGCAGGCAGCGGTAATTGAGCACAAGGCTGATCTCGGAATTGCGCATGACGGTGATGCCGACAGGGCCTTGGCCGTAGATCACGAGGGCCACGTTGTTGATGGCGATAGGATTATGGCGATTCTGGCAATCGGGATGAAGGAATCTGGCGATTTAGCCAGAAATACCCTGGTCACCACGGTGATGTCAAACCTTGGTTTGAGGCTGACCATGAAAAAGCACGGTATCGAAATCATTGAGACGCAGGTCGGTGATCGTTACGTTCTGGAGGCAATGCGTGAGGGTGGTTATTCACTCGGTGGGGAACAGTCCGGCCACATTATCTTTTCCCAATATGCAACAACCGGTGACGG
>DGPE01000038.1 GCA_002390305.1 Micrococcales bacterium UBA4448 | reverse complement strand
CGAATCCACACCGCCCAAGAGCTCACTGAAATAGCCATGCTTGCTAAGGAGTTTGATGTCTTGGTCATCTCAGATGAGATTCACGCACCTCTTAGCTGGGTTCCTTTCACTCCCTATTTATCCCTTGGCAGCCAGGCGACGGAAACCGGTGTGACAATCACCTCTAGCTCAAAAGCATGGAACACCGCCGGGCTGAAAGCAGGCTTTCTGATAACACAGTCCGATGCGGTCAGAACCAAGCTTGCTGGCCTTCCAGAGGCAATGCAGTGGCGGTCTTCCATACTGGGTGCTTTTGCGATGGTCACCGCCTATACCGAGGGTGTCGACTGGCTGGATGAGACGGTGACTATTCTTCAAGACAACCTTGAGCACCTGAGGCACGAGGTTGCAACAATGTTGCCAAAGGCCAAAATGTTCGCACTGGAAGCTACATATCTGGCATGGATCGATTTGGAAGCGTATGGAATTCCAGATTTAGCAAACACGATTCTCAAAGAGGCAAAGGTTTCAGTGAATGCCGGACCTGACCACAGCCCAGGGGATGATTTCCAAGGCTTTATTCGCTTCAACTTCGCAACCTCCAAACCGAGAATCACAGAGGCCGTGAGGCGCATCAGCGAGCTTTGCGAAGGGCCTCAGTAATCAGATGACTGCTGTGGTTTCCAAGTCTCAGGTTGAACAGTTGGCAACTGAGTTGTTGCAGGCCAATGGCCTAATTCAGTATTCATTTGGCTTTGACAGGGCTGTGAGGCGGGCGGGACAATGTGATTTTTCTAATCGGCGAATCACCCTAAGTAAGCACTTTATTGAAAACTCAACCTTGGACTCCATTCACCAGGTTTTGCTCCACGAAATAGCGCATGCTTTGGTGGGTCAAGATGTCGGCCATGGAAAAGCCTGGAAGCAAAGGGCGAGTTTGCTGGGATATCGTCACGAGAAGCTTGACGGCGCTGCCATTGCCAAAAACTCAGCTAAATATCTCGGCTTGTGTGCAGTAGGCCACAGGCACTACCGAATGAGAAGACCAACCAGGGCGTTGAGTTGCCAGTTGTGCAATCCGAGTTTTTCCAGAAAGCACCTAATTGGGTGGACGACTAATAACTAGCTGGGGCCAATCAACAGGGCGGTAATCAGCGCTCCAGCAAAAAAGTTGAGCCAAATAAATCTCTTCCAACCCCGGTTTGCCTGCTCGCAAATTTCGTCGGTTATTGTGAACTCCCTGGCGGTCACGATGAGGTAGGGAACTGTAGCCAGGCTCGCGAAGACGAACCGATCAGGCAGGTAGGTCAGAGCAAGACCTGCAAACAGGTAAAACGCGAAAGCCAAGCGAACAGTGAGCTTTGAGCCAAAGAAGGTTGCGATAGAGGAGATTCCGGCTTCTCTGTCAGCACGAATATCTTGGACGGCACCAAAAGCGTGTGAGGCCATACCCCAGAGCAAAAATGCAGCTATTGAAACCACCAAGCTCAGGCTTGTAATGCTGATTTCAGTAAGGCTTAGGCCAAATACCAACGGTCCTAGAAAGTGAATCGCCGAAGTCAAAGAATCCAGTATCGGGATTTCCTTGAATCTCAGGTATTTGACTGAGTAGGCAACTACTAAGAACAAAACAATCAGCAAAATAATGTTCGAAGAAGTTTTTCCGACTAGAAGTAAGTAGATGACAAACGGCAGCGCGAATAAGGTTGCCAGGAACAGCGTCGCGTTGTGGTATTTGGGTTCCAGCAGTGCACCCTCTAGGCCACCTTTTCGAGGGTTGGTCAGATCCGACTCGTAGTCAAAAACGTCGTTCACCCCGTACATTAAAAGATTATATGGAATCAAGAAAAAGAAGGTTCCGATTATGAGTTCAGTTGTTACCGAACCGGTGCTGAAGTAATAGGCGGCTGCAAAAGGGAAGGCTGTGTTCACCCAGGAAATTGGCCGAGATGACACAAAGAGCCTTGAAACAAGCTTCACAGTCGGATCCTAAAGATATTGAACAGAGACGGCACCACGATAATGGCTAACAGCGTGTAGGCAAAGTCCTCAATGGGTGCAAACCCAATGGTTATGCCGGAAATCTTCTCCGAATCGTATGCAACAATGCCAGTTCCGATGATGACGTTATCGAATATTGCGGTGAGTGAAAACATGACTGCAGCAGTTCCCGCAAGTGGCTTTAGAACCAGCCACTTGCGCATTGTGAATCCATAGACAGCAAGTGCAACTAGAACACTTGCAGTCAAAAGAAGGTAGGTCATTTGCTCAATCTCCTTGCAAACCCAAGGTAGACAAGCAGAGCGTTGTAGCTAAGCAGTATCAGGAAGAAAAGCTCCTCTAGCGGCAGCTCAGGAGCAAGTAGTAACCCCGAGAGGTGAGGGGCATCCCCACGGAAGAAAATCCCCAGGGCTATTCCGGCCAGATCCCAAAGCAGGAAAAGTACAACGGCGATTGCGATTGAAAGGCCAGCCGCCTTGGGTGAAGTTGAGAAGGCCAGTTTGTGACGGATATCCAACAAAAACAGGCCGCAGATTGAAAGAAGCAGTGCTGCTAGGTAGAGGAAGGGAGTAATTGCTTCAATCAACTAATTCCCTTCCACCTCTGGACCTTTGTTAGCTCCTTGGCGATCGGTCCGGAAGAGCGGTCATTTACCAAATGCTTATAAACCAGCTCAGCGCCGATCAAACACATCGGCAAACCAATTCCTGGAATTGTGTTGTGTCCGGTGTAGAAAAGGTTCTTGAGCTTCCTGGAGTAGTTCTTTGGTCTAAAAAATGCACTTTGGGTCAGAGTGTGGGCCATGCCAAGGGCAGTTCCGCTCCAGGCATTAAGTTCATTTTCAAAGTTCGCTGGGCCCATTGATCTGCGAACAACGATCCTGTCTGCTAAATCTGGAATATCGCACCACTTTGCAATCTGCTCGATCACCTTGTCCGCCTCTAATTCAAAAGCCTCATCGCCTGCCCTATCAATACCGCCAGAGCCGATAGACGGGTCTGGCGCAATGGGAACAAGCACGAAGAGGTTTTCGTGTCCCTCTGGAGCTACTGAATCGTCAGTCTTCGATGGATTGCAAATGTAGAGAGAGGCTGGAGTTGGGATTCGGCTTTTGCCGTCTGCCTTGCGGAAAACCTCGGCAAAGTTGGAGTCCCAGTCTTTGGTATACAACAGCGTGTGGTGATTGAGCTGGGGCAGTTCACCCTTGACGCCCAAGTAAAGCAGCATCGCTGAGGGGCCGGGGGTTTTCTTGTCCCACCATTTCTGCGGGTAAGTCTGGTGCTCTTTACTGAGCAGTTTGGTCTCGACGTGATGCAGGTCGGCGCTCGCAACTACAACATCCGCAAAAATCTCAGATTTGCCAACCTCGATGCCGACAGCCTTGTTGCCATCGGTCAGGATCTTTGAAACGGGTGAACCGGTGTGGATTTCGACACCGTGCTGCTTTGCAAGTCTGACGATTGCTTCAATCACGGTGTGAAGACCACCCTTTGGATAAAAAACACCCTGCTGCATGTCAACGTGCGTCATCAGGTGATACATGCTCGGAGTGTCGTAGGGGGAAGCACCTAGAAAGACAGCCGGAAAGTTCAGCATTTTCTTTAGGCGCTCATCCTTTACGTATTCGCCCGAGAATGAGTAAAGCGGCTTAATCAAAAGCTTGAGAAAGCGCCCGAGTTTGGCGATAACTTCCGGCTGCACAAAGCTTCTAGCGTCCATGAAGTTTGTGTAGAGGAAGTGTTTGATGGATAGTTCGTAGGCACTCTCTGCGCTCTTGAGATAGCGGTCTAACCCCTTGGAAGAACCCTCTTCGATTGAATCAAAAAGCTCCTTGATTCCATCGACGTTATCTGGCATCAGTAGAGAGTCGCCAAGACCTTCATTTCTGGTTTGGTAGGCCGGGTTCAGCCTTACCAGGTCGAGTTCTGTCTCGGCTGAGGTCCCCATCAGCTTGAAGAATTGCTCAAATGCGTCCGGCATCAAATACCAGCTTGGGCCCATGTCAAAGCGGAAGCCGTCTTTTTCCCAGACATCGGCCCTGCCACCAAGGCTGTTGTTCGCTTCGAATAGCTGAACCTTCATTCCAGCTTTTGCGAGCAGTGCTGCCGAGGCAAGTCCTGCGATTCCTCCACCAACTACAACGGCGCTTTTACTACTCACGGCTTGGCTCCTAGCAAAGTTTTTGCAAGCAAAATTAGCTTGCGTAAGTTGTTAACCGAGATTCGGGCCTGAATTAGTTCCTCGGCTTTGGTTTTTGCAATCTTTTTATTGAGTTCTTGAAAAAGTAGCTGCGCAGCGGTCACTGCTTTTCGAGGTGAGGCTGGCAATAGCGGAAGAGCCAGAGCGGAAATACGAAGGTCATTTTCAATGTCCGCAACCAGAGCATTTTTCACATCATCGTTAAAGGTCTTCACATCAACGCCAGGAAAATAGCTCCGTCCCAGTTTTTCGAAATCTGATGCCAAATCTCTTAGAAAGTTCACTTTTTGAAAGGCTGCACCTAGAGCCCTTGCTCCAGTAACCATCGTGGTTTTTTCATGCTCTGAATATTTGTGCCCGTGCACGAAGGCCGCCAAGCACATCAGCCCCACCACCTCGGCGCTGCCGTAGACGTAGCGCTGGAAAGATGCCTGATCGTGAATCGTCTCAGTCAGGTCCTGACGCATCGAGAAGAAAAATGGTTCCACTATTTCTTTTTTGATTCCGACCTCTCTTGCGGTGAGCGCAAAGGAATGGATAATCAAATTCGTGGAAAAACCTCGCTTCATGGCCAGGTAGGTTTCGTTTTCAAAGTCAGCCAGCAGTTGACCGGGGTCCACTGCGGTTTCAATTGCGGCGGCCTCGGCAGCCGACCCGTCAACAATCTCGTCAGCAACGCGGACCAGGGCGTAGATGTTCTCGATATGAGCGCGCAGCTCCTTGGAGATTATTCTGGTGGCAAGGCCAAAGGAAGTGGAATAGGAGTAGATAACCTCTCGGCTAGCGCGATGGGCTGCAATGTTGTAGAGCGCTAGTCCCGTGGGCACTTTGGTCGTATCTTGTTTTTCCACTCCTTCAGGGTATCGCGATATAAAACGTAAGATTGAACTATGACCAATCACATGAAGCCGAGAAGCTCTGTAGTTACCGACGGAATTGAGCGAGCCCCAGCGCGTGGAATGCTCCGAGCCGTTGGCATGGGAGACGACGACTGGGTAAAACCTCAAATTGGTGTTGCTTCGTCTTGGAATGAAGTGACCCCCTGCAACCTGTCCCTAGACCGTCTTGCCGACGCTGCAAAGGTCGGTGTTCGTAATGCAAACGGCTGGCCGATGGAGTTTGGAACGATTTCAGTTTCAGATGGAATATCAATGGGTCACGAGGGAATGCACTTTTCACTTGTTTCTCGCGAGGTAATCGCCGACTCCGTCGAGACCGTCATGGAGGCAGAGCGCCTCGACGGCTCTGTGCTTTTGGCTGGTTGCGATAAGTCCTTGCCCGGCATGTTGATGGCTGCAGCAAGGCTTGATTTGGCTTCAGTCTTTTTGTATGCAGGAACCATTGCACCGGGCTGGGTCAAGCTCACGGACGGCACTGAGAAGCAGGTGACAATCATCGATGCCTTTGAGGCCGTCGGTGCTTGCAAGGCCGGAAAGATGAGCGATGAAGACCTGGGTCGAATCGAGCGGGCAATCTGCCCTGGAGAGGGCGCCTGTGGCGGCATGTATACCGCCAACACCATG
>DGPE01000040.1:9116-27858 GCA_002390305.1 Micrococcales bacterium UBA4448 | reverse complement strand
CGCCAGCAGAAAAGTGAACAGAAACCAGTACCAGAACTCTCTTCTTGAGGCGTTGCCCTTGAAGTTTATGTAGTTTTTAAAACCGCTTTTGATTGCTCCCACGAAAGTCATGGGTGTCAGCCTACTCTCCCAGAACTTGTTTGCAGGCCTGCACGTCCGTTGCTATCTGCTTTATCAGCACTTCCATGGATTCAAACTTTGCCCACGGCCTAACCTGCTCGACAAATTCTGCAGTCACCAAAAGGTCATAAAGATCTAAGTCGTCACGCCCGATGACATGGGATTCTAAAAGCCTTGGCACCGCTTCGATTGAGTCGTTCGTTCCCACCGAGTGCGCGGCCGGGTACCGAATGCCGTCTGCGTGCAGCCAGCCAGCATAAACACCATCGACTGGCAATAGGCCTTCGCTCGATCTGGCGAGGTTGGCGGTTGGAAAACCGATTGAGCGACCGATCTTTCTGCCGTGCTCAACAATCCCCTCGTACTCATGGTTTCTTCCAAGCATCACTGAAGCGACATCAACCTTGCCTGCCAAAAGCGCAGTCCTGATTGCAGTGCTAGAAACCGGGACCTCACCAAACATTACAGAGGGAATCGCCCTGGCTTGGAAACCATATGTTTTTCCGAGCTCCTTGAGCGTTTCGATGTTGCCAGAACCTTTAACCCCAAACCTAAATCCGTTTCCAATCAGGACAAGCTTTGCTCGCATAGGCACCAAGTGAGCTATTACAAACTCCTCAGGGGTTAGCTTCGCGAGAGCTGAATCGAATTCGATTGTCACCAGAGCATCGATTCCTAATTCGGAAAGATACCTTGCCTTCTGGGTTGGGCCTATTAATGAAGCTGGCTCTGTTCCCGGGTTCAAGACAGCATCTGGGTGCTTGTCAAATGTGAGAACGGTCGCCGAGAGCAACTGATCTTCAGATGCTTGAACTAACTCATGAATCAACTGTTTGTGACCGAGATGGACCCCGTCAAATTTACCAATCGCCACAGCGGTTTCTGCATAGTTCACAGGCAGTGACGTGGTTCTAAGCTCTAGCACTTTGCCTCCTGAGCCAAATAAGACCGAGTATCGGCAACAACATTGGAATGAAGGCGTAGCCGATGCCAAAGCCAGACCAAACTGATGGGTGTGAAAATAATTCAGGTAATAGAAGCGAAAGTATGCCAACCACGATTACACCAATCAGTTCGAAGGCAACAGCGAATTTGGCCAGTGCCATACTCTTTTGCCCCCTGGCCAAAGCGATAGTTGCTATTACATAGACAACCGCACTGACGGCAGAAAGTGAATATGCCACCGGTGCTTGATCAAACTCAGTTACCAATTGATAACTTGCTCTGGCGGTAGCTGAGACAGCAAAAACGCCGTAGACCGCTATTAGCAGCCTGCCGATACCCATTGAAACTTTCATCTATTCACCAAAGACCAAGCTTAGACAACGAAGGGGTTAACCCCGGTCCAGATTTGATCCATTCTCACCAGCATCACCGCGATCACTAGAAGCGATGCTCCCATTATTACCGTCGACCAGCGATCTCTTTCGACCAGTGCCCAGATTGCACCTCCGAGTGGAACCAGTAGCGCCACTACCAGATAGCCGAAGAACTCCCAGGTGTCAATGACCGCCGATTGACCGCCAATCACCAACACTATCGAAACCACCAATTGGACCACTAAACCGGCCTGCACCGATGCGGCAATAGCGAGTGAAAACCCGCTTGGAGCTCTGCCAAAAAGGCCCATGGCAACCAGTAGCAGTCCAGCCCCGAGTGAATACCAAGCCAAAATGTAGAAGTAGACCTCGATCATGCTTCTCCCTGGAATACCGCCATTGATTTATAGAGATCGCCAGCAGGTTCAGCCAATGCAACGAGCTGATTATTTCTAATCAACGCCAGCAAACCACTCTCCGATTCAAGAAGAACTTGCTTTCCGTGTCGAAGGTCAACTTCTTGCTGCTCCGTGATCTCTTTTGATCTAAATAGTGCGCCTGCGGCGCTCTTCAAATCAATAAGACGGGGCTCAGCGGTCATTTCTGTTGCAGCGGCAACATTGAACTCTGCGATGCTGGTGCGCCTAAGGCCAATTAGATGGCCGCCAACACCGAGCCTTGCGCCAATATCTCTTGCCAACGCCCTGATATATGTTCCGGTGCTGCAGTCAACAAGAACATCAAAATCCGCAAGGCCATCGTGGTAAGAAATTTCACTGGTTCTCAAAAAAGTTGTGATTGTGATCGTCTTGGGCTCTAGCTTTACTACTTTGCCGGCGCGAACAAGATCGTAAGCCCTGGCGCCATCGATCTTCTTGGCACTGACCGAAGACGGAACCTGTTCGAAAGTTCCGGTCAGTTTGGCTATCTCCTGGTCCACAAAAACTTCAGAAACCCCACCGGCGTCAAAACTTTCTAGAACCTCAGATTCTGCGTCATCGCTCAGAGTTGTTTGGCCCAGACGAATTCTTGCCGTGTAGGACTTATCTTGGCCGAGTAAATACTGAAGCAGTTTGGTCCCCTGGTTCACACCCAGAATCAGTAACCCGGTGGCCATTGGATCCAGAGTGCCGGCATGCCCAACCTTGCGAGTTCCAAGAACACCTCGCATTTTGGCGACCACGTCATGCGAGGTCCAATCCTTCGGCTTATCTATTAGGACTAGCCCACTGGACATTATTCAGCCTGCGGCTTTTGAACATAGGGGTCGGCATCGCCGGCGTGCTTAGCTTCCTTAGCGAGCTTTCCCAGCTCGCTATCTCGACGCTTGGCCTCGGCCAAAAGATCGTTTAGGTCGCTCGCGATTTCTGGAACCTCGTCAAGAATCAGCTCCAAATTTGGAGTCAACCTGATGCCAAGCTGCTTACCAATTTCCCCCTTGAGGCGACCGGTGTTTTTGAGCAGGATCTCGACAGATCTCGCCTTCTCGACATCGGTTCCAAAAACAGTGAAATAGAGCTTTGCCTGCATAAGGTCAGGGGTGACTTTGGCACCGGTAAAAGTGACGAAGCCAAGATCTGGGTCTTTGACTACCTTCGTAAGAGCTCCGGCAGCCAGAACCTTGATGCGCTCAGCAAGCCTTGGAGCACGGGCGTGATCTGCCATTAGGTCCTCGGCTTCTCAACCATCTCATAGGTCTCTATAACGTCGTCAACCTTGACGTCATTGAATGAACCAAGCCCAATTCCACACTCGAAGTCAGCTTTAACTTCAGTGGCGTCGTCCTTGAAGCGCTTTAGAGATTCAACCTTTAGGTTTTCTCCAATGACTTCACCGTCACGCAATACTCGTGCCATTGCGTTTCTACGCATTAGGCCGCTTCGCACATAGGAACCTGCGATGAGCCCGAACTTGGAGGACTTGAAGACCTCTCGGACCTCTGCTGTTCCAAGCTGAGCCTCTTCGTATTCCGGCTTGAGCATGCCCTTGAGTGAGCTCTCAATGTCATCCAGCACATTGTAGATAACCGTGTAGTGACGAACGTCGACACCCTCGCGGTCAGCGCGCTCCTTGGCCTTGTTGTCAGGTCGGACATTGAATCCAATGATCACAGCTGAGTCAACAGTTGCAAGGTTGACATCAGATTCAGTAATCGCACCAACACCGCGGTGGATGATTCGGAGCTGAACTGAATCGTCGATCTCAATCTTGAGAAGGCTGTCCTCAAGCGCTTCAACAGCACCTGAAACGTCACCCTTGATGATCAAGTTCAGTGACTCGACCTTGCCGTCTTCCAGCGCCTTTGTGAAGTCCTCAAGCGAAAGCTTCTTGCGAGTTCTAGCAAGCAGGGCGTTTCTGTCAGCAGCTTCACGCTTCTCGGCGATCTGTCTTGCCTGACGCTCGTCGGCAGCAACCACAAATGTGTCACCGGCTCTCGGCACCGACTGCAAGCCAAGCACCTGAACTGGTCTTGATGGTGTCGCCAAAGCAACGGCATCGCCATTCTCGTCGAACATTGCTCGGACTCTTCCGTGAGCAGCACCTGCGATGATCGCGTCTCCAACCTCGAGGGTTCCGGACTGAATCAGAACGGTTGCCACCGAACCGCGTCCCTTGTCCAGGTTCGCTTCAATTGCAACTCCTCGGGCAGCCTTGTCAGGGTTTGCACGAAGATCCAACGAGGCATCCGCAGTCAAAAGCACAGCGTCAAGCAGCTTTTCGATGCCATCGCCCTTTAGAGCAGAGACATCAACAAACATCACATCGCCACCAAACTCCTCGGCAACCAGGCCGAATTCGGTCAGTTGCTGGCGAATCTTGGCCGGGTTGGAATCTGGCTTATCAACCTTGTTCACAGCCACCACGATTGGAACCTGAGCAGCTTGGGCATGGTTCAGTGCCTCTATGGTCTGAGGCATAACCCCGTCATCGGCGGCAACAACCAAAATTGCAATATCGGTTACCTGAGTACCCCTGGCACGCATAGCGGTGAACGCCTCGTGACCCGGCGTGTCAATGAAAGTGATCGCGCGGTCTTTGCCCTCGTGCGTTGCGTGAACCTGATAGGCACCAATGTGCTGGGTAATTCCTCCTGCTTCACTTGCAACTACGTTGGCACTTCTAATGGAGTCAAGCAACCTAGTCTTACCGTGGTCAACGTGACCCATAACAGTTACAACCGGTGGTCTTGGAGCAAGATCTTCATCTTCCTCCTCTTCGATTCCCGTCGAAATGTCTAGGCCAAAGCCGTCGTAAAGCTCGCGTTCTTCGTCCTCAGGTGAAACAACCTCGACCTTGTAGCCGAGTTCTTCTCCAAGAATTTGGAAGGTCTCTTCGTCTAGAGACGCCGTGGCAGTTGCCATCTGTCCCAGTGCGAACAAAACGGTAATCAGCTGACCTGCATTGGTGCCAATCTTGTCGGCAAAGTCTTGAATTGAAGCACCTCTGCGAACACGGATAACGGTTGTGCCGTCACCGCGTGGCACCACTGCGCCGCCGAGGCTGGGCAGCGACCTTTGTTCGAACTCTTCGCGCTTGGTTCTTTTTGACTTACGAGACTTACCTCGAGAACCACCTTTACCAAAAGCTCCGGCAGTTCCAGCACCGCGGCCACCGCGGCCAGGTCCTGGTCTTCCGCCACCCGGTGCTCCGAATCCTGGTGCGCCGCCTGGTCTAGGTGCTCCAGATCCTGGTGCGCCTCCCGGCCTTGGTGCGCCACCCGGTCTCGGTGCGCCTCCCGGTCTTGGTGCACCTGCGGGTCTTGGTGCACCTGCTGGTCTTGGTGCGCCTGCTGGTCTTGGTGCGCCCTCGGTGCGACGTCCCATGCCCTGGTTGGATGCAAATGGGTTGTTTCCTGGCCTGGCCATTGGGCGAGGGATGCCCATGCCTTGGTTGGAAGAAAATGGATTATTGCCAGGTCTTGGAGTTCCAAGAATGGTGCTGGCAGACTTCGGCTCTGTCGGAGCTTCTTCTGTGACCGCCGGCGATGGGGTTGCAGATTCAGTAACTGGGGCTTCGATATTTGGCGCCGGCGTCGGTGCCGCTGCAACATCCTTTACCTGCTCAGATGGTGCTGGCTTTTCGGCAGTTACCTTGGGCTTGGCAGGCTCTTTCTTTGCCGGCTTGACAGCATTGGGGAAAGCCGCTCGCAGCTTGATTGCTACCGGTGGGGTGATTGTTGAAGAGCCACCTTTGACGTATTCGCCGAGCTCTTCTAATTTTGCCAATGCGACCTTGGTATCGATTCCAAGTTCTTTAGCTATGTCGTATACGCGTGGAAGCGCCACTTTATTTCTCCTGTTCGGGGCCTACCCAAACAGGGAAGGCCTTAGTTCTGAGCTTTTCTCATTTCGAGAAACTCATTTTGTGTCAGCCATATTTTCTGCCTGATTCCTAAGCCATGTCTTGATGGATTCCGGATTGGAATCCCCCAAGGAGCGTACTAGACCTTTCCGATCAAGCGCTTTCTCGAAGCAGTTCTCGTGAACCCAAGCTCCTCTACCGGGGAGCTTTCGCTCCACATCGACAAGGAAATTGCCATCCACTGAAACAACTTTTAGCAAGTGCTTCATCGAATCTCGCTGGCGGCAGCCAACACAGGTCCGAATAGGCTCCATTCTAGGACCTCTAACCAAATCCCGCTATCCCTCGAGGATGCTATCTGGCTGAATGTCGATCTTGGCGCCGGTGAGTTTGGCTGCAAGGCGAGCGTTTTGGCCCTCTTTGCCGATGGCTAAGGACAACTGGAAGTCAGGAACCAGCACTCGAACCGCCTTGGTGGCGGCATCCAAGATGAAGCTGTCCGAGACTCTGGCTGGCGACAGCGCTTGAGCGACGAAAGTGGCTAGGTCTTCAGAGAAATCAACTACGTCAATTTTTTCTTCGTGGAGTTCGGCGCTAACTGCCCTGACTCGCTGACCAAGTTCACCAATGCAAGCTCCCTTGGCATTGATACCGGGCTCCTTGGCAATCACAGCAATCTTTGTCCGGTGTCCAGCCTCTCTGGCTACAGATGCGATCTCCACCTGACCTGAGGCAATCTCTGGTACTTCCAGTGCAAAAAGCTTTCTCACTAGACCTGGGTGGGTCCTAGACACAGTGATTTGCGGGCCACGAAGCCCCTTTTGAACACTTGTGACATAGACCCTCAGCCGACCGCCGTGCGGATACTCTTCGGTCGGAACCTGCTCCTCTGGGGGCATAAGTGCCTCTATCGAGCCCAAGTTTATGTAGACCATGTTGGATCTTGAACCCTGCTGGATCTGGCCCGAAACAATGTCACCCTCTTTGCCCTTGAACTCTCCCATCAGACCTTCGTCGGAAATTTCACGCATGCGTTGAGCAATGACCTGCTTTGCGGCGTATGCTGCAACGCGGCCAAAGCCCTCTGGGGTTGCTTCTTCTTCCCCGGCCGGTTCTTCATCTTCGCTCAAGATCGGCTGAAAAATCTTTACGTGCCCGGTTTTGCGATCGAGCTCTGCCCTGGCACCCTTAATCGGTTCTTCAGTGCTTTTCTGAAAAGCGGCAAGAATTGCAGCCTCAATGATGAGAACTAATTCCTCAAACGGAATCTCTCTCTCACGCTCTAAAAGTCGGAGAACTTGTAAGTCGATGTCCATGGCTCGCCTCTTTTTTTCTGTTTTAGCGCTTTGCAATCAGCTCGGCTATGGCTGAGTCTATCTTCACTTGTGACCTGTCACCGCTAGCGCGATCCCAGAGCTCAACTTCTCCGTCTTGAACACCCCTTCCACAGATGATAATCCACGGGTTTCCAATCAGCTCGGCATCGGCAAACTTAACTCCTGGGCTGACCTTTGCTCGGTCATCTAGCATCACTGTTAGCCCGGCACTTTCGGCTTCTGCCGTTATTTTTTCGGCTACCTCAAAGGCGAGCTCATCTTTACCTGCAGCAATTACATGCAGATTTGCAGGAGCTACTGAATCTGGCCACATCAAGCCCTTATCATCGTGGAAGGCTTCGGCAATTACGGCAACCAACCTAGTGACACCAATTCCATAGGACCCCATGGTCACGGTGACAAGCTTGCCGTTGGAATCTAAGACCTTCAAATCCAAAGCTTCGGCATACTTTCTTCCAAGCTGGAAGACGTGGCCTATTTCGATGCCCCTTGCTAGTTCGAGTGGTCCAGAACCATCTGGCGCCGGGTCACCGGTCAAAATTTCAGCGACATCTGCAATTCCATCGGATACAAAGTCTCGACCGGCAACAAGATGCCAAACGTGAACCTGATCCTTGTTTGCTCCGGTTATCCAGGCGGTGCCGTCGGCAACCCTTGGATCGAGCAGGTACTGAATCTTTGATTCAGTTTCTTTACCCAAGAATTGCTTATTGTCCTTGGTTGGGCCGATGTAGCCCTTAACCAAGTTGGGGTGCTTCTTGAAATCTTCCTCATTAGCCTGCTCGACATCGCAACCAAACCATGCTTCGGCTCTCTTGTAGTCAACTTCGCGGTTGCCGGGAAGGCCAACAATCACCAAAGAGCGTTTGCCGTCGGCTGAAATCAATGCCAAGGCGACATTCTTCAAGGTGTCTTCAGGTTTCCATGTACCGCTTGATTTTGGATAGTTCTGATTGGAAAAGCTAACCAGGGTGTCAATGGTTGGAGTCGAAGGAGATGCATGCTCTATAGCCTCGACTGCCGGCGGCTCAACCGCCTCAGATTTCTTAAACCTCACCGCCTCCACGTTTGCCGCGAAGCCGGATGCAGATCTAACAAAGGTGTCCTCGCCAATTTCAGATGGACTCAGGAACTCCTCCGATTTAGAACCACCCATTGCACCGGCATCAGCGCTAACAATTACATACTCGATGCCAAGGCGCTCAAAAATTCGCTCATAGGCATCTCGCTGTGCCTGGTAGGAAACATCAAGACCCTGATCTGAAATATCGAAACTGTAGGCATCCTTCATGATGAATTCGCGGCCACGAAGTAGGCCAGCGCGAGGCCTCGCTTCATCACGGTACTTATTCTGAATTTGATAAATGCTTAGAGGCAAGTCCTTATAGGAGTTGTAGAGGTCCTTTACCAGCAACGTAAAGACTTCTTCATGGGTGGGTGCAAGCAGGTACTCGGCTTCTTTGCGATCTTTGAGGCGGAAGATGTTATCGCCGTATTCCTCCCAGCGGCCGGTGACCTCGTAGGGTTCTTTTGGCAAGAGTGCTGGGAAGAACACTTCCTGTGCTCCGGCTGCGGCCATTTCTTCTCGAACAATTTGCTCGACTTTGTTCTTGACGGCAAGGCCAAGCGGCAACCAGCTGAAAATACCCGGGGCTGCGCGGCGAATGTAGCCGGCGCGAACCAGCAATCTGTGGCTATCGACCTCTGCGTCTGCAGGGTCTTCGCGTAAAGTTCGAAGGAATAAAGTGCTCAGGCGTAATGGCATGAGCACAATGTTAGCTACTTGCTGACGCTAACCTGCGCTGTTCCGATAAGTGCGCTGTCCATTTCGGCTGCAATTCGGTTCGCTTCTTCTATCAGAGTCTGAACAATCTCAGCCTCCGGAACGGTTTTGATGATTTCTCCCTTGACAAAAATCTGACCCTTGCCGTTTCCTGAAGCAACTCCAAGATCAGCCTCTCTTGCCTCTCCTGGACCATTGACAACGCAACCCATAACCGCAACCCGAATCGGGACAGTTAAGTGAGATAACCCCTCGGTTACATCGTTTGCGAGAGTATAAACATCTACCTGTGCCCTACCGCAGGAAGGGCAAGAGACTATCTCGAGCTTTCTGGGCCTGAGGTTCAGGCTCTCTAAAATTTGCGATCCGACTTTGATTTCCTCCACCGGTGGAGCCGAAAGCGAGACCCTGATCGTGTCTCCGATTCCGCGAGACAGCAGAGCGCCAAATGCAACGGAGGACTTGATTGTTCCCTGGAATGCAGGACCAGCCTCGGTCACCCCGAGGTGAAGTGGCCAGTCACCGCGTTCCGCCAGCTGCTCATAGGCCTTGACCATGACCACTGGGTCGTTGTGCTTCACTGAAATCTTGAAATCGTGGAAGCCATGCTCTTCGAAGAGACTTGCCTCCCAAACCGCTGATTCAACAAGTGCCTCTGCGGTTGGTTTGCCATATTTTTGCAAGAGTCTCGGGTCCAGGGAGCCGGCATTCACGCCAATCCTGATAGAGATGCCAGCATCCTGAGCTGCCTTGGCAATGGCACCGACCTGGTCGTCAAATTTTCTAATGTTTCCCGGGTTCACCCGAACCGCACCACAGCCGGCATCAATTGCCTGAAAAACATATTTGGGCTGGAAATGTATGTCTGCAATTACTGGAATCTGAGAGCGCTTCGCTATCACCTTCAAGACGTTTGCATCATCTGAGGTAGGAACTGCGACTCGAACAATGTCACAACCGGTTGCCGTTAACTCAGCAATCTGCTCCAGAGTCCCGTTGATGTCAGTGGTCTGCGTGGTAGTCATCGACTGCACTGAAATCGGTGCGTCTCCTCCAACGGCTACTTTTCCGACCATGATTTGCCTGGTCTTACGACGAGGTGCGATGGTCGGTGGTGGTCCGGCTGGAAGGCCAAGATTTACAGCTGGCAATTAACACCTCTCCCGTGTTCAAAGGTTTGCAACAACCAAGAACTCAAGTTACTTCCTAACCCAATCGAATCGGGTTAATGACATCCGCCAAAATCAAGATGACACCGGTGAGGATCAATAGAATCCAAACTGCATAGGCAAGCGGCAGCGCCCTAGCGGTGTCAATGGGTCCAGGGTCGGACCCAGTCACAAGCTTAGTGATTCTTCGCTTGCCGCTTTCATAGATAGCGCCGGCAACATGGCCACCATCCAGCGGCAAAAGTGGCAGCAAGTTGAACACGAACAGCGCCAAGTTCAAAGAGCCAATCAACAACAGCAAGCTCGCTAGCTTGGCACTGACAGAAATGTCCGCGGCAGTAAGTTCTCCGGCCAGCTGTCCCACTCCAAGAATCGAGACTGCCCCGTTTGGATCACGCTCAGTGATTCCAAATGTGCTCTGAGCGACTTTATAGACCTGCCTCGGTAGATCCGCTACAAAAGCCAGCATGCCACCGGTCGCCACGAGCGAGAACTGAAAAGAATCCTGAATGCTCATCGGCGTCATCTTGGAACCCAACTGGATACCAAGAATTGGCCGAAGCTCGGTTACCGGATTTCCGGCTGCATCGGCGGCTGCCGCGCCAGATTCTAGAAACACTTGAGTCTCAATGAAGGTCGGGCTAATCGTTATTTCGCGTTCTATTCCATCTCGAAGCACCGTTAGAGTCGAAGGGCTGGTTTGATTTTTATTCAACTGAGCGACTACTTCGGTCCAGCTAATTACTGGCTGGCCATTAGCCATCGAAACCGTATCGCCGGGAAGCAACCCAGAAATAAGGGCAGGTGATTGCGGAGCCCCAGTGGGACAGGCGCCGCTGGCGTCAGCCTCCACGCAGTCATAGACCTTATTCACACTCAGAGTGCTCTGCATCGTTCCGATACCACTCAGGGCAACCAGAATCAGCAGCACACCCAGCAGTAAGTTCATCACAGGACCACCGAGCATGATGATTAGTTTTTTTGGTGCAGAGAGCTTATAGAACTGACGATCTTCGTCCAGCTCTGATATTCCCTCGCGAACTTGCTTTCTTGCCTCTTTAATCCAATTTGCAAATGGGCCCCTATAGGGCCTTGATTCCGGTGGATACATTCCTGCCATCAAGATATAGCCACCCAGCGGGATTGCCTTGATGCCGTATTCGGTGTCTCCCCTGGTCCATGATTTCACCGTTGGGCCAAACCCAACCATGTATTGGTTTACCCGGATGCCGAAAATCTTCGCTGGAACCAAGTGACCTATTTCATGCAACCCAATTGACAGCGCAATGCCGATGAGCACCACTGCAATTCCAGCAAGGTAAAGGAGAATGTCGATCACGTTATAAGGCTAACCAATCGGGGCACACTTAGCGCTTTGCTATCAGCGAATTGGCTGCTTGGCGTGCCCAGGTCTCTGCCTCCAGCACAGCCTCGAGGCTGAGAACCTCTGCCGTGTGCATGTCAAGAACTGCCTCGATTGTGTCTGTGATACCTAAGAATGAAAGTTTCCCCTCGTGGAACGCCTCAACCGCTTCCTCGTTGGCTGCGTTGTAGACAGCGGGAAATGTAAGTCCCGCTTTCCCAACCTGGCGCGCAATTTTTACGGCAGTGAAAATCTCTTCATCCAGAGGTTCAAAGTCCCAAGACTGTGCCCTGGTGAAATCCAACGGCGTCGTGGACTCGGCCAAGCGCTCGGGCCAGCCCATTGCGTAACCGATAGCGAGTTTCATGTCTGGTTCGGAGGCCTGCGCAATCACTGAACCGTCATGAAACTCAACCATTGAATGCACTATCGACTGGCGATGAACGGTCACCGCGATTTGATCGAAGGGGAGCCCAAATAGCAGGTGGGCTTCGATGACCTCCAACCCTTTATTTACCAAGGTTGCAGAGTTGGTAGTAATCACCTTGCCCATGGTCCAGGTTGGGTGCTTTAGGGCCTGAGCAGGAGTTACGCTCTCAAGTTCTTTCCTCGACCAGTTGCGAAACGGGCCCCCGGAAGCGGTAAGAATCAACCTCGCGACCTCGGATTTGCCTCCTGAAAGCAAACACTGCGCTATCGCAGAGTGTTCGGAATCAACCGGCTGAATTTGGTCCTTCTCAGCCAAGTCAGTAACTAACGTGCCGCCGACAATCAACGATTCCTTATTCGCCAGTGCCAACCTGGAGCCGGACCGTAGCGATGCAAGTGTTGCCCCAAGCCCTGCGGACCCGGTGATTCCATTGACAACGACATCGGCGCCGATGCTGCCAGCAAGCTCGGCTGCCTGAGTAGGGCCCACCGCGACAGCATCCTCGCGAAGCGAAAATTCGACCCGTTGAGATTCCATGAGCTGAGCATTTGCGTTCCCAGATATCCCAACCAGTTCGAACTTGTCAGGGTTTGCCCGAATCAACTCCAGGGTCTGAGTGCCAACCGAACCGGTTGAGCCGAGAACTAAAACAGTGCGCATTTACCAAAGCTTAGAACGCTCTTCAGAGGAACCGCGTTTGGAACACAAAAACGGGCATGATGAATCTAGAATTGAGTACATGAGCCTCGAGCAAAAGCGAATTCTTAAAACGGTAATTCCGGGTCCCAAATCTGCCGAACTGCAGAAGCGGCGAAGCGCTGCAGTGTCTTCTGGAGTGGGGACAATGCTTCCGGCGTTTATCGAGCAGGCCCACGGTGCGATCCTCAAGGATGTCGACGGCAATCAGCTGATTGACCTGGGAACAGGAATCGGTGTTGTGACCATTGGTCACACAAATGAAGGAGTGGTTGAGGCGGTTCAGAAACAGGTTGCTGCCTTTACTCACACTTTGTTTACCGTCACTCCCTACGAGAAGTATGTTCGAGCAGCCGAGCTTCTAATCAAGCACTCCCCCGGATCTTTTGCCAAGAAGGCTGCCTTCTTTAACTCCGGTGCTGAGGCCGTAGAAAATGCAGTCAAGATTGCAAGGCGGGCAACCGGCAGGCATGAAATCGCCGTTTTTGATCACGCATACCACGGTCGGACCAGCCTCACTATGGCAATGAATTTCAAAGCACACCCCTATGCAACCGGTTTTGGTCCGCTTCCTGGAAGCGTAAACCACGCCCCTATGAGCTACCCATTTAGGGATCCCGAGGGCTTAACCGGCGAACAAGCTGCCGCAAGAGCAATCACCTACTTAGAAAAACGAGTCGGCGCTACGCAACTGGCTGCACTGTTCATTGAACCAATCCAAGGTGAAGCTGGATTCATCGTCCCAGCTCCTGGATTCCTGCGGACCCTGGGAGCCTGGTGCGCGGAAAACGGCATCGTCATGGTTGCCGATGAGGTTCAAAGTGGCATGGCAAGAACCGGAAAATGGTTCGCCAGTCAGTGGGAAGAGGGCTTTGAGCCCGACCTAGTCACAGTTGCCAAGGGAATTGCCGGTGGAATGCCGCTATCGGGTGTGGTCGGCCGCGCTGAAATTATGGACGCTGCTCACGCGGGTGGACTTGGCGGAACCTTCGGCGGGTCCCCAACTGCACTTGCGGCGGCGGTGGCAGTAATGGAGCAGTTTGAAACAGGCAATTGGCTGGAAAGAGCGACCGAAATCGGTCAACTCATTTCTCTGCGCTTGAACGAAATGAAAACCAAATTTCCAATGATCGGTGAAGTTCGCGGAGTGGGGGCAATGCAAGCTGTTGAATTCGTCGAGCCAGGAACACTGAACCCAAACCAGCCAGCTAGTGATGCGATGCTAAAGCACTGCCATTCCAACGGTGTTGTGCTGCTGAACGCCGGAACCTACTCGAATGTCATCAGGCTGTTGCCACCGCTGTCTATTTCAGATGAGCTTCTCCATGACGCGCTGGATGTATTTGCAGAAGGCCTTGCCGGCCTCTAGCGCAACAACACAAGAGCTTTAAAAACAAAACAAGGGAACGCATTTCAATGCAGACATATCAGAACCGAGAGCACTTGGCGAAGCTGTTCCAGGATCAGGTCAACGTTTACGCGACTAAGCATCCATCCTCGGCCATTGCCCACCAGACGGCACAGACTTCTCTGCTCAATGGCGTGCCAATGCTTTGGATGGCTAAGTGGCCTGGACCATTCCCGATCTATGTCGAAAGTGCCAAAGGGGCTCATTTCACTGATCTAGATGGCAACGATTTCACTGACTTCTGCCTTGGTGACACCGGTGCGATGTCTGGACATGCTCCTGATGCCACTGTCAAGGCTGTTCAGCAGCAGATAGCAAAGGGTTCCACCTTTATGCTCCCAACCAAAGATGCAGCGATAAACGGCGAAATTTTGGCAGAACGCTTTGGAGTGCCCAAGTGGCAATTCACTCTGAGTGCAACCGATGCCAACCGCCACCTCATTAGATTTGCACGCCAGGTAACCGGAAGGCAAAAAATTGCGGTCCACGATTACTGCTATCACGGAAGCGTGGACGAGACCTTTGCCGTCTTAGACGAAGAGGGAAACACCGTTTCAAGACCGAACAACATCGGCAAGCCGACAGAGCTTATAAACACCACGGTATCGCTGCCATTCAATGACCTGGAAGCAGCTGAGCAGGCATTTGCATCCGGTGAAGTTGCTCTGCTGTTGATTGAGCCGGGACTGACAAACATCGGAATTGTGCTGCCCGAACACGGCTATCTAGAAGGCCTTCAGGAACTCTGCCAAAAATACGGAGTCATTTTCGCACTTGATGAGACCCACACCCTTTCAGCCGGCATTGGCGGTATCACCAAGCGTGACAATCTAAAACCAGATGCCGTGGTTCTAGGAAAAACAATTGGGGGTGGGGTGCCAGTTGGTGCACTCGGGTTTACCTCTGATCTGGCCACGCGCATCGCAGAAAGCCTTGAACTTGAGAGCATCGATGTTGGAGGTGTTGGAGGTACCCTTGCCGGCAACGCTCTTTCGATGGCCGCAGTTAGGGCAACCCTCGAAGAGGTTTTAATCGAATCAAACTTTCAGCGAATGGAAGAGCTTGCTACCTTGTGGCAGCAAAACACCCAGGACATAATTGATCACTACAAGCTCGACTGGCAGGTTTCCAGAATCGGATGCCGCGGTGAGTACAGCTTTAGGGCTGAAGCTCCGCGGACTGGAGCAGAGGCACATCAGGCCGAAGACTTCGATTTAGGCCAATTCCTTCAACTTCATGCCATCAACAGCGGCATCCTTATGACGCCTTTTCACAACATGATTTTATGTTCCCCCGCGACTACCTCTGAGGATGTTGAAAAGCACCGCCTGCATTTTCAGGCGGCCGTTGAATTACTGTTTGGCTAATTTTTGCTGCTTCAGGGATGACCTGACCTGAACAGAAATCACGATTGCCATTGCAACCAGGAACACCGCTGAACCAACCACATTGGCCTCCGGAGGGATTCCCCTTGCAGCTGCGGTGTAAACAAACTTCGGGAAGGTGCCAACGGCACCTGAGTTGAACTGCGTGATTATGAAATCGTCAAAACTCAAGGCAAAGGCCAGCATGGAAGCAGCCAGGATTCCTGGCAGCAGCAGCGGGAAGGTGATCTTCCTGAAGACCTGTGCCGGGCTTGCATAGAGATCTCTTCCAGCTTCTTCAAGGGCTGGATCGAGGGTTGCAACGCGAGCCTTGACAGTAACGACGACAAAACTGAGAGTAAACATTACGTGAGCGATGATGATCGTGGACAAGCCCTTGGCCCAACCAAAATCCAAGAACTGCGCCGCAAGGCCGGCACCCATTACAACCTCAGGAGTTGCTAGCGGCAAGAACAGCAGCAGGTTTGTAGCACTGCGGAACTTGAAGCGATAGCGAACAAGAGCAATTGCAATCATGGTGCCCAGTGTGGTGGCAATGACCGTTGCAGTCACCGCAATCAAAATAGAGTTTCCAAAAGCACTGCAAACATCGGCCTGATCACAAACATTCAGCCAGTTATCCCAGGTGAAGCCGCGCCAGATGATGTTGGATTTTATTGAGTCATTAAAAGAAAAGACGAAGGTGTAACCGATGGGAATCATCAAGAATAGAAAAGTCAAAAACACATAGGTTGGCAGTAGGTACCTGCCCAGAGAAAACTTGGTCATAGCAGGTCATCCGTTCCGCTTCGCTTCACGTAGGCAGAGACCAAAATAACGATAGTCGCCATCAGCATTACCGATAGCGCAGACGCAGTCGGATAATCCTGGATTCTGAGGAAGTTAGCCTCCACCACGTTTCCAATCATCGCCGTATCTGGACCACCCAGGAAGTCGCGGCTTGCGACCACGTAATCACCGCTGATTGGGATAAAGGTGAGCAGTGTTCCCGAGATGATTCCGGGCATAGAAAGCGGAAATGTAATCTTTCGGAATGTTCTCGCCGGGCTTGCATATAGGTCAGAACCGGCTTCAACCAGACGCAGGTCCAAACGATCCAAGTTTGCATAAATAGGGAGCGTCATAAAAGGAATGAAGTTATAAACCAGTCCAAAAACAACTGCAAAATTTGTTCCAATAATGTAGCTGTCGGACCCAAATATGCCAACGTCTTTCAGCAGATTCACTATCAAGGAATCGTTGGAAAATATCTGCTTCCAAGCGAATGTTCGCAACAGGAATGAGATGAAGAACGGTGCCACGACCAGCGTGAGTAAGATTCCTTTGAGTAGCGGCCTATCCCTTGCCCTAACCGCGATGAAGTATGCAATTGGGTAGCTGATTACCAACGCCAAAACGGTTGCCAGCAGAGCAAAGCTGAAGGACCTAAAAATCTGAGGTGCGTACTGCGTAATGGCATACGCGTAGTTGCCAAACTCGATTCCAAGGTCATACCTTCCAATGCCTCCAGAAAGGCTTGGTTGCTTCAGGGAAGTGATGATCAGAGAAATCAGCGGTGTTATGAAAAATAGCGCTAGGTAAAAGAGCCCTGGAAGCAACAGCCACAGCGCAACCCGGCCGCCCTTTCTTGGATTCTGGTCTTTGGTGGGAGCCTGAGATCCAAATGCTACGAATGCCATTACTCGGCTTCTTCTGCTCCGGAGGGAAGGTCTGCAAGCCCAAAGCTGTGCTCCACCTTCCAGCTAACAAACACCTTGGCACCAAGTTCGATTACCGGCGACCTGCCAACGTTTTGCGCAAAGACTGTAATTTCGCCGACATTTGGAATATCAATTTGATACTGATTAGAAACCCCAGTGAATCGAATGTCGGTTATTTCGCCAGGACCCAGGACGTTCAGTCCTGAAGTGGCTGAGGGTTCTTCCGCGTGGAAGTTTGTCTTCTCGGGCCTAACTCCAATAGCGATCTTCCCCGAATGCTTTTCCGACCTCGAGGTTAGACCGGTAATTTTCTTGCCGTTGAAATCGATGCTTATGGTTTCAGAATTGGATTCAGCAACTTTTCCAATAAAAATGTTTGATTGACCTAGGAACTTGGCGACAAATGCCGTCTTGGGTCTTTCGTAGAGTGCTTCCGGGGCTCCCAGTTGCTCGATATTGCCGTTATTCATAACCGCAACCGTGTCAGCCATGTCCATGGCTTCTTCCTGGTCGTGAGTTACGTGGAGAAAAGTCAGGCCAACTTCCATCTGGATAGCCTTTAGCTCAATCTGCATTTGCCTACGCAGTTTTAGATCCAGTGCACCAAGAGGCTCATCTAGCAGCAGCAGTGACGGTCTGTTGACCAGCGCACGAGCCAAGGCAACTCGCTGTTGCTGCCCACCTGAGAGCTGCTGTGGACGTCTTTGCGCCAGGTGCTCAAGCTCAACCATCGCAAGCGCCTGCTGGGCTTTCGGAAGCGGCTCGGCAACCTTGCGCTGCCGAATACCAAACGCGACGTTCTCTAAAACACTCATGTGTGGAAACAGTGCGTAATTTTGAAAAACCGTGTTCACAGGACGCTCGTGCGGCTTCATGCCTGCGATGTCTTTTCCACCGAGCAGAATTTCGCCCTGGCTAGGGCTCTCGAGCCCTGCAATCATTCGGAGCGTGGTTGTCTTGCCGCAACCCGAGGGCCCCAAGAGAGCAAAGAACTCCCCGGCCGGAATCTTGAGGTCGAGGTTATCGACAGCAACAAAGCCGGGGAACTCTTTACGAATGCCTTTTAGTTCGAGGTCTTGACCTCGAGCGACAAAATCAATTGCCAACTAGGAGCCTAGAAGCAAGTTCTGCCAAGCTGACGAGAAGCGCTGCTCCTCCTGACTTGTCAAGCTGCGGAAGGCAAAGCTCTTTGAAAGAGTCTCGGCGTTCGGGAAGATCAGCTGGTTTTCGGCCAATTCTGGATCCTCCTGCGCCGCAATCTCCTTGGCACCAACCACTGGAGTGATGTAGTTCACCCATAGGGCAAGCTCAGCTGCGTTTACAGGGTCGTAGTAGTAGTTAATTAGTTCTTCGACATTGCGCTTGTGGGTAGCACCCATTGGAACGATGAACTCGTCCGCCCACAGGGTTGCACCGGTTTCTGGGAAGACAAAACCAAATGGCTCTGGATCTTCGTCAGTTCCAACCTCGTAGTTGATCAGGGTGATATCTCCAGACCAAGCGGTGGCAGCGATGATGTTTCCGGTTGTGAGGTCGTCCAGGTAGCTGTTTCCACGGACGTTGTAGACCTGCCCGGCATCAATTTGAGCCTTGATCTCATCGAGTGCTGCAGTGAAGGCATCCTCGGTGAGGCTGTCGGAAGAGGTGATGTCGATACCTTGACTCAATAGAACCAGTCCTACTGTGTCGCGCATTTCAGACAATAGCCCAACGCGACCCTTTAGTTCAGC
>DGPE01000040.1:0-9076 GCA_002390305.1 Micrococcales bacterium UBA4448 | reverse complement strand
GCAAGGTTTGCGACCTTATTTGGCATGTTGGTGTTATCTAGTGGCTGGATATATCCGAGGTTGCGAAGTCTGTTCGCCATCCAAGTTGTTGGGCAGGCAACATCGGCTCCGACGTCCTGTCCAAGCTCTAGCTGGTCTTTTACCTTGGCGTACCAAGTGTCGTTGTCATCAATCTCAAGGCTGTACTCGACAGTAATGCCGGACTGCTCTTGGAATCTAAGGAGTGTCGGATAGTTGCCGTCATCATCCTCGTCCATGTAGGCAGGCCAGTTGTGCCAAACAAGAACTTTTTCACTGTCTGAAACATCGGTTCCGGCAGCTAGGCCCTCCTCGGCAGCGGAGCAACCCGCCAAAGTCAACGCAGCGGCAGTACCACCGACACCGGCTAAAGCGGCTCGCCTAGAAATCTGGTGCTGTCTAGCCATTTGAACTAGCTGGGCCAGCATTGGGTCTTGGGGTAATCCTCGCTTCATAGCATTCTCCTTAGGTTCCGCTCCACGTTGGTTGCGGTTGTTGCTTTTACTGCTGTCTGATTATTCGATTGTTAAACGTTAGGGAAAGTTTGGCATAGTTTCCACTGAATTTAGTCAACGGAATCTAAACTTTTGCTTCAGTCGCCGATGTAGTGCATAACGTGCTTCAAACGCGTGTAATCCTCAAAGCCGTAGTGCGAAAGGTCTTTGCCATATCCCGAGTGCTTGAAGCCGCCATGCGGCATCTCCGCAACTAGTGGGATGTGAGTGTTGATCCACACTGCTCCGAAATCCAAATACTTGGCAAAACGCATTGCCCTGGTGTGGTTAGTGGTCCAAACCGAAGATGCCAGCCCGTAGCGAACATCGTTGGCCCATTTCAACGCCTGAGCGTCGTCACTAAATTTCTGCACCGTCAGAACGGGTCCAAAAATTTCATCCTGGATGTGCTCATCAGTCTGCTTGAAACCAGACAGGACAGTTGGCTCCATGAAGTAACCGCTGCCGGCAATCTTGGCTCCACCGGTTTCGATTCTTGCGTGATCTGGAAGCCGGTCGACGAAGCCTTGAACTCGCTCCAGCTGACCTGCGTTATTCAGCGGCCCAAACAGGATGTCTGGTTCGTTTGGCATTCCAACCTTCGCGTTGAGCTTGACCTCGGCTAGCAGTGCCGCCATGAAATCGTCATAGCCACTCTCTTGAACTAACAGCCTTGTCGCAGCTGTGCAATCTTGACCTGCGTTAAAGAAACCCGCCGCGACAATGCCGGCTGCTGCCTGCTCAAAGTTGGCATCAGCAAAGACGATTACCGGGGCCTTGCCGCCGAGCTCCAGGTGCACCCTCTTTAGGTCAGTTGCTGCACTCTTTGCCACTTCCATTCCAGCTCTTACCGAACCGGTAATCGAAACCATTTGAGGAATCTGGTTTTCAACCATTGCCCTTCCGGTGTCACGATCTCCGGTCACAACATTGAAAACGCCTTCTGGCAAAAACTCGCTCGCAATCTCGGCGAGCAGAAGCGTAGAGGCGGGGGTGGTATCAGATGGCTTCAGAACAATGGTGTTTCCCGCCGCAATAGCAGGTGCAAACTTCCAGACCGCCATGTTCAGTGGATAGTTCCATGGCGTTACCTGACCGATAACACCGATTGGCTCTCTCCGAATCGAAGAGGTGTGGTCAGCCATATACTCCGCGGTCGCGCGACCTTCAAGGTTCCGCGCAGCTCCTGCAAAGAACCGAATTTGATCTACGGAGGGACCTATTTCGTAATCAACCAGAGTAGTTCTTGGCTTACCGGTGTTCTCGCTCTCAACATCGGCGGCTTCTTCAGCTCTGGCCTCGAGTGCATCTGCGATTCTAAAAAGTGCTAGTTGGCGCTCAGATGGAGTGGTCTGACCCCAGGTTTCGAATGCCTTGGCGGCAACCTGATATGCCGCATCAACATCTTTGGCCGAGGAAACCGGTGCATGGGCGTAGACCTCGGCAGTAGAAGGATTGATTACATCGCTGGTTTTATCGCTTGTCGGGCTTTGGTACTTGCCTCCGACGAAGTTCTGCAGTTTCTTG
This sequence comes from Micrococcales bacterium UBA4448, assembly GCA_002390305.1. Taxonomy (GTDB): domain Bacteria; phylum Actinomycetota; class Actinomycetes; order Actinomycetales; family Microbacteriaceae; genus Aquiluna. Next base: position 7,037 of record DGPE01000040.1, on the reverse strand, counting down.
ACGGCCACTTTGCCACTCCTAGTTCAGATAATACTTCAGACTCTAAACCTGAAACTTGGATTTCGATAGTCAAAATAACAAACTCTGCCGATTTCGTAACCAAACGATAAATAAACTGCGGATTGCTGGCTATTCGCTCTTAGAAAGTGGCATACTCGACATATGTCCAAGACGCTTCGGACCCGAAAGTCACACCTCGATGAAATATCAAAGCTGATAGTCGAGGAACTCCAGCATGACGGTAGAAAATCCTATGCCGAAATAGGCAAAGTAGTTGGCCTTTCAGAAGCAGCGGTACGGCAGCGAGTGCAGAAACTAACCGAAAGTAAAGTGCTGCAAATTGTTGCCGTGACAGACCCCTTGGTCCTTGGTTTTTCGAGACAAGCCATGATTGGCATCAAATGCTCTGGGGACTCAGGAATGGTTGCCAGAGAACTCGCAAAGATTTCTTCTGTTGATTATGTGGTGCTCACGGCCGGCAGCTTTGATGTAATGGTCGAAGCTGTTTGCGAAGACGATGATCACCTCCTAAAGCTTATAAACTCAGAGATCAGAGCCCTTCCCGGGGTAATTTCCGCCGAATCTTTTGTCTACCTAAAACTTGAGAAACAACACTACAACTGGGGAACCAGATGAAAGCTGGAACGTAATGGCAATTCAAGACAGTAAAAAGCCAGGTGCCATCAAGCGACTGTTGACCGCTCGCAAGCTCGCGAGTAAGCATACGCATGCCGATTACCCGATTGTGGCGGCGCTAAAGGCTGGCGAAACCATTCAAGAGCAGGACTTGCAGGCAAGTGCAAAGAAGCATCTTTGGATGCACTTCACTCGGCACAGCAGTTACAACCAGAACGACATGGTCATCATCTCAAGAGGCGAAGGTCACCATCTCATCGACTCAAAAGGCAAGCGAGTGATCGATGGGCTTTCGGGTCTTTTTACCTCAAACATTGGTCACGGTCGTCAGGAACTAGCGGATGCAGCTGCGAAACAAACCATGGAACTAGATTTCATGCCGCTTTGGTCATATGCCCACCCAAGAGCGGTTGAGCTTGCCGAAAAGCTTGTCTCGATAGCACCTAAAGGACTAGATAGAATCTTTTTCACCACCGGCGGCGGCGACGGCGTTGAGTCGGCCTGGAAAATTGCAAAGCAGTATTTCAAGATGACCGGTAAGCCAATGAAAACCAAGGTCATCTCGAGGCAGACCGCCTACCATGGCACGAGCCACGGAGCACTTTCAATAACAGGAATCGCAGCTTTTAAGCAAATGTTTGAGCCGCTTGTGCCATCCACCTTCAGAATCCCGAGCAATAACTGGTATCGAGCTGGGTCCGAATTCAAGACCGAGGATGAGTTCGCACTCTGGGCAGCCAACCGCTTAGAAGAAGTGATTCTGTTTGAAGGACCAGACACGGTTGCCGCGTTTTTTGTGGAACCAATCCAAAACGCTGGCGGTTGCTTCACTGCTCCCAAGAGCTACTTCAAAAGGATTCGAGAGATCTGCGATAAGTACGATGTGATTCTGGTTGCCGACGAGACGATCACCGGTTATGGCAGGTCCGGTGAGATGTTTGGCTCTCAGCGCTACGAAATCAACCCCGACATGATGGTCACAGCCAAGGCGATCACCTCAGGTGCTGCTCCGCTCGGAGCGCTATTTGTGAAAGACAAATACTTCGAACCATTCAAAGAGGGGACCGCGACCTTCGCCCACGGCTATACCTTTGCCGCTCACCCGGTTGCCTGCGCTGTGGCGCTGGCAAACCTGGAAATTTATGAAAACGAGAAAGTTGTGGACAATGTCCGCACTAATTCACCGATTTTGAGAAAAACCCTCGAAAAACTTATGGACCTGCCAATAGTTGGGGACGTGAGAGGCGATGGCTACTTCTTTGCCATTGAACTAGTTAAAGACAAAAAGACCAAAGAAACATTTACAAGGGCAGAATCAGAGAAGCTTTTGAGAGGTTTCTTGAACGGCGCCATTTACGAAGCGGGGCTCTATTGCCGTGCCGATGACCGCGGCGACCCGGTTGTCCAGATCGCGCCGCCGCTTACTATGGGCCCGGCTGAATTCGATGACATTGAACAAATCTTGAGGAAAGTGCTGACTGAAGCGGGTAAGCGTATCTAGCACTTGGTTTTCCACAAGCAAAATATCGGGTCCATAAAGACTGCCACGGGTTTGCAATACTGTTGGGTATGACAGAACTACTCGCACTCAAGGTGATGAATTCACCGATAGGGAAAATCGCCATCGGCACCACCGATAAAGGAGTTGCCGAACTGCAGATTCTGGTGGGCACTATTTCCAGAGTGGAATTTTCATCCTCAGCCAAGGCGCATAAGTTCGCTCTTGATGCTGCCGACCAGCTATCAGAGTATTTTGCCGGGAGTAATAAATCATTTCGGGTTCCGCTGGATATTCAAGGAACTCAGTTTCAACAGCATGTCTGGGACCAGATTTCTAAGCTCAAATTTGGCGAGCAAAAGACCTATGCCGACATTGCCTCAGCTATTGACAACCCGAAGGCGGTCAGGGCAGTTGGGGGCGCGGTGGGCGCAAATCCGGTACCACTTCTAATCGGGTGCCATCGGGTTCTCGGCTCTCAACGGAAGATCACAGGCTATTCCGGCGGCGAGGGTATCGCCACCAAGCGTTGGCTGTTGAACTTCGAACAAATCGACTACAAAGAATGAACCGGCACATCATCTCGTCTGACCGAAAGCGCTGCAGCTGGGTCACAAACGACCAGATCTACATCGACTACCACGATAACGAGTGGGGTCGGAAGCTCACCGGACAACGCAACCTGTTTGAGAAGATTTCCCTCGAGGGTTTCCAGGCAGGCCTGAGCTGGCTGACAATTCTGAAAAAGCGGGAAGAATTCAGAAGAGCATTTGAAAATTTCGAACTGAACAAAGTTGCTGCCTTTGATGAGGAAAAGATTGGGTCTCTGATGCAAAATGCCGGCATCATTAGACACCGAGGCAAAATTCAGGCGGCAATTTCAAATGCTCAAGTCATCCTGAACCAAGACATCGACCTGACAAATCTTTTTTGGTCCTATGAGGTTAAGGCCCGAGTTCCAGGAATTGACGCAAGCAAAGCCACAACCAGTATCGAATCAGATGCCCTTAGTAAAGAGCTAAAGAGACTGGGGTTCAAATTCGTTGGGTCAACCACCATGTATGCACTAATGCAATCAACCGGCATTGTGAAAAGCCACTCCCCTAATTGCTTTCTAGCGGCCTGAAAATTACTGTCTCTTCGCTACATTATCTAGGTAGAGGAGCATGATGTCGCCGGAAGAATTCAACAGCCTATATCGCAGTTACCTGCCAAAGGTCAATGCCTATCTGGCCAGACGTCTCCCCTTTGACGAGGTTGAAGATATTGCCGGTGACCTTTTTGAACTTGCCTGGTCAAAAAGGGATCGGATTCCTGAAGGGCTCGAACTGCCGTGGCTGTATAAGTCCGCTAGATACCTAGTTTCCAATAGACACCGAAAGCAATCAGCAAGGAACGCCATTCTTGCTCGCCTCGCTGAGCCGACAGCGGCGCCATCAGCCGAGTCGATAGCTCTTGCAGATGTTGAACTCGGTGAAGCATTTAGCAAGCTCACTGCCAAGGAGAGGGAGGTAATAGCGCTCTGGAGCCTTGAAGGCCTGAGTAACAGTGACCTCGGGAAAGTATTGGAGATGAGCGAGAATGCTGCGGCAATCAGACTTACCCGAGCGAAACAAAAACTAAAACTTTTGCTTTCCAATGAAAATATAGCGTAGCTGACTACGCCTATTGATTATGAACGATAACTCTGAACTTCAAAAAAGACTTCAGGCCGCTGACCCAGCCTCCGCAGCGCCGGACCTAAATGCAACCGTTGTTGCCAGGGCAGCCACTGGGAAGACAAAGCCGCTCTTCGGCTTCAAGCAAGCAAGATTCCTGGCAGGTGCCGGAGCAGCTGGGGCAAGTGCTCTAGCTCTTTCTCTGGTGCTCCCCCAATTCCTTGCCCCCGCTCCACTTTTTACAGTGGCTGATGCCAATAGCGGTAGCTCAAAGACGAGCGCAACTTCCGAGAGCTCTCTTGGAGTAGCAGATGACATGATGTATTGGCCCGGATGGTCAATCTATGAATACAGTGCCGGCCCGGACCTGAGCAATCAAACTGGAACTGGAACTGTTTATCAGGGAAGGCTTATTGGGGATCCGATTGACCTTCTTAGTGCGATGGCCAAAGTTTTTGGACTTAGCGGCGAACCTGTGCGGGATGAGTGGTCAGACGATCAATATCCCAGTTACTCGATTATCGACGGAAATGCAAACATGAATACCTACTGGTCCGGCACTGGAAGCTGGAGCTATTCGAGCTGGTCGGAAGCTAATTATGTTTGCACCGATCAAGACACCCGGGATGAGTCAAATGCAGAGGCGTCCTACTGTGAACCGACCCTAACCCCAGAACTTATCCCAACCGTTGACCAGTTGCGCGCTGCAACAGTTGAATTGCTGAGATTGACCGGGCAAGAGTTTGAGCCCAGCAGCTTTGAGGTTTACCGAGACGACTGGGGTGCCTACGTGTCGCTTCCTTACCTTTCAAACGGAATTGACACGGGTGCCTGGACATACCTCAGCTGGGGTATGAATGGTGAGTTATCTTATTTTTCTTCACACAGCTTTGAGCTAGTTGATCGCGGTCAATTCGATACGATCTCCGCGCTTAATGCGGTAGCAAGGATTTCCGATGGTCGCTGGTTTGGAGGCCCACCGGATAGCTTTTACAGAACTCTCGATGACTCAGGAGTTGTTGAGGCGCGTTCAGAGGGCATAGCCAGTTCCGAGGAGCAACCCACCGTCAGCGAACCGGAACCAATCTCTGAAGATGGCACAGCGGCGGACACCTCAATGCCTGCTGATCAGGACCCTTCCGAGAATTATGAGCCCGAAATTGTTCAGCTCACGGTCACAAGCTCAGACACTATGATGCTCACGGTTTGGGACTCTCAGGGAAACTACTGGCTAGTTCCCGGCTACATCCTCTACAACGATCAGGGCTGGTTTGACTCAATCATTTCTCTAGAAGATGGAGTTATTGAGCTACCCGAGCCAATTCAAATCATGCCCATGGACGGTATTCGAGAAATCGACGAGCCGCCTCTAATGGTTGACTAGAAACCCGTAGGCACCAAAAGCTCTAGCCTCTTGCCATCAAGCCTCACCGCAAGTCCAGCCTTAGCTGCAACTGCTTCTGCGTCTCCAATTTGTTCCATGCCATTTTCTAGAATTGATCTTGCAAATGCGCCTTTGGCTTTCTTGTTGAAGTGATTCAGTGCTCTGCCGCTTCCTGCCTCAAGAACCTCAACGAAATAGGTTGTTTTGGTCTCTGAAACCGGGTTAATGGCCACGTAGGCCTTCGAGCGCATGTCCAGCACTTCTCCTTCAAGTCTTGGCCAAACTGCCGCGTGAGCCTCTTTCCAAATCTCAGCCAGTACAACCCCAGGTAGTGAGGTTCCCGCGGAAAGCCGGTAATAGGGAATTTGCTCCATCGCCGGCACTAATCCAAAAAGTGCGGATTGAATAAACAGCTGGTCGCTAGCTCTTTTGATGGCCTGCTCCGAGAGCGTTTCGAAGCCAAGTGCATCGTAGAGGGTGCCGGTATAGCGGCGAAGGGCTGGCATGGTGCCAGATGTCATTATTTCAAGGTTTGCCGCTATATCCCCGATGCTTTTCTTGCCAAGCTTTAGTCTTTTTGCGGCCAGATCCGGATCGGCACAAAGTTTCAGCAGGCTATCGATAACCACTTGCCTTGCCGGATCTAGCGACGCCCAAATGATGGCAGCTCTATCTACGGATACACCAACGCCGCCAGGACGCTTAGTCTCCGACGGCGGCAGTAAAACTAGCAATTAGCTGACTAGGTGGGCATCCCTGACCACAAGGGTCAAGGTGTCATGCTCCATCGACAAGAATCCACCGGCTTCAGTCTCGGCTACAACCTTTTCACCATCGGCCGTAGTCACCCTGATTGAGCCGGGAATCAAGATAGCAAGCATTGGCTCATGGCCCGCTAGCAATCCAATCTCGCCCTCAGAGGTTTTGGCAATAACCATTGACGCCTCACCGGACCAAATTTCGCGGTCCGCGGCGACAAGGTTTACCTGAATAAGGTTTGACACTAGCCAATGTCCTTCTTGATGCGCTCGTATGCCTTCATCACATCGTCAATGCCACCGCAGTTGTAGAAGGCCTGCTCTGGGACATGGTCCAGGTCGCCATCAGCAATCATTGTGAAGCCTTCGATTGTGTCCTTCAGTGGAACAGTAGAGCCCGGCACGCCGGTGAACTTGGTGGCCATGAAGGTATTCTGGCTCAAGAACTGCTCCATACGTCGAGCCCTTGAAACTGTGATCTTGTCTTCCTCAGAAAGCTCCTCAACACCCAAAATTGCGATGATCTCTTGAAGTTCCTTGTTCTTCTGAAGGATTGCCTTGACCCTGATTGCCGTGTTGTAGTGTTCTTCACCCAGGTAGGCAGCGCTCAAAATACGAGAGGTAGAGGTCAACGGGTCCACAGCTGGATACAGACCACGAGAAGCAATTTCACGGCTTAGCTCTGTGGTTGCGTCCAGGTGAGCGAAGGTAGTTGCCGGGGCCGGGTCGGTGTAGTCATCAGCGGGAACGTAAATGGCCTGCAGTGAAGTGATCGAGTGACCCTTGGTCGAAGTGATGCGCTCCTGTAGAAGCCCCATCTCATCTGCAAGGTTTGGCTGGTAACCAACGGCTGATGGCATACGGCCTAGAAGTGTTGAAACCTCAGCGCCGGCCTGAGTAAAACGGAAGATGTTGTCAATGAACAACAGCACATCCTGGCCCTGCACGTCACGGAAGTACTCCGCCATTGTCAAAGCTGACAAAGCCACACGCAAACGGGTCCCAGGTGGCTCATCCATCTGGCCAAAGACCAGGGCGGTCTTTTCCAAAACTCCGGCTTCATCCATTTCCTCGATTAGGTCGTTACCCTCACGAGTACGCTC
>DGPE01000078.1:5614-7832 GCA_002390305.1 Micrococcales bacterium UBA4448 | reverse complement strand
GAGGCGATGACCGTCACCGATGGCCCAGCCGAGGTCTTGAAGCTCGCCCTATCCAAATCTGGATATCGTTCTGAACTGGAAATGTCTAGGGATCCCCAGGATGAGGCCAGAGTTGAAAACCTAGATGCACTTTTAGGGCAACTATTTGAGTGGCAAGCAACAAATCCTGAGGGCACCGTCGCGGACTACTTGGCAGAGGTGACCCTGGCCGCCGCAGCGGATGAAATAGAAGACGAGTCTGGAAGCGTTTCGCTGATGACCCTGCACACTGCAAAGGGGCTTGAGTATCAGGCGGTGTTCCTAATTGGTCTCGAGCAGGGGACACTGCCACACATAAGAGCCTTCGATGAACCGGGCGGTCTCCAGGAAGAGCGCAGGTTGATGTATGTCGGGATGACAAGAGCGCGTCAACACCTGTTTATCTCTCATGCCCTACAGCGAACTGTGTTTGGCAATACCTCCGGCTTTACAACCTCTATGTTCCTGAATGATATTCCTCAAGAGCTGGTTGATTCTGAGGGCCAAGAGCGCTCAATTACCACGACCAGAGAACCCACCAAGTGGGCGGGTGCGATCAATACGCCGAGCGCAGTTAGAGACAATAAAGACCTCGAGTTGGCAGTTGGGGACAGAATCAGTCACGAGAGCTTTGGAGAGGGCGGCGTGGTCAGTGTTTCCGGGAACCCGCCCCGTCAAACTGCAGAGGTTAGGTTCCTGTCAGGAGTGACCAAGCGGTTATTGGTAAAAATGGCCCCGATTACCAAGTTATAGAAAATAAGCCAGTTTCTAAACTCGCTAGACTTGGGTCTGTTCGTTGGCCAAAAACAAACCCGAAAGACCACTGTGGATCTATTTGAATATCAAGCTCGAGACCTTTTCGAAAAATACGGCGTACCCGTGCTGCAAGGTCTAATCGCTGACACACCTGATGAGGCACATGCTGCAGCCGCTAAAATTGGCGGAACCGTGGTTGTTAAGGCTCAAGTAAAAGTTGGTGGCCGCGGTAAAGCCGGAGGCGTTAAAGTTGCCCATAGCCCAGAAGAGGCTCGTCAAAAGGCTGAGGAAATTCTCGGCCTTGACATCAAGGGCCACGAGGTAAAGCGCGTAATGATTGCCCAGGGAGCCAAAATATCTCAGGAGTTCTATTTCTCAGTTTTGCTTGACCGCTCAAACCGCACATTCTTGTCACTCTGCTCGGTTGAGGGTGGAATGGAAATCGAGCAGCTCGCTGTTGAGCGCCCAGATGCATTGGCCAGGATTCCAATCTCAGCAGTGGCAGGAATTGACAAGAAACTGGCTGTTGAAATTGCAACGGCCGGACATTTCCCAGCCGAGTTGGTAGATCCAGTCAGCGATGTAATTGTGAAGCTCTACGAAGTCTTTGAAAAAGAAGATGCAACTTTGGTTGAAGTAAACCCACTGGTCCTGACTGAAGATGGTCAAATTCTTGCTCTCGATGGCAAGGTCACCTTGGATGAGAACGCCGAATTTAGACACCAGCGCGAAGAGATGGAGCGCGACGCTCTGGACCCTCTCGAGGCCAAGGCAAAACAGATGGACCTCAACTACGTAAAGCTTGACGGCGAAGTAGGCATTATCGGCAACGGAGCGGGCCTTGTAATGTCAACTCTTGACGTTGTCGCCTACGCCGGGGAGTCAAATGGTGGCGTGAAGCCAGCGAACTTCCTGGACATTGGCGGCGGGGCATCGGCCGAGGTAATGGCCGCGGGACTCGATGTTATTCTGAACGACCCCCAGGTCAAGAGCGTGTTTGTAAACGTCTTTGGTGGAATTACGGCGTGTGACGCAGTTGCCAATGGAATCGTCGGAGCTCTAAACACTCTTGGTGGGAAGGCCTCAAAACCATTGGTTGTGAGGCTGGACGGCAATAATGTCGAAGAGGGTCGCGCAATCTTGAGGGAATTCAACCACCCGCTGGTTTCTCTAGCGGACACCATGGATGGTGGCGCTAACACGGCCGCCGAACTGGCGAACAGGTAGAGGGAAGAACTAAAGATCATGGCAATTTTTCTAAATTCAGATTCAAAAATAATCGTCCAGGGCATGACCGGTGCCGAGGGAATGAAGCACACGCAGCGCATGCTTGCCGGTGGTTCAAACATCGTGGGTGGCGTGAACCCTAGAAAAGCCGGCGAAACCGTCGAAGTTGAAGGTAAGTCACTTCCAGTCTTTGGTAGCGTGGCAGACGCCATGAGTA